>DASVNI010000609.1:0-4226 GCA_036383935.1 Gemmatimonadaceae bacterium | reverse complement strand
CTCGGCGCGCGTGACGCCACCGATCATGTGCGTGGCCAGCTCCTCCGCGTTCATCGTGTCGAGTGCTCGGGTCACGGCATCGACGGCGGCCGGCCCGACCGTATACGGACTGACCGTGTGCTGGATCGCCCACTCGCGCGCGCCGGGCTGCTCGAGCGCCTCGGCGAGCAGCTCGTGGACGTGGAACACCTCCACGCCGCGCGTGCGCATCTCCGTCACGAACTGGTCGTGCTCCTTCTGTGCCTGCTCCACCCACAGCACGTCGTCGAACAGCAGCTCGTCGCGATTCGAGGGCGTCAGTCGCTTGAGGCTGAGGTCGGGCCGGTGGACCATCACCTTCCTCAACTTGCCGACTTCGGAGTGCACGCCGAACGCGCCGTTCGCGCTCTGTCCCATTGTCATTTCTCCTGCTTTGCCACGAGCGGCATCGCGAAGTTGAGTCGTCCGGTGAACTGGATGCGGAAGTCGTTCGAGCCGAAGCCGTCGAACGCGTTCTTGCGATGGCCCCACTGGAATTCGCCGCCGAACAGCAGCGCCGGATCGGGGGTGTAGAGCAGGTTGGCGAGCGCATACTGGCCGGAGTGGAAGGCCAGCGCGCTCTGCCCATCGCTGTTGGTGATGCGGACGCCGGAGTACCCGATCGATGACGTGAACCTGCTGTTCCACGTGTGGTCGTAGAACGCCGTGCCGGCGAGCACGGGCAGCGCCGTGCCGGTGATGGGGCGGATGGGATTCTCCGGATGCCGTTCGGTCCCGATGTCGAACGGTGCGTCGCTGACGTAGCTCTCGATCCCTTCGCCGTAATTGATCTGCAGCTTGAGGACGTTGTGCTTGGCCGTCTTGACGTTGGAGCTGAGGCTCAGCCCCCAGCCGAGCGCGCTCCCGTCGAGATCGATCGTGGTGCGACGGAGCAGATCGTCCCAGTAGATGCCGCGCAGGATCCCCGCGAGCTCCACGTAGCCCCACGTTCGTGCGAGCCGCCCTTCGGCCGAGAGGTCGGGCCAGGGGAAGCGACCGACCACGTCGGCGAGGTCGATGTGGTGCAGAACGTCGGTCCCGTCGGCGTCACCTCGGTCGCCACTCGCGCCGGGCCGCTCGAGCGCCACCGTCACGCGCGATGCGCCCTGGATCGGCATGTAGCGCACCTGCACGTTGCGGAAGAAGATCATCCCGGACGGGCCCCAGTACTCGAGCGTGTTCGGGAAGACGTCGATGTCCATGAAGGGGCTGTCGTACTGCCCCATCCCCCACTTGCCGAGCGAGACATACGCTCGGGACAGTGAGAAGCCGGTACGGCCCGCGTCGCCCAACATCTCGAAATCGAAGATGCTGTTGACGAGGCCCAGCTTCGTGGGAATCGCCGTACGCACGCCGAGTCGCGTGGGACGCACGCTGTAGTACAGCCGGCCGTCGCGTCCGAACTCGTCCGTGAATGCGGGCAGCTTCGTCGGCCGGACGACGTCGAACCAGGCCGGATTGTTCTGCTCGAAGTCGTAGATGACGTCCGTGACGAGCTGGCCGAACAGCTCGACGCGCGGCTTCACCGGCTGCGTGTCGGGATACGCGGCGCGGGTTTGCGCGAGCGTGGTGCGCGGCATGGACGAGGCGAGTGCCACGGCCAGACCACCAACACCGATCGCGCGACTGCCCTGGACCCAGGGTCGGCCCAATGAGGTCTCCATTGTCGAGCTGCGAGCCGTCACCGCATGCGGGGGCGTGTCGTCGCGCTGGCGTCACGTGAGACACGGCCGGATGCATCGTGCATCGTCGGCGGAAACGGATTGCTCGCCTATGAGACTTTGGCCCTCTGCAGCGGCCTGGACGTCGAGAGGCGCGCGAACGTCGTTGGGTCAGCGCCAGACGCCAAGGGGTCGGATACCGAAGGTATCTGACCCCAGCTTCTGACCCCGGCGAGCAGGATAGAGCGCGCCGTGCGCGAGCGGACTAGTGTGGCGTGATGACCCGCTCGGGTGTTCTGCTCGACGTGGCTGCGGGTACGACGCGTTCGCTGAGCACCTTGGCGACGAATCGATTCGCCTCGGCGACGCGCTCGACTTCCAGCGCCGTGGCCTCGACCGTCGACTCGATTCGCGCCAGTCGCTCCGCGAGGTCGTCAGTCGGCGCTCGAAGCGGGCGCTCGTGCCGGAGCTCGAGGAAACGCCGGATGAAATGCAATGTCGCGACAAACGAGACGGTGCCGCAGACGAAGAGCGTTGCCTGGAAAGCCAGAACCTCGTTCATGGAAGGCCTCCCTGTGACCCATGAGAACATCGGATACGAGCCTCAGCGCCGCAACTTCCTCCAGTGCTCGAACGGGCTCATCGCACCGAGAAACGCTCCAATGGCGGTGCCGCTCACAGCGCCGATCGCGATGTAGCGGCCGCGGGTGTGGCCCTCGCTATTATCGACGGCATACGTGGCGAAAGCGAAGAGCAGCCCTCCGAACAACGCGTGGTCAAAGGCGCTACGCATGCGTGAGGTCCCCTCGCTCACCGAGAGCCCGATGATGTCGCTCCGCGCGACAGACAAGGAGTTCGCGCCACCGACGTGGAGCTCGAGCGAATCCTGGGTCGTCCGCACGACGGTCCCCGTGACGAGCAAGACCGGTCGCATCAACGGAGCGGCACGCAGCGAGTCGGGGAGTGCGATGCGAATGCGACTGCCAACACCTGGTTCGGGCTGGGCCTGAGCCGCGGCCGTCTGGGCGAATCCGGCGGAGGCAACCATCGCGAGGATGATGAACTTCCAGGTCCGGTAACGCAGCGGGGTTTGCATGATGTTTGAGTGTGGCTCGCCGATGACGCCGTCAGACGCTGTATCGACGGGCGAACGTGTTGCTGACTGTGTGGGGCGCCGTCGCCCACAACGACAGTTGTCGCACGAGCGGACCGAGTCGCGGATGATCGATCAGCGGCGCGAGCTCGCGAATGACCGTGGTGACGATCGCCGTCGGCCCCGTCGCCGCCTCGAGGTTCTCACGCATGAGCGCCGCCGTGGCGTCCCACCCCCGAGCTCGCGGTCGATGCGGTACGCGTCGCCGAGGGCGGCTTGGAGGCGGTCGCGGAGGTCGGACGTCATTGCGGTGGGCGGCTCAGCAGGGCGGGAATGCCCAAAGCTGCCGCCTGTTCCTGTGCGTGGCTAGCGGGCGGCGCGGCTCATCCAGTCACTCCGTCCGCGTCGCTTCGCCGCGCCGCGCACGCAGCCAGCGCTGCAGAGCGTAGAGCGCCATCGAAGCGGCGCCGCAGGCGAAGAGGAGGCATGCATGCCCGCGAGTGCAACGAGACGCGTTCTCGTCGCACGGGTCATCGGTCGCTCGGCTCCGTCGCGTGATAGCGCACCAGTGCACTCAGGAGGTCGTACTCAGGCTGGGTCGGATCCTTGATGTCCTCGATCTGCCAACCGGTCGCCGTGTGCCGGACATACACCTCGATGTTCGGCTTGGCGTCGAGCCCCTCACAGTTGCCGGCGACGATCACGGCGAATGCACCCGCGCCGGAAGTGCTCGCAGGTCGCGCGGTGTAGTACTCACACGGATCCTGCGAGTTGAGAAAGATGTCCCCCTCGGCGGAGAGACTGGCGATCTGGGTCGAGTCGGCATGCTGCGCGGCGACATCGGCGGAGAAGTTCTTGAACAGACTGTCGCCGAGCAGGGCACGCCGAACCGTGAGGAGGCTGTCGTAGGCGTACCCCTGGTGACTCTGCGTGGCGAGGTACCAGTCGTAGAAGCCCTGCACGAAGGAACGGGCCGAATCAGCTTGCGTGGCGTCGGTGACGACGGCCTGCTGCTGCACCCGCGCCGGATCCGACTTCGCAGCGTCGCCGCCGCCATGGCAGGCAACGGCGATTGCAACAACAGCGAGACTGACCGAAAATCGCCTCATGTCTTTGTGCGTGAGGTGTCCATGCGGATGCCAGACTGCTCTGCGACGCGGTCGTACCACTCGAGCGGAGTCGGAAGATCGTGCACCGCATACTCGATATGAATGACGCGTCGATGGGCGGGAGTGGCCGCCGGAGCGGAAGCATGCAGGATCAGCGGACGGAAGGCGAGAATGGCGCCCCGCTCCGCGAGACAATCCCGTTCCGGGCTGGTCCGGCGAAGTTCGTCGATCTGCGACTGGGGGCTGAACATGGATCACGCCGGCTTTCTCCGTCCAGGGGCCGAAGCCCGGCATGTCGACTCGCTGGCGTGTGGCAATGGAGAGGTCCTGATGCCAGACGACCTT
>DASVNI010000608.1:0-15397 GCA_036383935.1 Gemmatimonadaceae bacterium | reverse complement strand
GACGCATACACGGGCCGCGTGTGACGGACCGCGAAGATGATGACGAAGAGCAGCACGACGACGAGCGCGAGCGAACGCAGCACGTAGGACATCGCAGAAGGCGGCTTGCGGTCGCGTCGTCCTCCGCCTTCGCCTCCGCTCGCGCGACGATCGGCTTCCTTGCGCCGCTCGGGCGTGCCGATGACTTCGCTCATAGGCCGTCAGCGGCTCAGCGGACGCATCCGCCGTCAGCCGCTGTTTTCGTCGCCCTCGTGCGCCCACGAAGCAGCTGGCTCATCATCCGCTCCTCGTCCGTGGACCCCCCAGAAATGCAGGAGGCGTACCGGACCCGGGGCGTCGATCCGACGCCCCACGCGCCTCAAGGGTGCGATGGGGCGTTGGTCGCGGGAGGGGTCTGCGCTTCCGGTGCAGGTGCTGCCGCCTGCGGCGGAGCAGGGGTCGCCGCGGGCGGCTGAGCAGGAGAAGCAGGCTGTACGGCACTGTCCGGCACCGGCTGCAGGAGTCGGAACCGTAGCGGATCCACCTGATGGCCGTGCACGAGCACCTCGTAATGCAGATGCGGACCTGTCGACAGCCCGCTGGTACCCACTGTGGCGATGGGCACGCCGTGCGTCACGTGCGCGCCTTCTTCCACCAGCGCTCGGCCGCAATGCGCATAGCGCGTCGTGACGCCGTTGCCGTGATCGATCTCGACGACGAGACCGAACCCGAACTTGCGGCCGACGAAGCTCACGACGCCCGCGGCGGGGGCGGTGATCGGCGTGCCGCGCGGCGCCGCGACGTCGACGCCGAGGTGCGGGCGGATGATGTGCAGCAGCGGATGCCGCCGCGCCCGCGAGAATCGGCTCGCGATCGCGCCGATCACGGGCAATCCCTCGATCCCGCCCGTCGTGAGCTCCGACTCATCGTCCGACCCGCTACGTGTCGTGCGTCGCGCGAGCGGCTTCGCCCCGGACGTCGCGAGCTTCGGACGCCGCGCCGCGGCGTTGGCGGGCGACGCAGTCGCGAGGTTTCCGCCGAGCAGCGCGGAGGCGAGCGTGTCGTCAGGCGCCTCGAGCTCCGAGCGTGCCAGCGCGAGCGAATCCTCCACCACTGTCAGTCGAGCGCGGAGCAGCGCCGCCTCGGCACTGGTGGCGAAGAGATCCGGTGAGCGCACCGCGATCACGAACGCAGTGGCGCCCGCGCCGGCGACGAGCAGCAGCACCGCCGCGAGGCCGAGTACGAGGCGAGCCTGCCAGCGCGCGACGTTGAAGCCGCGCGTCGGCGCCCCTGGCGTGGGAGGTACGAGCAGCAGCTGCCAGGGACGGCGCTCCAGTGGAACGGCCTTGGCGCGCGGCCAGTGTTCCGTGATCGGTGGCAGCGTCGGCGTGAGCCGCTCCGGCCGCAACCGGATGACGTCGGCCGACATCCCACGCTCGACGATCTCGAGCGGGGGGATCGCGTCGACGTATCTGGGCGTGCGCTTCGCCGAGGACATCTACCTAGCGGTCGCTCGACGCCAGCTCGCTCAACTGCCGGCCGTCCGGCTGCTCCCCACCCTCGGGCGGACGCATCAGGACGCGGCCATTCACCACCCCGCCTTCCGCCACGAGGATCGTCTGCGTGAGCACGTCGCCCGTCACGATCGCGGTCGCCTGCAGCTCGACACGCTCCGTCGCATGGATGTTTCCGGTGATCGAGCCGCCAATGACGACATCGCGCGCGTACACGTCGCCGCTCATCGACGCACCAACACCGACCACGACCGTGTCGGCGCGCCGAATGGTCCCTTCGAGCTTCCCATCGATACGAAGTGATCCAGCGGTCTCGAGATCGCCGGTCATGACCAACTGCGCATCGAGCAGCGAATAGCCGCTGCTCGCAGGTCCAGGGGGAGTAGCGGGGCCGGAACGCCGTGCGAGGAGGCTCATCTGCGAATGCGGCTGGGGTGAGGCGTGTGCGAGCGGGGCCGCGGCCCCGGGGCGGGAGTCGTTCCCTCAGTTGACGCACCAGGCGCGACGGACGGCACGCATTGGGACATCGAGTGACACGCGTCACCGGATGCGCGTGACGGCCCCATCCGCCCTTTCGTCGTAAACATCGTAACTATGCTGGACGTTCGTGGCGGAAGGTGGCACGGGCTCTGCCTTCTGAACTCCCACGATTATCGGCGCTCTGCGCCATCCCCTGGAGGAACCATGCGCTCCATCGTCAAAGTGATCATCGTAGCACCCGCGATTGCGCTCTCAGCGGCGTGCAGCAAGGACAAGCCGGCGGACCCGGCGCTGAACAACGATCTCTCGCTCGCGGCCCAGGCGAACCCGAATGCGCGGCTCGATTCCATCTCTGCGGCCGAGCGGACGAACGCCGCCGCGGCGCCCGCGCCTGCTCTGCGGAGCAGTGCTCCGGCAGCGGCTCCGGCGCGTCCGCGCGCCACGAACACCTCGAACACGACTCGCCGCAGCGCGTCGTCGAGCAGCTCGGGGAGCACGGGTAGCGCACCCGCGTCCGAGCCGCGCACGGTGACCGAGAAGCACACCAAGCGCGACGCGGCTATCGGTGCGGCGGCGGGCGCGATCATCGGTGCCTCGACGAGCCGCGACAAGGTGAAGGGCGGTATCATCGGCGCAGCCGCGGGTGGAATCCTGGGCGGCGTGATCGGAAACAACGTCGACAAGAGCACGAAGAAGGTTCCGTAAACCTCTGGACCCCGGGATGCACGCCCCACCACCGCGTGAACAGGGGAGCGAGGAGCGAGTTCCCTCGCGGCGTCCGGCCGATGTGCCGGCGCCCGAGGGGGCAGCCCTCGTCGAGCATGTAGTCGACCGCCTCTCGCGTACTGAGCGCGAGATCGGTCAGTTGAGGGCGGCGGTAGCGGACGGAGAGCGCGATCGCGCCCTGTTGCGCAGCGCGGCACACATCGTTGCCTCGGCCGAGCGAGTGGACGCGACGGATGTCGTGCGACCGTTCCTCCCTGCACTCGGCAACTGGTGTCTCATCGATCAGATCACGAACGGTCACGGCGAGCGACGTCTGGTATCGTCGGACTCGGCGCTCGCGCACGGAGCGCGGCTGGTCGAGGGGGAGCTCGCGCTGGATGGCGACGCGAGCCTCGGGCTCGTGCGGGCGCTTCGTCGCCGGCGGGCCGAACGACTCGAGCACGTCGTCCCGGCGCGCCCCGCCGCGGAGCGCGAGGGTGATCGGGCGGAGGCGGCGTGGGTGGCGCTCGGGCTGCTCGTCGCGGGACCGGTGCTCATCGTGCCGGTCTCTGCGCGCGGCCGGATCATCGGCGCGCTGAGCTTCGGCCGTCCAGCCGACCATCCTCTCTTCGACGATCGCGAACAACGGCTGGCGGAGGATCTCGCGCAGCTGGTCGGTCTGGCGATCGAGCATCGGCGCATCACGTCGGCGGCAGAGGCGGCGTCGCGGACGAAGTCCGAGTTCCTGGCGATGATGAGCCACGAGCTTCGCACGCCGCTCAACGCGATCGCCGGATACGCACAGCTTCTGGAGATGGGCTTCAGGGGCTCGCTCACCGAAGGGCAGCGCGACGCGGTGAACCGCATCCTTCGTGGCCAGGAGCACCTGCTGACTCTGGTGGATGCGGTGCTCACCTTCTCGCGGCTCACGAGTGGCCGTCTGGCGATCGATTCGACCGAGCTGGATTCGGCCGACCTGATCGATCTGGCGAGCGAGCCGCTCGTCGTACAGTTCGCCGCCGGCGAGATCGACTTCCGCATCCTGCCCTGTCCGGAGCGAGGGCGTGTGTGCGCGGACCGTGAGCGCGCCGTGGAGATCCTCCGGCACCTCCTGTCGAACGCGCTGAAGTTCACGCCGCGGGGCGGCTCGGTCACGGTCGGCTGCGAGGAGGGAGCAGGGATGATCCGCTTCGTCGTGGCCGACACGGGGCCGGGAATTCCCGAAGGTCAGCGTGATGCGATCTTCCAGCCCTTCGTGCAGGTGGAGAAGGGGCTGACGCGCTCGGCCGATGGCAGTGGGCTCGGTCTCGCGATCGCGCGAGAGCTCGCCGAGCGGATGGGCGGATCGCTGACTGTGACCAGCGAGGTCGGCGTGGGGTCGCGGTTCATACTGTCACTCCCGCGGGCAACCGAAGAAGGGCCGCCGCGCGTAATTGACAGTGTTTCCGGCGGGGGCTAGTATTCGAGGCTACGCGCCGCCGGCGCGAACACCTTTCAGGAAGGAAGCACGATGGTCGAGATCCATCTCGAGGAGAGCGATCGGCTGGATTGGGCGCTCAAGGCGTTCAAGCGGAAGATCGCGAAGGCGGGGATCCTCAAGGACCTCCGTAAGAAGCGTTACTACGTGAAGCCGAGCGAAGCTCGACAGCTGAAGGCGGCAGCGGCGCGTCGTCGCAGCCGTACCGAGCGCGCGCGCTGAGCCCCCGGGGCTAGCGCAAGCACGGATGGCGAAAGAAGACGCGATTCAGCTCGAAGGCTCGGTCACCGAGGTGCTCCCGAACGCGACGTTTCGGGTGCAGCTGACCAACGGCCACAACGTGCTCGCTACGCTGGGCGGCAACATGCGCCGCTTCCGCATCCGAGTCCTCGCGGGGGACCGGGTGACGATCGAAGTTTCACCTTACGATCTCACACGCGGGCGAATCACCTTCCGCCACAAAAACTAGATCTCGCGAACGACCCGCCACCGGCGGGTCGTTCGCGTTCCGGCATGCCGATGCGCGCCCACCTCCTCTCGGCTTCGCTCGCTCTCGGGGCAGCGATGTGGGCGGGGCGGGAGGCGCGAGCCCAGCACCAGGGGCACGCCGCGATGGCGGCGGACTCCAGCCCGCCCGCCTCAACGTCGAATCGGCTGCACGTCATGGCGCAGGCGATCCCGGTCGTGACTCACGCCCATAACACCGCAGGAGGGCGCGATCTCACGGAGGGGTATGTCGCCCAATGGGTCGCGATGGGAAGCGGCAGCCTGCTCAGGGGGCACCTGCTGTTCGACGTCACCCTGAACGGTGAAGGGCTGACACTGCGCCGCGGCGAGCTCTCGACCGGCGCGTTCGGGGAGGGGTTCGTGGACCGCCGGCACCCCCACACCTATCTCCACGAGCTCATCGCGACGGGAGTCGGCTCCGCGGGGCCGCTCGCCTACTCGGCCAGCGTCGGGCGCGGCTTCGTCCCGTTCGGTACGGACGACCCGATGATGCGCCCGTTCGAGAAGTATCCGATCAACCACCACCTCTCGCAGATCCTCGAGCGCGGACTCGCGATCGGCGCGCTTCGCCTCGGGCCGGTGATCCTCGAGGGGAGCACCTTTGGTGGCGACGAGCCGACCTCGCCCGGTGCGCTGCCGCGCAGTGACAGGCTCGGCGACTCCTGGTCGGTGCGCGGTACCGTGCTCCCCGCGTTCGGGATCGAGCTCCAGGCCAGCTACGCGAGCGTCAGATCGCCCGAGCAGGCGAATGGGTTCGGGCTCGATCAACGGAAGCAGAGCGTCTCGGGGCGCTTCGTCTCCCCGTCGGGCGAGCGGTACGTGCTGGCCGAATGGGCAAGGACCGACGAGCGCGATCCGGACCGGGACATCGCGGTGTTCGCCTACGAGACGGCGCTGATCGAGGGGGCCGTCACGGTCGGTCCGCTGGACCTCGGACTCCGGCTGGAGCAGACCGAACGGCCGGAGGAGGAACGCCTGGCCGATCCCTTCAGGACACCGCGTCCGGCGTTGGACCTCTCCATCGCTGGGATCACTCAGTGGCGGACGGCCACGGCTGCCGTTGCATTCCCGGGGACGACCTTCGGCCCGCTTCGGGGGTACCCGTACGTCGAGCTCGAACGGCTTGCCGCTTCACCGCGCTCGGCGACGAGCGTCTTCGATCCGCGGCAGTTCTACGGCAGCCCGATCTGGATGGCCTCCGTGGGTGTGCGAATTCGATACGGGGTGATGCACGCACGAATGGGACGGTATGGGGTGGCGTTGCCCGCCGGTCCAGCGCTCCATGTGCTCGGTATCGACAGGAAGCAGCAATCCCATCACGTTGGGCACTGACCAGGGCCTGTCCGGCCGACGACCTCTCCACCATCACCGCCTCCCGATGCGACGCTCTCCCCTCTTGCTCGCGTTCGCTCTCACCGGATTCGCCGCAGCATGCGGCGGTGACTCGCCGGCGGCACCGGGGCCGAGCAGTCAACTGAATACCTGTCCGGCGGCGAGCGCGCAGGCCAAGGCGATGACCGTGCTGGGCTGCGGCGACTTCAAGCCGAAGCGCACGACGGGCGAGATCAACGTTCACGGCACGACCGCCTACACCACGACCTGGAACAACGCGTCGCCGACGAGCGCGTTCTACGTCTGGGACGTGGCCGGCAACGTCCCCACGCTCATCGACTCGGTGCAGGTCGACAACGCCAGCACGCTCGGTGACGTCGTCGTGACGCCGGACGGCAAGTATCTCGTCCTGGCGACAGAGTACGCGGGCGGCTCGATCGTGATCTACAGCCTGGCCGATCCCCGCAAGCCGCAGTTCGTGTCGCGGTTCACGAACGCGGAGACTTCCACCGGCGTGCACACCGCCGAAGTCGGTGCGGTCAATGGAAAGCTCTACGCTTTCCTCTGCGTCGATCCGGGCGCCGCGCCGGCCAAGCTGGTCATTGTGGACATCACGAACCCGGCGGTGCCGCAACAGGTGTACTCGCGGTCCATCGGTACGCCGTTCGTGCACGACACTTTCCTGCGAGACGGAATTCTCTTCCTGGGCCTGTGGAACGCGGGCGTCGCGATCTGGGATCTGGGCGGCGGTGGGAAGGGAGGGACGCCTGCGAACCCGGTGGACATCGGGTCGGTACAAACAGCTAACGGCCACGCGCACAATATCTGGTGGCTCAAGGATCCCGTCACTGGGAGCTCGCGTTACGCATTCGTCGGCGAGGAGTCGCCAGGGTCGATAGGTACTTCGTCCTCAGGAGATATTCACGTCATCGACGTATCGAACATGGCGGCGCCGCGCGAAGTGGCGTTCTACACGGTGCCGGGCGCGGGCACGCACAATTTCTCGGTAGACGAACAGAACGGAATTCTCTACGCGGCGTACTACAACGGCGGTGTGCGGGCGATCGACGTGCGAGGCGAGCTGGGCACATGCACGGACGCGCAGAAGTCGACGCCGGTGAACCAGGTCGTCCCCCTGTGCGACCTGTCCAAGATGGGGCGGGAGCTGGCGGTAGGGCTCAAAGATCGTAGCAAGGCTGTTTTTGTCTGGGGCGTCCAGTATCTGAACGGGTCGGTGTACGCATCAGACATGTTGAATGGCATCTGGAAGCTGGGTGCGGTCTCCCGCTAGGGCGGGCGGCCGGTAGTAGATTCCGGCACGACGGACGCGCTGCAGCGCATCCGCACTTCTTCTCGAGGTCGCTCGAATGTTCCGTCCACGCACTGCGGCCGCCGCGTCGCTGCTTCTGATCCCGATCGTCGCTGGCGGGTTCTTCCTCGAGAAGTCGCCGATCCACGCGACGCCGCGGCTGTTCGAGCAGGTGGTCTCGATCGTGGCGAACAAGTACGTCGATTCGCTGCAGGGCGCGGACATCTACGAGAAGGCGGCGCACGGACTGGTGCGTGAGCTGAACGATCCGTACAGCGAGCTGCTCGCCCCGAAGCAGAACGAAGAGTTCAACCGGGCGGTCGGTGGCCGCTACGGCGGAGTCGGGATGCTGCTCGAAGAGCAGAAGACGCCGACCTCGACTACTGTCGTGGTGAGCCGGATCTTCCCGAACACGCCCGCGGAAACCGGTGGCGTGCGCGAGGGCGACCGCATCATCAAGGTCGACTCCCTCTCCGTGGCCGACGCGAAGATCGACAAAGTGTCCGACGCGCTGCGTGGCATTGCGGGAACCACGGTGAAGGTGACGTTCCTGCGCCCCGGCGTTGCCGAGCCGGTGAAGCTGCAGTTCAAGCGCGCGGTCATTCACGTGCCGGCAGTGCCGTTCACGACGATGCTCGACGGCAACGTGGGTTACATCCCGCTGCAGACGTTCAACGAGAACACGGCCGAGGAAGTCGAGAACGCGGCGAAGAAGCTCGTGGCCGACGGCGCGCACAGCATCGTGCTGGATCTCCGTGACAATGGCGGCGGCATCGTCGACCAGTCGCTCGCGGTGAGCTCGCTCTTCCTCAAGCCGGGGCAGGCGATCGTCAACGTTCGGGCGCGCAACACGCCCGACGAGATCGCGCGTGCCTCGGACGAGCAGCTGAGCGTGCAGCCGCCGATGGTCGTGCTCACCGATGGCGGCACGGCGTCGGCGAGCGAGATCGTTGCCGGCGCCCTGCAGGACCACGACCGCGCGCTGGTCGTCGGCACGACGAGCTTCGGCAAGGGTCTGGTGCAGTCGGTCTTCCCGCTCGACGCGGGCTACGCGCTCAAGATCACGACGGGCAAGTGGTACACGCCGAGCGGTCGGAGCATCCATCGCGAGCGTACGCTGTTGGCCGACGGTCGCTTCGTCGAAACGAAGCCGGACTCGCTCGAGACGGAAGCGGAGAAGAAGGCAAAGCCCAAGTTCTCCTCGGATGCGGGCCGGACCGTGTACGGCGGCGGTGGAATCACGCCGGACGTCATCGTGGCCGACGACACGCTCTCGACGAAGGAGCAGGATCTGCTCAAGTCGCTGGCGCCAAAGGCGCAGGCGTTCGTGACGGTGCTCAACCAGTACGCGTTCGAGCTCAAGTCGACCGCGCCGCGCGACTTCGTCGTGACGCCCGCCTGGCGTGCCGAGCTTCGTCGTCGCCTGACGGCGGCCGGCGTGACGATCGAACCGAAGTACGAAGCGGTGGCGACGACGCTGTTCGATCGCGAGCTGGATCGCCGCGTGGCGCGCCTCGTCCTTGGCGATGCGGGTGCCAAGGCGCGCGGGGTGGCTGATGATCATCAGCTCGCGCGCGCGGTGGACCTTCTGAAGTCCGCGCGCACGCAGCAGGATCTGTTCGCCGAGGCGCAGGCAGGAACACGGTCCACGGTCACCGGCTCGAGCGCGTCTCCGCGCTGAGCCGACCATCGATGGAATCCGCGATCACGCCGCACTCGATCCGCGTTCGGCGTACGGCGCGGTATTACACCCTCGGCCCGACGCACGGCTTTCCGCGCGAGCTCTGGATCGTGATCCATGGATACGGTCAGCTCGCGCGGCGCTTTCTGACGGCGTTCGCGCGACTCGATGACGGAAGTCGTCTCGTGGTCGCGCCCGAGGCGCTGTCGCGCTTCTATCTGGACCCGATCAGCGAGCGCCGGGAGCAGCAGACGCCTCGCGTGGGCGCGACGTGGATGACGCGCGAGGACCGACTGGCCGAGATCGAGGACTACGTCGCGTACCTCGAGCAGCTCACGATGGAGCTCCGACACCATCTGGCGGGCGCCGGCCCGCGCATCGTCGTGCTTGGCTTCTCACAGGGCACCGCGACGGTGTGCCGATGGCTCGCGTCGAGCGATCTCCGCGCCGACCAGATCGTGTTGTGGGGAGGCGGCATCCCGCCGGAGCTGGACGTCGCCGAGTGGTCCGCGCACCTACACGGTGCGCCGTTGACGCTGGTCGCCGGGGAAGGGGACGAGCTCGTGTCGGAGAGCGCGGTCGTCGCGGAAGGGGAACGCCTCTCTGCCGCGGGAGTCGCCTTCACACTGATCCGGCATCCCGCTGGTCACAAGATCGATCCCGATACGCTGATGAAGCTCGCGGAGGGGTTCGAGGGGCATTGAAGCCGTGAGTGCGTGAGTGCGTGAGTGGGTGAGTGAGAGACGGCCTCGGGATGCTTCTGCCTCCCGAGGCCGTTTCCTTCGCACTCACGCACTCACTTTCTTCGCTCCTCTCGGAAACGGTCGAGCTCGCGGCGGTCGCGCTTGGTGGGGCGACCCTTCTCCTCGTAGACGAAGGCAGCGGGGGCCATGCGGAGCTGCTCGGCGAGGCGAGCGCGAGCGGCGACGCTGTCCGGGGTCTCCTCGTAGAGCGTTGCCGCGACGGAGGCCGGACCGCGGCGCTCGGAGAGGGCGCGGACACGAACCGTATGCTCGTACGGGCCGAGCCGGACGCGCACCTCGTCGCCCTCCTGGAGGAGCTTGGCAGCTTTGGCGCGATCGCCACCGACCTGGACCTTTCCGGCAGCGATCGCTTCGGCGGCAAGCGAGCGCGTCTTGAAGAAGCGAGCGGCCCAGAGCCACTTGTCGAGTCTGACTTTCGCTGGGCCGGATTCGGGGGAGTGGGCAGGCATGCGACGCGGGGCTGGGAAGCTGAATAGTTAGCGCGAGTCGGTCGAGCAGACCATCGGGCGCCCTTGCGCAGGCGTCAGAAAACAGTAACTTACTGACCAGTCATTAACAGATTGCCTGTGGTCCGTGGGGAACTCCCCCGCATGGTACCCAGTTCATGACTGACCAGTCGGTCACTAATCGCATGTCCGAACACACTGCCACCGAACCACGCTGGCGCCGCCTCCCTGAGGAGCGCCCCAAGCAGATCCTCGACGCCGCCCTCGCGGTGTTCGCGGAGCGCGGACTCTCGGCAGCGCGGCTCGAGGACATCGCCAAGCGCGCCGGGGTTTCGAAGGGCACGATCTATCTCTACTTCGCGAACAAGGAAGAGCTGTTCCGCGGTGTCGTGCGCTCCACCGTGATCCAGTTCATCGAGCGCGGCGAGGCCGCGTTCGAGCAGCATCGCGATCCAATGCGTGCCCTCGATCTATGGATGGAGGGGCACTGGAACTGGATCCGCTCTTCCACCTTTCCCGCGATGCACCGGCTGGTCAACTCCGAGCTGCGGGACTTCCCCGATCTCGCGGCGTTCTACGCCACCGAGGTCGTCGGACGGGCGCAGCGTCTCGTGCGCGAGATCCTCGAGCGCGGGATGGAGACCGGAGTGTTCCGGCGCATGGACGCCGACGTCGCCTCACGCATGTTGAGCGCGTTGTTCGTCACGCACGGCACCTGGTACCACCAGAAGAATTCCTTCAAGTCGATCGCCAACATCCCGGAAGGCGTGCTCCTCGCGCAGATCCGTGACTTCTTCCTTCATGCCATGCGCCCGGACGATGGGCGCATCTCCCCGCACGCGAACACATGACCCGGCAGAAACACCCGCGCCTCGTGGCGCTCGGTCTCACCCTCGCGTTCCTCGTCGCCTTGCTCGCGTTCTTCGCGCGTGCGGCGTCGGCGCAGGACTTCGACGTGCCGCAGGACTCCACGATTCGCCTCACCCTCGGTGACGCGATGCGGCTCGCGACACAGCTGAACCCAATGGTCGGGAGCGCGCGCAGTCGCGTGAGCGCGGCGCAGTCGCGCGTGACGCAGAGTCGCGCCGACCTGCTGCCGAACCTCTCGGCGTCCGTCGTCGAGCGCGGCAGCACCTTCAACAGCGCTGCGCTGTTCCCGATCGACTTCCCGACCGCGCCCGGTGAGCCGCCGCTACTCGATCCCCAGGGCTCGCTCCTCGGACCGCTCAACGTGCTCGATGCGCGCGCCAAGCTGCACCAGGCCGTGTATGATCCGAGCGCGGTCGGCCGCGTCCGCGGCGCGAAGACGACGGTGCAAGCGGCGAATGCCGACCTTGGCAACCAGGCCGAGGTCGCGGCCTATGGTGCCGCGAACGCGTACCTCGCCGTGCTGCGCGCGGACGCCACGTACAGCGCACGCTACGCCGACTCGACGCTGGCCGCGAGCCTGCTCACGATCGCGCAGGATCAGCTGCGCGCCGGAACGGGCGTCGGCCTCGACGTGACGCGGGCGCGCTCGCAGCTCACGGGCGCGCGCACGCAGCTCATCGTCGCGCGCAACGAGCGCGAGCGCACACGCGTCGACCTGGCGCGCGCCATCGGGCTGCCCCTCGTGAATCTCGTGCTCGCCGACTCGCTCACGCAGATGCCGATCAGCGCGAACACCGATGAGAAGCAGGCGCTCGCCGATGCGCTCCACAATCGGAAGGACCTGCAATCGGTCGGCCTGCAGAAGGTGGCGGCACAACAGCAGGCCGCAGCGATCCGGAGCGAGCGGCTGCCGACGGTGGACGTCGTCGCCACGCAGGGGCAGGTCGGACGCAACGGCCGCAGCTACCTGCCGACCTATGACTGGGGCCTGGAGCTCTCGCTGCCAGTCTTCGACGGATACCGGCGGTCGGGTCGTGTGCAGGAGCAGACGGCGGTTGCACTGGACTTCGCGAACCGCGAGCGCGACCTCAAGATCCAGGTCGAGGCCGACGTGAAGGTCGCGCTGCTCAACCTGGCGTCTTCGGCGGAGGCCGCCGTCGCGGCGCGCGAGCGACTCCAGCTCGCCGAGCTCGAGGTGCAGCAGGCGCGCGAGCGGTTCCAGGCGGGGGTCGCCGGTAATGCCGACGTCATCACCGCGTCGCTCACGCTGAACGTCGCCAGAACAGATGAAGTAAACGCACTCTCGTCATACCAGGCCGCCCGAATCGCGCTGGCTCGTGCGCGCGGGTCGGTGACCTCGCTGGAATAATTCGACAGACTATTCTTTTCTCGTCGCTCTCTTTCGCCCGAATCGCTCACATGGCTACCGCAACCCACCCGCAGGCGCCCCGCGCCTCCGCTCCCGCACCGGTGACGACCGCACCGGGCGGACGGCGACGAATCGTGCTCGGTCTCGTGCTCCTCGCGGCACTGCTCGGCGTCGGCTGGGGGGTGAAGCAGTGGCTCTACGGCCGCTCGCACGAGAGCACCGACAATGCGCAGGTCGACGGTCATCTCGTGCCGGTGCTGGCGAAGGTCAGCGGCTACGTGACGGCAGTGAACGTCGCCGAGAACGACCGCGTGCGCGCCGACTCCGCACTCGTGAAGATCGACGAGCGCGAATACGACGTGCGACTGGCGCAGGCGGACGCGGATCTCGCCGCGGCGCGGGCGCAGGCAGGTGGACGCGGGCTCGCCGGTCAGGCGGAAGCGCAGGTGGAGAACGCCGCCGGCCAGCGTGCCGCGCTCGATGCGAACATCGGCGTGGCGCGCGCGAACTCCGTGAAGGCGGAGTCCGATCTCGCGCGTGTCCGCGAGCTCGCCGCGAAGCAGGTCGTCTCGAAGCAGCAGCTCGACGCGGCGCAGGCGAACGCTGATGCGGCGCGCGCGCAGCTGCTCGCTGCGCAGCGCAATGCCAGTGCGGCCGGCGCCGGTGTGACGAACGCAGAAGCGGGCGTGCGACTCGCGCAGGCACGGCTCGCCGCGGCGCAGGCGGCGCGCGACAACGCCGCGCTGCAGCTCTCGTACACGCGCGTGACGTCGCCCGTAGGCGGGATCGTCTCGCGCAAGCAGGTCGAAGTCGGCCAGCTCGTACAGGCGGGCCAGCCGCTGCTCACCGTCGTGTCGGACACCGGCACGTGGGTGACGGCGAACTTCAAGGAGACGCAGCTCTCCGACCTGAAGGTCGGCCAGCCCGTCGAGCTCGAAGTGGACGCCTACGGCGGTTGCACGGCGAAGGGCAAGGTGGAGAGCGTGAGCGCGGCGACGGGGGCGAAGTTCGCCCTGTTGCCGCCGGACAACGCAACGGGGAATTTCACCAAGGTGGTGCAGCGCGTCCCGGTGCGGATCGCGATCACCGAGGGCTGCGGCAAGGAGCAACCGCTGCGACCGGGCATGTCGGTCGCGGCGCACGTCGACGTCAGGTAGACGCTCACCACTCCGCACCACTCCGCCTTCCGCACCACTCAGCGCCATGACGACCACCGTTATCACCGACGGCGCGTCCGGCAAGGTGACCGACCGTTACGGGCCACCTTCCGGCGCGATCGTCGCGGTGGACAAGTACAAGTACAAATACCTGATCGCGATCGCGGTGACGCTCGCCGCGGTGCTCGAGCTGATCGACACGTCGATCGTCAACGTCGCGATTCCCCACATGATGGGGAATCTCGGCGCGACGCTCGACGAGATCTCGTGGGTGTCGACGGGCTACATCATCGCGAACGTCATCGTCATCCCGATGTCGAGCTGGCTCTCCGGCTACTTCGGGCGGAAGCGCTATCTCACCGGTTCGATTCTGCTGTTCGTCGCCGCCTCGTTCTTCTGCGGCGCTGCGGGCTCGCTCGGCGGATTGGTGTTCTGGCGCGTCGTGCAGGGGTTGGGCGGTGGTGCGCTGCTGTCGACCGCCCAGGCCACGCTGTTCGAGGCGTTTCCGCCGAAGGAAGTCGGGATCGGCCAGGCAATGTTCGGCGTGGGCGTGATGGTTGGTCCGACGATTGGCCCGACACTCGGCGGCTACATCGTCGACAACCTGTCGTGGCCCTGGATCTTCTACATCAACGTGCCGCTCGGAATCTTCGCGGCGTACATGGTGTGGACCTACGTGCGCGACTCCGAGCATCAGGAGCGTGCGGGCTCGGTGGACGCCACGGGCGTCTTGCTGCTGGCACTCTGCGTCGGCTCGCTGCAGTGGATGCTCGAGCGCGGCGAGCGGTACGACTGGTTCGACTCGCGCTTCGTGACGGTGCTGGGGCTCACGTCGCTGACGTCGTTCATCCTGCTGATCTGGCGTGAGCTGACGATCGACGAGCCGGTGATCAACTTCCGCGTGCTGCTCAACCGGCAGCTCGCCGCTGGAGTGGCCATCGCGGCGTTCCTCGGCCTGGCGCTCTACGGCTCGGTGTTCGTGCTGCCGGTGTTTCTCCAGGGGCTGCACGGGATGACGGCGAACCAGACGGGGATGATCATCCTGCCTGGTGCCATCTCGTCGGCGCTCACGATGGCGGTGGTGGGAAGAAACTCGGCGCGGCTCGACGCGCGCGTCACGGTGCCGCTCGGTGCGGGGCTCTTCCTGCTCTCGATGTGGAAGCTGTCGCTGCTGACCTACGACGCGGGCGCGCACGACCTGTTCTGGCCACTGATTTTCCGCGGCGTGGGGCTCGGTCTGATCTTCGTGCCGCTCACCGGCGCGACGATGGCCGAGCTGAAGCCGGCGGAGCTCGCGCAGGGCACGGGGATGTTCAATCTGACTCGCCAGCTCGGCGGCTCGCTCGGCATCGCGATCAGCGCGACGCTCCTTGGCCGCTTCACCGCGCAGTCGCGCGCGCTGCTGTCCGAGCACATCGTGACCGGCGACCCGACGACGATGGCGCGCGTCGAGATGCTGACGCGTGGGCTCGTGAGCCGCGGCATGAACGCGATCGTCGCGAAGCAACAGGCGCTCGCGGTGCTCGATCGGCAGATGCAGGGACAGGCGAGCGTGCTGGCGTTCTCGAAGCTCTACCTGCTCAGCGGCATCGCGCTGGTGTCGTCGCTGCCGCTGTTGCTGCTATTCCGGTCGGGGAAGTCGAGGGGGTTGGGGCCGGGAGCGCATTGAGGCGGTGAGTTGGCGAGTTGGATCGTGGGCTAGTTGGCAACGGCCTCGGGAGGCAGAAGCTTCCCGAGGCCGCGTCGTTCGCATCCCCGCATCCCCGCATCCCCGCATCCCCTCACTCCCGCGCAATCGCCTCGATCG
>DASVNI010000607.1:0-4397 GCA_036383935.1 Gemmatimonadaceae bacterium | reverse complement strand
CTCGGCGTCTTCGAGGCCGCCCGCCAGACGAACAAGCTGGCCATCGGCGTGGACGCGGATCAGTATGGCGAGGCGCCGGGCTACGTCCTGACCTCGATGGTCAAGGGCGTCGACAACGCGGTCTACGACGCGATCAAGAAGACGAAGGACGGCACCTTCAAAGGCGGCATCGATCAGTACGGGCTGGCCGAAGGCGGAGTCGGCTACATCTATGACAAGAACAACGCGAAGCTGATCCCTCCCGACGTCCACGCCCGCCTCGAGCAGCTCCGGCAGGACATCATCGCCGGTCGCATCGTGGTCCCCAGCACGAAGTAATGTCCGCCACCTCGCCCTCGCCCGTCGCTCCGGCCATCCGTCTCCGCGACATCGTCAAGTCGTTCGGGCCCGTCCAGGCCAACCGCGGCGCGGAGCTCGAGGTGGCGCACGGGGAGATCCACGCGCTCGTCGGTGAGAATGGCGCGGGCAAGTCCACGCTGATGCGCGTGCTGGCGGGGATGTACGCACCAGACAGTGGCCTCATGGCCGTGGAGGGTCGCGACGTCACCGGCTGGTCCACCGCCGACGCGATCGCCGCCGGCGTCGGCATGGTCCACCAGCACTTCATGCTCGTCCCCACGCTCACCGTGGCGGAGAACGTGGTGCTCGGCTCCGAGCTGACGCGCGGGCCCGTGCTCGACCGCGCCGCCGCCGAGGAGGCGGTGCGCAAGCTGAGCGTCGAGACCGGACTCGCGGTGCCGCCTGCCGCCAAAGTCGCCGACCTCACCGTCGGGCAGGCGCAGCGCGTCGAGATTTTGAAGACGCTCTATCGCGGCGCGAAGATCCTCATCCTCGACGAGCCGACCGCGGTGCTCTCCCCGCCCGAGGTGCGCGAGCTCTGGGGAGTGCTTCGTTCCCTGAAGCAGTCGGGAAGCACGGTCGTGCTCATCACGCACAAGCTCGACGAGGTGATCGAGGTCTCGGAGACGATCACCGTGATGCGCGCCGGCAAGACGGTCGCGCGCATGGCGACCGCCGGCACGACGCCGCAGGCCATCGCGCGCGCCATGGTCGGCCGCGACGTCGCCCTCGCGCTCGACGCCGAGTACACCGGCACCCCGATGCCCGAGCTTGGCGCCGTCTCCGCCCTGCTCGAGGTGCGCGACCTCGCTGTCGCCGGCGCGAACGGCCAACCGGTAGTGAAGTCGGCGACGTTCAGCATCGCGCCCGGCGAGATCCTCGGCATCGCCGGCGTCGAAGGGAACGGCCAGACGGAGCTGATCGAGGCGATCGCCGGCCTGCGCCAGTACACGGGATCGATCGCGCTCGCCAGCCGCGACCTCGCGACGCTGAACGTCCGCGCGAGAGGTGATGCCGGATTGTCCCATATTCCAGAAGATCGCCACGATCGCGCGCTGATCCTCGACTACACCGTCGCCGAGAATCTCATACTCGGCCAGCAGCACCGGTTCACGCGCGGCGCCGCGCTCGATACGCCGCGCATGCTCGAGCACGCGCGCGAGCTGATCTCACGCTACGACATCCGCCCCGATAATCCGGCGCTTGCCGCGCGTGCACTCTCCGGCGGCAACCAGCAGAAGATCGTCGTCGCGCGAGAGATGGCGCGCGACTTCAAGGTGCTGCTCGCCGCGCAGCCGACGCGCGGCGTCGACGTCGGTGCGATCGAGTTCATACACGCGCGGCTGCGCGAGGCGCGCGACCAGGGGAAGGCGGTGCTGCTCGTGTCGGCGGACCTCGCCGAAGTGCTCGCCCTCTCCGATCGCGTCGCGGTGATGTACGGCGGGCGCATCGTCGCGATGTTGCCGCGCGCCAGCGCGACCCCGGAGACACTCGGCCCCTACATGACCGGCGCGGAGCGCGCAGCGTGAGCGCCTTCCCACCCCCTCCCGACCCGACGCTGGAGCCGGTCGTCGAAGCGCCGCTCCCCGTGCCGGTGGCGCGCGCGAGCGGACGTCCGTCGCGCCGCGCGCAGATCGAGGAAGCGGTGCTGCCGCCGCTCGTCGCGCTGCTGCTCGCGGCCGTCGTCGGCGACCTGCTCATCCTCTCATTCGGCCAGTCGCCCGGCGCGGTGTACCGACTGCTCCTCGATGGCACCTGGGGGAACGCGTATGGCTTCGGGCAGGTACTCTACAAGGCGACGACGCTCGTCTTCACCGGGCTCGCCGTCGCGCTCGGCCTTCGCGCGGGGCTGTTCAACATCGGCGCCGAGAGCCAGCTCGCCGCGGGAGGATTCTGCGCGGCGTTGGTGGGACTCGTGCTGCCGCCTGGGATCCCGGCGCTGTTCGTCCTTCCGGTGTACATCCTCGCGGCGGCGCTCGGCGGGGGCGCGGTCGGTGCGGTGCCCGGCGTGCTCAAGGCGCGGTTTGGGGCGCACGAGGTGATCGTCACGATCATGCTCAACTTCATCGTGCTCGCCCTGCTCAACTATCTCACGTCGACCAGGCTGCACGTCCCCGACACGTTGCACACGGCGGAGATCCGGAGCGGACAGCTGCCGCGCCTCTCCGACATGTCGTCCGCCTTCCAGGGCTCGGCGGCGAACGCCGCGATCCTGCTCGCGATCCTCGCGATGATCGGCCTCTGGTGGTTCCTGTTCAGAACGCGGCGCGGCTTCGAGCTGCGCGCGGTGGGATTGCAGCCGCACGCCGCGGAGTACGGCGGCATCGACGTCGGCGGCGTCACCTGGCGCGCCCTCGCGCTCTCGGGGGCGATCGCCGGACTGGGCGGGTTGAACTACGTGCTCGGCTACAAGCACTACTATGAGGAAGGGTTCGCGACCGGCGCCGGCTTTCTCGGCATCGCCGTGGCGCTCGTCGGGCGGAGCCATCCTATAGGCATAGGGCTGGCTGCCTTGCTCTTCGCGACGCTGTCGCAGGGCGGGCTCGCCGTGAACGCGCTCGTCCCCAAGCAGATGGTGGACGTGCTCCAGGCCGTCGTCATCCTCGCCGTGGCGACGTCGGTTCCCGAAGTGCGACGCCTGCTGCGCATGCGCCGTGGAGGAGGGGGGGACCGATGATCCTGCTCGCCTTCCTCGCGCAGACGCTGCGCATCGCCATCCCATATCTGCTTGCCGCCGCGGGGGGCGTGATCAGCGAGCGGGCCGGCCTCATCGCGCTGACGCTCGAGGGCTACATGCTCGGCGGCGCCTTCAGTGCCGTCGCCGTCAGCTACGCCACCGGTTCGCCGTGGGCGGGGTTGGTCGCTGCGATAGCCGGTGGCGCTGTGCTGGCGCTGATCTATGCCATCAGTGCGATCCGATTCCGCGCCGATCAGGTGGTCGTCGGCATCGCGATCAATTTGTTCGCAATCGGGCTGACGCGGTTCCTGCTGCGGTTGTTCTTCGACTCGTCCTCGAATTCGCCGCGCGTCAACGGCTTCACCGTGCAGGGGAGCGGCACCGGCTTCGGGGCGCTGCTGCAGAATCCCCTCGTCTGGCTCGGCGTCCTCGTCATCCCGGCCACGGCGTGGCTGCTGTACCGCACCCCGTTCGGGCTGCGGGTGCGCGCCGTCGGCGAGCATCCGACCGCGGCGGCTTCGGTCGGCGTGCCCGTAGCAAGAGTGCGCTATCTCGCCGTGCTGCTCAGTGGCATGCTCGCCGGGCTGGGCGGGGCGTACCTCGCCCTCGACCAGCACCAGTTCACCGATGGGATGACGGCGGGGCGTGGCTTCATCGCCCTCGCGGCGACGATCTTCGGGCGGTGGGATCCGGTGCGGGCCGGCCTCGCCTGCTTATTGTTTGCCGCGGCGGAGACGCTCCAGATCCAGCTCCAGGGATCGCAGGCCCTGCCGTCGCAGTTCGTGGAGATGATACCGTACGTGCTCACGATCGTCGCGCTCGCGGGCGTCGTCGGACGCGCCGTCGCGCCAGCCGCCCTCGGCAAGACCGCGACCGAATGACGGGTTGAACGGATACATGACGTAATGGCGACGACGACGGGAGCGGGAGCGAGCACCAGCCGCAGCAAGCTGTGGATCCTGATGATCACGGCCTTCATCGACATGGTGGGGCTGTTGATGGTCATCCCGCTGCTCCCCTTCTACGCCAAGACCCTCGGCGCGGGCGGGCTCGTCGTCGGGATTCTCGTCAGCTCGTTCTCGGTGGCGCAGCTCATCAGCGCACCGATCTGGGGACGCTTCTCCGACGCGTACGGGCGACGGCCGGCGCTCATCGTCGGACTGAGCGCGTCGGTGATCGCGTACATCATCTTCGCCTTCGCGCTGCAGCTGCCGCACCCGATGTTCTTCCTCTTCCTGTCGCGCATCGTGCAGGGCGCCGGAGGAGGTACGGTCGGTGTGATTCAGGCCTACGTCGCCGACAGCACCGCACCCGAGGAGCGCGCCAAGGCGCTCGGCTGGCTCTCCGCGGCGACGAACGCCGGCGTCGCGATCGGGCCGCT
>DASVNI010000606.1:0-7466 GCA_036383935.1 Gemmatimonadaceae bacterium | reverse complement strand
AGGCGACGACCAGCGCCGCCAGCAGCACGACGCTCGTCGCGCCAACCGCGACACGCCGGCGCGCGGGGATGTGCGCGCGCGTCCGCCGCCACACGACGACGAGCGCGACGAGCCAGCACGCGATCGCGATCGCGCTGCCGATCGCCGCCCACGTGCCGAAGAAGGCGCCGAAGAGCGGCATGAACTCCGGCAGCGTCAACAGGTCGAACGGCTGCACCGCCGAATGCATGAAACGGATCTTCACCAGCGACGCGAACACCATCGTCGCGAAGATCGGCGCGACGAGGAGCATCGCGGTCGCCGCGCTCGACGTCACGGCGTACACCAGCGCCTGGACGAGGAAGAGGATCACTGTCGTCGTCAGCCAGGCCCGCCAGGTAATCACGTCGGCGCCGAGCCGGTTCTGCATCGCCGAGCCCTGGCGCACGAGCTGGAACGCGAGGTCGGAGAACGACACGAGCGCCGCGGCGGCGACGAGGAGCACGGCGAGCGCGGGGAGCGGCGCCAGCGAGCGGCGCCGTCGCACGGCCTGCACCAGCGCGACCACCTCGCGCGGCAGCAACGCCACGCACCAGAGCGCGGCGAGCGCCGGCGCGAGGAACAGTCGCAGGTAGTGGTAGGCCTGCCATCCCGGCGGCTCGAGCGCCGGCGAGATGGCGAGCTTCACCGCGTACGCCGACGCCAGTCCGAGCAGCAGCGCAATTGCTAGCCGGCGCCAGACGCGGAACACAGATTGCCGGTCGATCGTCGCGGGTGAGTCCAAAGCAGTGGTTTAGGCCGGTTCAACTCACAGACTATGGGCACGCGCCGGGCAACGCCACTGATCCTGCTGACGATCCTGTCGGCGCTCCTCGCGGCGCCGCTCGTCCTGATCCACGCGCCCTTTCGTCCGCTCTATCCGCTGGTACTGGTGTGCGCCGCGGCGGCGTGGATCTCCGGTGGCCGCACCGCGCTGCTCGTCGTCGCGGCGGGGCTCGGCCCTCTGCTCTGGCGCCTCATGGCGGAAGGCGGAGCAGCCGAGGCGGCGGGGGTGGTCGCGGCGACCGGTGGCGACGGCGCGGTTGCCTACCTGCGCCAGTTCGTGCTCGACGGTGCGCCCGCTCTCTCGTGGGTGCTGCTTCCCTGTGTCGTCCTGCTCGGCTTCGCGGTCGCGGCGCTCGTACGTCGACTGCTCGGGCCCTGGGAATCGAGCGCCGTCCCGAGCGATGCTTCGGAGCGGCCGCGAAAGGAAAGCTGGAGCGCGTTTGCATCGCGCCGCATCGCCTTCCTGCTGCTCACGGTGATAGCGTTCGCGCTCGCCGTACCGCGCCTGCGAGTCGTGCAGGCGGAGGCTCGCAACGCCTGGCGGCTCACGCGCCGGGCGCGCGAGGACGACGCGCAATTCCTCGCGCGTGTCGACGCCGGAGCGGCCAGGCTCGATCGATCGCCGATCGCCGGCCGTCGCGACGTGGACGTCGTGCTCTACGTCGGAGAATCGTCGTCGCGGTGGAGCTGGAGCCTCTACGGGTATCCGCGGGCGACGAACGCACCGCTCGCCCGAGCCGTCGCGAGCGACCGGATGGTCGCGTTCACGGACGCGGTGAGTCCACCACGGGTCGGCGATGCGCCGTTGCCAACCGGACTGTCGTCGCTCGGCTTCCTCTACCGCCACTCGGGAGAGCAGGTCGTCCCGCTCGTGCACGTGCTCACGCGCGCCGGCGTCTCGACCGAGTGGTTGAGCAACGCGCGCAAGCCGTGGAAGTACGACTCCCTGTTCACGGGGCCGCGCCAGGCCAACGGCATCTGGTTCGACGATCGCGACCTCGTGGCCCCGCTGCGTGACGCGCTGAAGAAGAGGGGAAGCAAGCTGGTCGTGCTCGACACATATGCGGGACACTTCCCCTGGTGCGAGGGCATCCCCAAGGCGCGGCGCATCACGTGGAACGACTGGATGGCGCGTCTGCCGAACGTGGCGATCTGGGGTCACGCCGCGCCGCGGCGCGCGGCCCTCGACTGCTACGACTCGGCCATCACGTACACCTCGGCCACGCTCGCCGACGCGATACGCGTCGTCGATCAGGCGTCGCGACCGACCCTGCTGCTCTTCGTGTCCAATCGCGGTGAGGACGCGTGGGCGCAGGCGGGCCACTTCGGCGCGATACGCAGCGCGCGCGAGACCGACGTGCCGCTGCTCGTCTACGCGAATGCTGTGTTTGCACTGCGGTATCCCGAGCTGGTGGGCAACGCGCGCCGCAACGTCGACCAGCCCGTCGCGTCGGCCTGGGTGTATGACGCCGTCCTCGATGCCTTCGGTCTGGCGGCGTCCGCAGGATCACTGGGCGACCGGCGTCTCTCCGTGTTCGACGCGAGCTACGATCCGCGCGCCGCGGACTCCACCACCCTCGCCACGACCGGCGTGGCCACGGCGCTCGCGCAGCGCGCAAAGATCGAGGTGTCGAGCGGCGGCCGCTTCTGCGCGCACCGCGGCAACTCGCTGTTCAAGTTCCTCGAGGGGAAGGCGGCGTACGACTGCGTGGAGATGGACGTCGTGCTCGACTCGAGCGCGCGCGGCACCGGGCCGGCGCTCGTGTACCACCCGCCCGTCGTGAATCCCGGACTCCCGCTGTACGAGCTGCTCGCCAACGCCGGCGTTCCGCGCCACGGACTCTGGCTCGACGTGAAGAACCCGACGGAGCGGAACGGCTCGGCATTCCTCGCCCGAGTGAGCGCACTGGTCCCCGCCGATCGGCGCGGAGCTGTGCTCATCGAGACGTCGAACGACACGCTCGCCCACTCGCCCCTGGTGCGCACGATCGCCGACAGCGGGTTCGTGCCGTCGTACTACCTGCCGACCGAGCTCGGATGCACCTGCGCCAGATCACTCGGTGGCTACTGTGCGCAGGAGATATCCCGCCTCGCGACCGAGCTGCGTGGCAGCGCCTTCCGCAGCCTCTCCTTCGACGCCCGCGGCCGCGCCCTCGCCCGCATGCTGCGCTCTGAGCTGACGCCGCAACCGGCGCTCAACACCTGGACGCCGATGGACCGCTGCCCCGACGGCTCCCGCGCGACGCCACTCCCCGACGCGGCGCGAGACAGCTTGCTGGCCGAGGTGCAGAAGTATCTCGTGCACGTTCCGTCTGCGTTCGACTACTGAGGTGCGGGGATGCGGGGATGCGAAACGGCCTCGGTTGGGGTCAGAGCCCAAGGGCTCTGACCCCGTTCCGTGTCATCCCGAGCGAGCGGAGCGAGTCGAGGGATCTGCACGTCCGCAGTCAGGCATCGCCGCGCCGCAGTTTTCACGCGGAGCTCGCGGAGGAGCGCGGAGAACGCGGAGGACTGCTCTCGGGGGTGAGCTCCACGCACCGGCTCACCCGTCATATCCAGCCACGACCCCAAAGTCTTCAAGGGTCCGGTGGAGAGATCTCTCCGCCACACTCCGCGTCCTCCGCGGGCCCGGGCGCCCCATGGCCTACGCCGGCACACCGCTCCGCGCCCTCCGCGTGAAACTCCTTGCGCGAAGGTGCCAGATAGTCGAACGGCCCCGGAGCGCAGAAGCGTCCCGAGGCCGACCGACAACCGTGAACCGACAACCAACAAACCGTCTCTAGTACCTCACTCCCAGCCCAACGCGCGCCGCCACGTACTCGCTCGATCCGCCCGCCGCGAGCCCGTCGCGCCCCAGCTCTCCATCAGCCGAGAGCACGATCAGCCCCTTCACGAAGACGCGCATCTCCGCGCCCACCGACTGGCTGAACCGCACCGCGAAGTCCGTCGGCGTGAGAAGCTCCACGGGCACGTCGCCCGTGCCGAAGCGAACGCCCACGAACTGGCCGTCGTCACTGAGGAAGCGGCGCGCCGAGAGGAGCACCGACGTGCCGCCGTCGTTCGCGACGTGCGTCACGCGCGCGGCGAGCAGGTTGTTGCCGAGGTAGGTGCCGAGCGACCCGCCGACCATGTTGATGTCCGACGCGAAGTGCATCCGGCGGTAGCCGAACGAGCCTTCGATGTTGTCCGTCAGCGATCCGTACAGCTCCGCCGCCACGCTCGAGTGTGCGTAGAGCGTCGCGTGCGTCGCCACACCGCCGCCCAGGGCGAGATAGCCGTGCGGGAAGGCGGGATACGCTTCCACCTCGATCTTGTCGTCGCCCACCGCCGCGCGCTCCAGATGCGAGCCGCGCACGATGGCCGCGCCGAAGGGCGTGTTCTGGCGCAGCGCCACGGCGCCCTCGCGCCACTCGGGGAGCTGCGTGCGCCACGACTTGTAGTTCACCGCAGCGAGCGCTTCACCCCCGTGCAGCTCCTGCTGGAGCTGGGCGTAGAAGCGGCGTGCGTCGAGACGATCGGGCGCCGCAGCCACCGCCTGCCGCATCACCTCGGCTGCCGCCGATCGACGATTGTGCCGCCGCAGCTCCGAGGCGCGCGCGATCGCGCTGTCCACGTCGAACTTTGGCGGCGCCTGCGGAGCGCCGTGCCGCAGCCCCTGCTGCTCAGCGAGCTGCGCGCCCGCGCTCCCGGTCGCGACCACGCACGCGACGAGCGCGACGAACACTGCCGCGATCACGCGACGCGTGCGCATCACGCCCCCGCCGGCGCCGTGGCGCGCGGCCGCGCGTTGCGCTCGAACTTGTTCCAGCGCTTGTCGCCGCGCATGAACTCCCACACCCCCACCAGGCCGGCCCACATCAGGATCGGACGATAGAGGAAGAGGTCGAGCGGACCGAGGAGGAGCATCCGGATCAGGTCGCGCACACGGAAGTCGCGATAGCCGCGGTCGTGCAGCGAGATGGCGAGCGTCGTCGGCAGCGCGGTGCCGAACGCCATCATGCCGAGGAAGGCGAGATACGACGGCCAGCCGAGCACTCCGTATACGAGCGCGAGCGCGAGCGTCACCACCGATGCCACCTGGAACACCGGCGCGAAGCACTCGAACAGCGTGTAGTACGGCACGCCGAGCATCCCCACCGTGCGGTACGTCGGCCGCAGGAACATGCGGCGGTATTCCCAGATCGTCTCCATCGTCACGCGCTGCCAGCGCGCGCGCTGGCTGACGAGCTGCGGGATCTTCTGCGGCCCCTCGGTCTGCGCGATGAGGTTCGGCAGCGAGATGATGCGGTACGGCCTCTTCGTGCGGAGCATGTGCTCGTGCACGCGGAAGGTCATCTCGATGTCCTCGCAGGTGAAGTTCGGCGAGAACCCGCCCACCTCGATCACCACGTCGCGCCGCCACATGCCGTAGCCGCCCGACACGCACATCATGCATTCCAGCTTGCTCCACGCCGCGCGGTAGTCCACGAAGGCGCGCATCATGTCGAGGAGCTGGAAGTCGCCGAGCAGATGATCGTTCGTCGTCGGGCCGTCGTAGCCCGGCTCGCCGATCGTCTCCGGGGTGAGGCTGATCCCGAAGAAGCTCGCCGCGCCGACGATCCGCGCCGGATCGCGCGAGATCATCGTCATCGCCTTGAGCACCGCGTCCGGCGTGAACATCGTGTCGCCGTCCACGCAGCACAGATAGCGGTACTTGGCGAAGTTGATCCCGCAGTTGAGCGCGTCCGCCTTGCCGCCATTCTCCTTCGACACGACGGTGAGGCGCGGATCCTTCCGGCTGCGGTAGACCATGCGCACCGGCCTGGTCTCCAGCGAGTTCCGATAGAACACCTGCCGCGGCTCGAGGTCGTACTCCTTGATCATCGCGGCGAGCGTCCCGTCGGTCGAGCCGTCGTCGACGGCGATGACCTCGATGTTCGGATACGCCTGGCCGAGCAGCGACTTGAGCACCGGCACCGCCATCAGCTCCTCGTTGTACGAGGGCGCGATGATGGTGACGGGGATCGAGTGCGCGGACTCGAGCACCGACTCGTAGTCCTCGGCGTGGTCCTGGTTCCGGCGGAAACCCGCCTCGATCACGGCGAGGATTCCCATGCCGACCGCGTAGCAGGCGAGCAGGCCGGAATAGACGAACGTGATGACGATCGACCAGTGCAGGAACGTCAGCACGCCGGGGGTGGGTTGGATCACGACGCGGCGCCCTCCAGCTGGAGGGTTCGCAACAGCTCGTCCACTCCCTGAATCGGCTCGTCCTTCGAGCGCAGGGCAGCCGCCTTCGACATCGCCACTCCTCCTTCACGCAGGGCGCGCCGCAGCACGTCTACCGCTTCATCCGTGGGGTGCGCGCCACTCGCGATGCCGCGCAGCGTCCAGTCCAGCACACCGAGGTTCTGCAGCACCTCGGCGGCACCATTGCGTGCGAATCCGTCGGACGACGAGAGCTCCGCCGCCACCTCGCGCCACGTGCCGGGTCCGAGGCGCACCAGCGCATCCTTCGCCGTGGCGCGCACCGACCACTCGCGATCGGCGAGCAGCGGGCAGATCGACGACGCGATCGCCTTCCGCCGGGCGCGATCGGGGGAGCGCTCGCCGGCCTGGGCCAGCGCACGCATCGCCGCGCTGCGCACGAAGGGCGCGGGGTCCGACAGCCGGAGCGTCGCGACGCGCGCCACGCCCAGCGGCAGCATGGCGCCGAGCGTCAGCAGCGCCGCCTTCCGCACCGGCGCATCCTCATCGTCCACGAGCGGCATGATCGCCGCCGCGAGGCCGTTCTCGTCGTGATGCTCGCGCAGGAGCGTCACCGCCCAGTAGCGCGACTCGGGCCGCTCGTCGGTGAGCAGAGGACGCAGCAGGTCGGCGAGCGGGATCGTGAACCGCTCCAGCCGCGCCGCGATCCGCGACGCCGGCAGCCGCGAGATCCGCAGCCCATCGATCAGGATCTGCGCCGCGCGCTGGTCGCCGATCCGCTGGAGCACCGTCGCCGCCGCGCTGGCGACGTCGGCATCGGGATCGGCGAGCGCCACGCGCAGCAGGGCGTGGATCGCCGTCGGCCGCGCGTGCAGCAGCACGTGCAGCGCCGAGATGCGCCGCCACTTCGCTCGCGCGCCGCGATGTGGTGTCGCGTCGCGCAGCATCTGCGGCAGCCCGATCACGGCGAGCGACATCCGGGCGCACTCCTCGCGCACCCAGCCGGCCAGCTCGTCGTCGCCCGTCATCCGATAGATCACGTGCGTCGGCACGCGATCCAGCAGCTCTCGCACGAGCGCGCCACGCTCGCCGAGCGACAACTCGATGAGCTTCGGATCGGCGAGCGAGCGACGAATGAGGCCGAGCTGCCGCTGGCGCCGGTCGTACCGCAGACGGTCGATCACCACCCAGACCGACAACACCAGCCAGAGCGAGACGGTGATCACGAAGCCCGCCGCGAGCAACGGCTCGACCTGGGCCTCGAAGATCGTGAACATCACGCCACCCGGACGGGGTGGCGCACAGCAACGGGCGCGCGCTGGGCGGAGCGCTCCTGGCGCGCCAGGAACGAACGCATCACGGAATCGACGATCTCGTCGATGTCCGTCGTCGGCGCGAAGCCGACCAGCTTGCGCAGCTTCGACGTATCAGGGACGCGGCGGGGCATGTCCTCGTAGCCCGACTCGTACGCGTCC
>DASVNI010000605.1:0-3173 GCA_036383935.1 Gemmatimonadaceae bacterium | reverse complement strand
GTCGTGCGCAACGAGATCGCCAACCCGAGCGAGGGGATCACCGACGTCTTCCTCGCCAGCCACGGTTGGCAGGGCGACATACCGGCGGCGATCGAGCAGTATGACCGCTGGGTGGGTGAGATGGCACGCTCGGCCGACCGCGAGGCGGCGCACAGCGCGCGGCCGGGGTTCAAGTCGATCGTGGTCGGCCTGCACTGGCCCAGCCTCCCCTTCGGCAACGAGGCGCCGCCGGCCGATCAGGGAGGTGAGGGCGGCCTCCTCGGCGCGGAGGACGAACCGGACATCGATGCGCAGGTCGAGCAGTACGCGGCGAGCATCGCCGATACACCGAAGGCGCGCGAGGCCATTCGCACCATTCTCCTCGCCAATCGGGAGGACGACGGCTCGAGCAAGACGCTGCCGACAGATGTCCGCGAAGCGTATCAGACCCTCTATGCCGAAGCAGACCTCGACGGCGGCGACGGCGATCCCGGCGCGCCGCCGGGCGCTGATCGCGAGGAGTTCGACCCCGACGCCATCTATGAGGCTGCACGGGTCAACGCGGCAGCGGAGGAGGAGGAAGCGACCGGAGGCGGCGTGCTCGATGGCGGCTTTCTCGACAAGCTGAAGGGGTTCGTCGTCGCGCCGCTCCAGCAGATGTCGTTCTGGAAGATGAAGGACCGCGCGCGGGCGATCGGCGAGAGCGGCGCGCATGCGCTGCTCGCGCGACTGATGAAGGCAGCGCGCCCCGAGACGCGCTTTCACCTGATGGGGCACAGCTTCGGCTGCATCGTCGTGTCAGCCACGGTGGCGGGCGCACCAGGGGGCGAGAAGCTTCCCCGCCCGGTCGACTCCCTCTTCCTCGTGCAGGGTGCGCTGTCGCTCTGGTCGTACTGCCCCGACATCCCGATGGCGCGCGGCACCGCGGGCTACTTCAACCGCACGCTGAAGGAAGGGTTCGTACGCGGGCCGATCGTCACGACACGGTCGCGCTTCGACACGGCGGTCGGGAGGCTCTACCCGACGGCGGTGAGGCTGGGCAACCAGTTCGTGCTCGCCGACGACCTTCCGAAGTTCGGCGGCATCGGCACCTTCGGCGCGCAGGGGCTCGGCGCGCTGGCGGTGGATCGCGAACTGGGTGCAGCCGACACCGACTACGGCTTCCAGAACGGCCGGGTGTACAACCTCGATGCCAACGGTGTGATCAAGAACGGCGGCGGGTTCTCCGGAGCGCACAGCGACATCGCGCATCCGGAGGTGGCGCACGTGATGTGGCAGGCAGCGCTGACTCCTCCGTAGCGCCGCGCATCAAGCGAGAACCCTGCTGGCAGGGTCTGCGATGACGCGGTGATGACGGCATAGTCCATCCTTTCGCGGCAGCTCTTCACGTTCAGGACGAGGCGCTTCGCGTGTCGCAGATCAGGCTGCGGATACTCGGGGAATCGGTCATCGAGGTCGGCGAGACGGCGGTCGAGCCGAGCGCGACGCATGTGTTCGCGTTACTGCTCTATCTGGGGATCGAGCGTGGGAAGCTCATCTCGCGGAGCCAGTTGGCGTCGATGCTGTTTCCCGAGGGGAGCGCCGCGAAGGCGGGGCACAACCTGCGGCAGCTGTTGTATCGGCTGCGGCGGATCGGGGTGCCACTGGAGGCGTCGGCGGCGGCGGTGCGACTGCCGGCGGAGAGTGTCGTCGAGGCGCCGGAGTCCGTGTTCACGCGCGGCCCTGGCGAAGCTTCCCGAAGCGAGCCGACAAGCTTCGCGCTCCTTCCCGGTTATGCGCCGCAGACGGAACCGTTGAGCCGCTGGCTCGAGGCGTACAGGGACGAGATCTCGAGCAAGCTGCTCCGTCGACTCTCGCGCGACCTGGCGCGGGCACGCGAGGGTGCTGACTGGTCAGCGGTCGAGCGCTTCGCTAGGGCTCTCCTGGAGCTCGATCCCCTGAATGAGACGGCAATGCTCGGTCTCGCCGAGGCGTTGGCGCGAAGCGGATCGAAACAGAGGGCGGTCAAACTCCTGGCGGATTTCGCCGAGGACGTCGGGCAGTCTCACGCAAGTCTAGCACTTCCTCCCCGCGTGCTGAGACGGAGGATTTCCGAGGAGGCGTACGCCGTGTCGCGTCGCGGACCCTTGTCGGCGTTCGTCGGACGATCGGAACAGATCCGTCAACTTACGGAGGCGTGGGCTGTCGCGCGCTCAGGCCGACTGTGTATTGTCGCCGTAACGGGCGAGACCTCAATCGGCAAGAGTCGGGTACTGGAAGAATTCCTGGAGCTGGTTCGGCTGGATGGCACCGGCACCACGCTTGCTCTCCGAGCCTTGCCAGGCGACCGGGATCGGCCGATGTCGCTCTTCTCGGACCTGTGTCGCCAACTCCTTCAGCTCCCCGGAGCCGCGGGCTGCTCGCCAGAGAACCTTTCCTCTGCCAAACGGCTGAGTGATGCATCGAAGCAGCATGCGGCAGCGCTTCGTGATGCTGACGCCGAAGCCTCAGAGCGTACCATCCGTCGCGCTGTTATCGACTTGATCGAATGCGTAGCGACGGAACGGCCGCTGCTCATTTCCATCGATGACGCTGATCAACTCGACCTGGCGTCGAAGTCCTTCCTCTCCAGCTTTCAAGGGCTCGCCCCGACGGCGGCGGCCTTACTCCTCGTAGCCTCGAACCGCGCCGACAACACGGGTGCTCCGGGCAAGACTCTTCGCTTGGGTCCTTTGAGCGACGAGTGCGCTCGCGCTCTCGCGAATCGGCTCTGCGACGAGGCGTCGTACGACCTCTCACCTACTAGTCGCGACTGGTGTGTCGAGGCAGCAGCGGGGAATCCGGGCCACCTCGCGCTATTGCTCCAACACGCCACAACGCTCGGCGACATGCCGGCGGCTCCGCCCGACCTCGTTGCTCTCTTGGACGCGCATCTCGCGTCACTTTCCTCTGTCGAGCGTCACGTCCTGCAAGCCTGTGCGACTTTCGGCAGCGAGTGTTGTCCAGCGACGATTGAAGCGCTAACCGGACTCACCGGTTACGAGTTACTCGTCACTCTCGAGTGCCTCGCTGAAGGAGGCTTAGTAACAGACTCGCATGACGGTATCCGATGCAGAAGCGCGCTTCTCGGGGCTCGCGTGCGTGAGTCGACGTCGCATGTCGTGAGAAGGCTTCTTCACCAACGTGCGGCTGTACATCTAGAACAACTCGTCGCT
>DASVNI010000604.1:0-9982 GCA_036383935.1 Gemmatimonadaceae bacterium | reverse complement strand
AGGGGTCTGACCCCGTTGCGGAAAGCGCTGCGTCGCCGCATCCCCCCATCCCCGCATCCGCTCACCCCCGCCAGAGCAACTTCTCCAACCTCAAGAAGATCTACTGGCCGGCGGAGAAGTACACGAAGGGCGATCTGATCGACTACTATCGCGCCGCGGCGAAGTGGATCCTGCCCTACCTCAGGAACCGGCCTCTCGTCATGACCCGCTTTCCCGACGGCATCGAGGGGAAGCAGTTCTATCAGAAGGACGCCCCCGAGTTCGCCCCCGAGTGGGTCCGCACCCATCCCATCTGGAGCGACGAGAGCCAGCGCAATGTGCGCTACTTCGTCTGCGACGACGTCGATTCCCTGCTCTACATCGCGAACCTCGGCTGCATCCCGATCCACATCTGGGCGTCGAGCGTCGGCTCACTCGAGCAGTGCGACTGGTGCGTGATCGATCTCGATCCCAAGGAAGCGCCATTCTCCGACGTGATCCGCTGCGCGCAGGTGCTGCACCGCCTCTGCGAGCAGATCGCGCTCCCGCACTACGTGAAGACCACGGGCAAGACCGGCCTCCACATCATGGTGCCGCTCGCGCGGCAGTGCACCTACGAGCAGTCACGCACCCTCGGCGAGCTCCTCGCGCGCGTGATGCTGCGCGAGGTGGGCGACATCGCGACGATCACGCGCCACGTCACGAAGCGCGGCGACAAGGTCTACCTCGATTATCTCCAGAACCGGCACGGGCAGACGATCGTCGCGCCCTTCAGCGTGCGTCCGCTGCCGGGTGCTACGGTGTCGATGCCGCTCGCGTGGGACGAGGTCGTCGACGGGTTGAACCCGAAGGACTACACGATCCGCAACGCGATCGAGCGGATGGAGCGGCTCGGGGCGGATCCTGTCGCGCCAGTGCTGAGCGAGGTTCCGGATCTGGGGGCGGTGCTCAGCAGGCTCGCCGGGCTATTGTCGTCCTGACCGCGAACGCGTTCCGAGGAGCGGCGAAGTGTCAGGGACAGCGCGCCCGGCGTTCAGGCACTGTCGGGCACGTGTAGGGAGACACCTGATAGTTGACACGTCCTGGCGACGCCATGGTGCCTGCTTGCGGGATAGCGCCGGCAAGCACCTTTAGCGGGGGAGGCCACATGTCGATCGTCAAAGTCATCGAGGTCATCGCCGAGTCGCCGAAGAGCTGGGACGACGCCACCAGCCAGGCCGTCAAGGAGGTCGCGAGGACCGTCGACGGAATCACCGAAGTGTGGGTGAGCGGGATGAAAGCCCTCGTCGAGAACAACAAGGTGGTCCGTTATCGCGTCACGGCGAACGTTTCGTTCGTGGTGAAGGACCGCGAGAAGTAGTGACCTATGCCGGGGCGCCCGGCGGCTTGGCCTCGCCGTCCAGGTCACCCGCTCGCCGCGGGGCGTTCACGCGCGCCGCCGCCGGCTCTCCGGCCGCGCGAGCGAGAATGGCCTGGACTTCCCGATCCGTGAGCTGCTCAAAGTGATCGTACCAGACGCCGATCGCGTAGAGATCGCTCGGCCGCGTGACGCAGACGAATTCATCGACATCCCGCTCGAGCTCCGTGGCGATCGAGTCCTGTGCGACCGGCACTGCCAACACCAGGCGAGCCGGCTTCTGCGCGCGCACCACGGCGACTGCCGCACGCACCGTGGCTCCGGTCGCGATGCCGTCATCGACGAGAATGACCTCCCGTCCGCGGAGCCCCGGAGCGGGTCGGCCGCTTCGAAAAAGCCGCTCGCGACGATCGAGCTCGAGTCGCTGGAGCTGCGTCACCTCGTCCAGCGTCGTCGTCGTAATGCCGGCCGCCATGATGATCTCGTTGTTCAGCACCCGCACTCCCCCAGTGCCGATCGCACCCATCGCGAGCTCTTCGTGCCATGGCACGCCGAGCTTGCGAATGTTGAGTACGTCGAGCGGCAGCTTCAGGGCATGCGCCACTTCGTACGCCACGGGTAGCCCACCCCGCGGCAGCGCCAGAACGATCGGGTTCTGACCGCGAAAGTGCGCGAGGAGCGCCGCGAGTCGACGTCCAGCGTCGGTTCGATCCTTGAATCGCTCAGTCATGGATTTCACCTCGCCGTAATCTCCACCAGACTGGGGCACCGCCCATCGGGCAAACGCTGACAAGTACCTCACGCGATTCGCCTAACCTGAGCCGAACCCGTGCTCCACGTGAGCGCGCCGCTCGACCGTCGACTCCGGCTCGATCACCACCTCGTCGGTCATCTGCTCTCGCACGGCCGCGGGCCCGAGCGCGAGCACGGCGCCGGTGAAGCCGCGCAGCACCTTGTCCGCCACGCTGCCGACCAGCAGCCGCGAGGCGCCGCGGCCGCGCGTCGCGAGTGCGATGATCTCCGCGCCGCCGCGGCGTGCGCACTCGAGAATGGCGTCCGCGGTCCGGTCGCTCGCGACGGCCTCGGTGGTCACCTCCAGCCCGCCGATCTCGCGACGGAAGGTCTCCGCGACGCCGTCGAGGTAGTCCTTTGTGCGGCGCACGATCTCCGACGTGCGTTCCTCATCCGGCACCTGTGCCAGCGCCGGTGTGCCGACCGCCGCCAGGCTCCGGATGATCGGTTGCACCACCCGCACGAGCGTGAACCGCGCGCCGACCAGCCGGCCGAGGCGGATGGCCTCCGGAATGATCCGCTCGGCACGCTCCGAGCCGTCCAGCGCGATGAGCACGTGCTTCAACGAGATCTCTCGTGCCGCCGGCTCCTCCGGAGGACGTACCATGAGCACCGGCGCCGGCGCGAAGCGGACGAGCCAGTCCGCCGTGCTGCCGAGCCAAGTCCTGCTCAGTCCCGTGCGGCCATGGGTGGTGATGACGACGAGGTTCGCCCCCACGCTCTCGACGAGATCCTTGATCGCGCGACCCACCGACCCGTCGAGAGGCCGAACTTCGACCTGGACGTCCTCCTTGGACAGCATGCGGGCGACCGCCGAGAGATACGCCTGCTCGCTCGCCCGGATCTCGTCTTCCCAGTCCAGGACGGGTAGGCTGATGTCCATGGTGGCGATGATGGGCGTGTGCACCCGCGCCAGGTACACCGTGGCGCGGCTCGCCCGCGCGATCGCCGTCGCAACGGGGAGTGCGCACTCACTCAGGCTGGAGCCATCGAGCGGAACGACGATCTTCTCGAAGCCCGACGTGTTGGCGATCGCATGTGTGTCCATCGCGCCTCTCATGTCTGCAGACGGATCTCCTTCGCTTCAACATCTCGGACACATGCGCTCCACGGTGTCCGGGAACACCTGACGGTTCGTGCGACGGCGCAGGGTATCCTCCGTCCGGACGGACGCCGTCCATCCTCACATTCCCCGTGACGCGCGAGGACGCTGATGACGGATCGACAGTCATTTCGCGGCAAGGTAGCACTCGTGACGGGAGCCGCATCGGGCATCGGGCGCGCGACCGCGCTCGCGTTCGCCTGCGCCGGCGCTCGGGTGATGCTCGCCGACATCGACCCTGCTCGCGCGGAATCCGCCGCGCGCGACGTCGCCACCGCGTGTCGCGGGAGCGACGGTGAAGCGGCATCGGTACGTGCCGACGTCTCCAGCCCCGCTGACGTGCGCGCCTGACGGGCGTGTTCCTCTGCATGAAAGAGGAGATTCCCGCCTTACGCGCGCGACGAGGCGGCGCGATCGTCAACAACGCCTCCATCCTCGGCGTCGTGGGCTTCGCCACTGCGCCCGCGTACACCGCCGCCAAGCACGGCGTGCTTGGCCTCACGAAGGTGGCCGCGGCGGTACTGTGGCTTTGCTCCGACGGCGCGTCGTTCGTGACCGGCGAGCATCTGCTGGTGGATGGCGGGTACGTCGTGCGCTGAGCGTCACGTGCGTCGCGCGGGGGGGCGTCGCCGTCGGCGTGAGCCGGGAAAGGCGACGCACCCCTCGCAACATCACGACGTTTCGGCGCCCGTCACCGCGAACCATTTGTCCTCCGACCCGGAGAGGATGAAGATGATCGGCGCGACGCAGTCCGCCGGCAGCTGGAGCTGTGCGTCGATGTCGGAATCGCCGCTGCGTGTCGAGGGAAATGGACCCGTCGTCACGTTCACCGTCGAGATCTTCTTCCCGTTCTTCTTCTCGCTCACCAGACAGCTGACGAGCGCGCGAAAGTTGTCCTCGTCGTTGATGCCGCGGAGCTCGGGCGGTACCTCGGGATCGCTCGAGAACACGATCCCGCGAACGGACACGGTGAGATGACCACCAACGGTGAGTGAACCGACGGCGCTCCCGACTTCCCATGGAAGCTCGTCGCCCTCCACGCCACGGATGGCCTTGTTCTTCACGAAGCCCTCGTCCACGCCGTACATCGTTTCGAAGCTCACGATCTTGGAATCGCTCGTCGCCGCGAGTGGGGTGCTCGCTGAGCGCGCCGTCGGCCCGACGCCCGACCGGCTCGTCGACGGATCCCTCGGTGACGTCGCAGATGAGTCGTCGCAGGCCAACAGACAGACGCCGGCGAGACCGAGCACGAGAATGCTGCGGGTCATGATCGCCTCCCCTCGGTGGGTGTTCCGCGCCACGTGATCGGCGCGCCTGACACGCGCGCAAAAGGGACGCCCACAGCGAAGTCGCTGACCGAGTCGCTCGCGACGCGCCGGGCGCCGTGTATCGCCGTCGAAATCAGGCGGGAATAGAATCGGCGTTGGTGCCTGCGAGATCGCCGAAGATGCGGCGTCGAACATGGCCGAGGCATCATCCCTGCGGGTTGTTCGCCGCGAGTAGCGAGCTGCACGCGGATCCGAACCCTCCCCGCCAATGACGACACGTGTCCGAGTAGGCTTCGCCGGCTGCGGTGAGGTCTGCGCCGAGAAGCACCTTCCCGCGCTCCGCGAGGTGGAGGAGATCGAAGTCGTCGCTGTTGCGGACGCGAATCCGGCACGAGTCGAGTACGTCGAGGAGCGCTTCGCGATACCGCACTGCTACTACGACGTCGCGTCGCTACTCGCCGAAGGTGGATTGGACGCCGTTGCGCTCTGCCTTCCACCAGGCCGTCAGATCGACGCTGCCATCGCCGCGCTCGATGCGGGGCTGCACGTCTGGATCGATCCGCCAACCGGCCTCACTCTCGCCGACTGCGATCGTCTCATGGCACACGCGGCCAACTCCGATCGGTCGGTGATCGTCGGATTTCACATGCGATGGCATCGCCTCGTCGCGCAGGCACGCGAGCTCGTGCGCAGTGGACAGCTCGGCACCGTGCGCACGTTGCGCGGAATCTGGAGCAGCCCTCGGCAGGCGGACCGGATCCGGGGATGGCGCCGGTATCGCGCCGAGGGTGGCGGCGCGCTCGGCGAGCCGGCGATCGACCACTTCGATCTCTGGCGTCACATCCTGGGATCGGAGATCGCGACGATCTCGGCGTACTCCGTCGATGATGAGTGGGAGGACGCGAGCGCCGTGATCGCGGGCCGGATGGAGAACGGTGTCCTCGTGTCGGCTACGTTTTCGGAGCGAGCGAGCCACGACGTCGAGCTGGAGATCTGCGGCGACGCGGGCCGGCTCCGCGTTTCGCTCGTTCGCTTCGAGGGACTCGAGCACTTCCCCGCCGGTACCATGGCGAGCGATCCGCGCCACCGGCTGAAGCGGTTCGGCCACTTCGTGGCGGAGCTGCCGCGAGCGCTTCCTCGCATGCACAAGTCCGGCGACTATCGAACCTCATACCGCGACCAGTGGCGGCACTTCGCCGACTGCGTCGCGCATGGCGTACCGGTGCAGTCCACACTCGAGGATGGGCGCCGCGCGACGGCGGCGATGGTCGCCGCGATGGTGGCCGCGAGGTCGGGCGAAGTCGTGAGGTGTGCGCCCGTGCTATCCGAACGGCCCGAAATGAAATTCAGCGTTGGCGAGCGCCGTGATACCCAGCAGAAGCAGCATTACGGCGACGATGAGCGTGTAGGAGACGGGAAATCCCGACTCCGCGTGGATGAGCCCTTCCTGCGCCAATAGCGCGCGCTCGCGGCGCAGGTGGCGCATGAAGGCGAGGTGGTAGGCGAGCCCCACCGTGAGGATCGAGACGCCGAGGATGATGAGCGCCATCCCGAAGTTCCGCGGAGCGGGCGTGCGCCGGAGCACGTTCTCTTGCTGCAGGTGCCCGAAGAACGAATAGATCGTGAAACCGAAGCTGATCATCGAGAGCGACGTGCGCACGACGCTCATCAGCGTCCTTTCGGCGCTCAGACGAGTGCGCTGAAAGGACATGCCGGTGCGGCGCGACGAGAGCTCGGTGGACGCGTCGTGAGATATCCTGCCCTTCGTACTGTGGGAGAGCGCTGGCTCGGCCATGGACGGAAGCTCGCCATGCGGCGCGCGCCGACCCATTGGACCATCGCAGCCAAGGGCCCCGCTACTGACGTGACGGAGCCGGCACCACCCGGAACAGTGTGAACTGCGCGTTCCCGTACACGCGGTGGAATCGCTCCGGATGGCTCTTGAGCGCATCGCGCATGGCGCGGTCCGCGGTCGAGTCCACTCCCAGACTTCCCAGAACGGCGTGCGTGATCCTGAATGAATCGGCCTCGACGAGAAGCGAGTCCGGCTTCAACGGAGGGATGGACATCGCCGAGACGCCGCGCAGCAGCGCGGCATCGCGAGGACTGGCGCTCATCGCGCGGACGGGCGTGGATGCCGCTTCCTGCTCCAGCGCCGCATACAACGCGCGGCCTTCCGGGAGATCGCCGATCCCCTTGAGCGAGGGCGGCTTCGGCCCCAGCACCATCGCCATGACGGCGACCGCCGCACCCGCGAGCACCGCTGTCTGGGCCGCACGGACGCGCTCGATTCGCACCGCCTGGAACACGGTTCGCGCGCCGTCGAGCGTGGCGAACCAGATCAGCGGCGCGAGCGGCCACAGCAAGCGCGAGATCACCCATGGCATCAGCAGGATGATGCCGACGTAGAATACGGCGAAGCAGAACAGGAAGCGCACGCCGGCGCGTCTCACCCACACGATCAACCCGATCGCCAGCGCCGCGAGGGCAGCCAGGTGATATCCGAGGTTCACCATGCGCCACGGTGTCGGGGTGAGCTGCATCCCCGAAACGAAGTCTCGATACCCGTTCACGCGCTGCAACACGAGCTTGATCAGCGCGACCACGCTCGACATCGCGCCGGCATCGCTCGCCCCAGTCAGGATCTGCTGCGCGTAGCTCTGCGTCACCGGCAGCAGCGCGTCGATCACGAGGTACGTGCCGACCCACACGACGAGTGGGACGATGGCGCGCGTCCAGGGCTCCTTGTGTCGCCATGTCCGCCACAGCTGGTGGACGACGAGCGCTGGGATGAGTGCGACAGCGGCCGTGCGAAAGGCGATCGCGATCGCGCCCACGACAGTCAGCGCGCCGATGCGGCCCCTGCTCCACTCCCCCGGTCGATCGACCAGCAGGCAGCATCCCCATGCGGCGGCGGCGAAGGCGAAATCGGAGTAGAGGCCGGTCGCGTACAACGGGAGGTTGGGGATGAAGGCGCACATCAGGATCGCCGCCGGCCCGAGCAATGGATCGTCCAGCGTCGCCAGATACCGCCCCGCGAGGTACAGGAAGAGCACCGCCGACGCGATCATCAGGAGCCGCGTCACGATCAGCGGCGCGCCCACTCCCTCCACGGCGGCGATCACGATCGGTAGCCCGGGCGGATACGCCTTCGGGCTGATCACCACGCGGTTCGTGTAGATGTAGCCGTCGTCCGTGTACCCGCGGCCGGCAAGCATCGACCGCGCATGGAGGATGTACTGCGCCTGGTCACCGATGGAGAGGTCGATCGGAGAGCGCAGCTGCAACAGCGCCAGCAAGACAAAAGGCAGGAGGGCCAGGCCGAGCAGCGTCTGACGGGACCAACGCGGCGCGGGCCGGACGCCCTGGGGAGAGGCGTGGGAATTCATGTACGAATTATGTGAACGATCTCGTCAGAATTGCCAGCTGAACCCGGCAACGGGCAGCCGCGGCCACTGGTTGATCTCCCCCGACGTGAGCACGACCTGACGATCCTTCACCGTCGCATCGCGCCAGAAGCCGCGGGGGTTCACCGTGCCGAACAGGTTGTAGACCTCGCCGAACAGCGAGAGCTGCCCCGACTCGGTACGGAAGTATTTCGTCCACCGCGCGTCCACGCGGCGGTAGGGCCGCAGACGCATCGAGTTGAGCGCGCCCGACGTACGCTGCGTCGAGATGGCGAGCCCCGTGGGACTGTTACTGACCGTGTCGACGGTGAGGATGGTCGGCGTGTACGGCCACCCCGAGTGCCACACGCCACCGAGGCTGAGCCGCCAGGAGCCGCTCACCGGATGCAGCGACCAGTCGCCGTGCACCGCGTGCCGCTCGTCGAAGCTCCGCGGCACCCAGGCGCCGTTGATCTCGTCCGTGGACTTTGCGAGCGCGTAGCTCACCGACCAGTCGGCACGGCGTGCGTCCTTTCGGGCCAGCTGCACCTCCACGCCGCGATCGAGACCTGCCGTCCGGTCGATGAGCGTGCGATCCCAGACCAGCTCGGGAAACAGCCACAGGTCTCCACCCACGTTGGTGTACTTTGCGCGCGCATGCGTGAGCCGGCGCTCGTACGCCTCGACGCGAGCGGTCACACCCTTCGACAGCGACTGCTCGATGCCCACCATCTGTTGGCGCGCACGCTCCGCTCGAGCGAAGCTGCTCATGCCGTCCTCGGTCTGGAGCGAGAAGAGCGACTGCGACTGGCTGTAGCCGCCCCACGCCGCACGCACCACGGTGTGCTCGTGCGGCTGCCACGACACGTTCACCCTCGGACTCACGATCGTCTCGTCGGTGAGCGATGAGCGATCGAGCCGCGCCCCCGCCTCCACAATGACCGTTCGAAGGAGCTGCACGCGCGGCGCAAAGTAGAACGCCAGCTTGTCGGTGCGCGGCGCGACCACCGTGGACACGCTGTCGCGACCGGCGGTACGCATCGCAGCGGGCCGCAGGTCGCCCAGCAACCTGACGTAGTCGTACGCCGCCGATTCGCGCATGGCGTCGAACCCCCACTTGAACAGCACCGAGTGGGATGCGTCGAGCGTCCAGTCCTGACGGATGCCGAGCCTGTCCAGCGAGCGCCCGTCGTTGATCAGCGCCGTCTGCAGCCCTTCCGGCGTGAAGTACTCGCCGTGGCGCCGCCACGAGATCGCGCTACCGGAGGCCACGCTCTGCATGCGCAGCCGCTGGTCGAAGAACGGCTGGTCCCAGGTCGCCCACGCATAGCTGCTCCCGTAGCCGCTGAAGATGTTCGGCTGATCGCGCTTCAGATACTTGAAGGTGTCGCCCGCCCGGAGCGCGTGCAGTGCGACGCGGCCGCCAGCGGGCAGGTCGTATCTCACCTTCGCGAACAGGTCGTAGTAGCGCGGCTGGATGGAGTCGCGCATCTCGGTGAGCTTGAGGGCGACGTCGAGATATCCGGGGCGCGCCGACAGCGTCCATCCCCCCTTCCCGTCCGCGAACCCACCCTGCAGCGTCGCGCGCGCGTTCATCGCGCTCACGGCCACGGAGCCATGCACGCCATCGGTGCGCGGCTCCGACGTCGTGAGGGTGAAGACACCGCCCAGCCGGTCGCCGTACTCGGCGGAGAAGCCCCCGGTGTTCAGCGCTGCACTGCCGAGCGTCTGGATGTCGATGATCGAGAAGGCGCCGCCCACGTCCTTCATATGGAAAGGCTCGACCAGCTCGAGGCCGTCCAGGGAGACGTACAGCTCGTCCCCCGTTGCTCCTCGCACGCCGAACTTCGCCGAGAAGTCGTCCGTCGTCACGCCGGGCAGCCGGGACACGGCGCGGTAGATGTCCTCGCCGAGCTGCGGAACGCTTTCGAGCGATTCCCGTGACAGCGACCGGCTCGCCGCGGCGCCGCGCTGCAGCAGGCCGAAGTGGCCCGGCGTGATGACCACCTCCGACAGCGCGACAGTCCGTTGGCGCATGGCGACGTTCAGCATCGCCGCGTCCCCTACCCCCAGCACGGGCACGTCGTCGAGCACGAGG
>DASVNI010000603.1:0-6456 GCA_036383935.1 Gemmatimonadaceae bacterium | reverse complement strand
ATCTAAGGGGAGCGCGGCGACGAGCAGCACGATCGAGAGCAGGGCGATGACGACGAGCGCCAGATTGCTCGCCCACCCGTTCACGTTCGCGTTGAGGAGATCGCCGTCGTTCATCAGCACGAACAGCGGGATGACCGTCACCGGAAGGCTCGCCGCCGTGGCCACCATCGAGATGTTGGTGAGGCTCAGCGGATCCATCCCGACCGCGATCGGCAGCGCCGCGAACAGGATCAACACGGTGTAGCTCGTGCTGAACCGCGCATCCTGGCCCGGCTTGAGATTCTCACTCCACCGCCAGCCGAATCCCTGGGCGAGGATGTACGCCATGGCGAGCACGATCTCGAGGGTGGCCCCGAAGCAGGTGATGAACAGGGTCACGATGAAGAGGACGAAGCCGGTGCGCCCGAGCGGCGTCGCGAGCAGCAGCGCGATCTGCTCGTAGGCGTCCACCTGGATCTGGCGCGGCGCGAACACCAGCGCCGCGATCACGAGCACCGCGATCGCGAGCCCGCCACCGAACACATTGCCGGCCCCTGCGGTGATGCGATTGACGGCGAGGTAGTCGATCGTCCACTCGTCCTCGATCGCGCCGGCCGAGTAGAAGAGATAGAGATACGGGCTGATCGACGCGCCGAGCATGCTGACGGCGAGATACCAGTAGCGCGCGTGGTCGTGCGACGGGAGTGACGGGAGCAGCGCGCGGCCGAGCGTCGGCCAGGACGGATGGAGCACGAGGGCCCCGACGCCGAAGCTGAGCGCCGCGAGCCCCAACAGCGCGGTGCCCTGCTCGACGATGCTGAAGGTGCCGCGCCAGAGGAGGATCCAGCCGACCAGCGCGGTCGGGATCGCCCACCAGCGAAACTCGATGCCAGTGGCGATCTGCAGCGCGATCGAGACGCCGCCGATCTCCGACATCAAGACGAGCAGGCTGACGACGAACACCGCCATGAAGGGCAGCAGAAAGAACCGATAGCCGAATCGCTCGCGCAGCAGGTCGCCGTAGCTACGCTTGCTCACCGCGGCGAGGCGGCCGGTCATCTCCATCAGGATCGCGAGACTCAGTATGCCGAGGACCAGCACCCAGGCGAGCTGATAGCCGAACTCGGCGCCGCCCTGCGCCGACGTCGCGATCGAGCCAACCTCCAGAAAGCCGCCAATGCTCGTGACGATGCCGAGTGCGACCTCGCCCCATTTCTTCACGAACCGATCTCTGCCTCCAGTTGCCGCATCGCGTTGCGCAGCGAATCGAGCGCGGTGGCAGCATACGTCGAGTCGGTACGGGTCCGCGCCGAGCGCCCGATCGTGGTGGACGCCTGCTTGAATGCCTCGTCAGCGCGGTCACGAAGCTGCGTGGCGTACGTGATGGTGATCGCGCCGGCGCCGTGTCGCTCCTTGGCGAGCTGCATCGTCGCCGTCCATGACGCGAGCGTCGTGAGCTGCTTGTCGATCGGGGGCGGCGAGCCGCACCCCGCGCCGATCAGCAGTGCGACCAGCGCGAGATGGACGCGGCGCGGTGCGATCACTTCGACGCCATCTTCGATGCGGTCTGGTCCAGCGCGGCACGCAAGCCCTTCGCCAACGTCGTGGCGTCGGCGCGCGCCCAGAAGTGCATGAAGAACAGATGCGGCGACTCCTCGAGCATGTGGCTGTGCAGCGCCGTGGGCGTGATCCCGTTCGCCTGCAACGCCCGGATCACCTTGTTCACCTCCTCGGCGCGCATCACGAAGTCGCCCGTCACCGCGGCGCGTCCGCCACCGATCGGCTGGAAGTTGATCGCCGTGGCGACGCCCATCGACGGCGGAATCTCGTGACCGCTCTCCATGATGCGCTCGCGGCGCGGGACACTCACCTGGTACACGACGCCGTTGAGCTTCCCGGCGACGCCGAGCGCGCCGACGATCGCGGTGGTATCGAGATCGGCGGCCGAAGGGGTCGCCGGTGCAGCGGGCGTACCCGTCGGCGTCTTGCTCTGCGCCAGCGCGGTGCGGATCGCCTGCGCGATCTTCACCGGATTGCCGTGCGTGGCGATGTGCATGTACATCACGCGCGGCGATTCGTAGAGCACGTGGTTGTGCAGCGCGGCCACCTCGACGCCACCGGTCTCCAAGGCGCGCATCACGGGACCGACCTCGTCCTCGGTGAGCACGAGATCTCCCATCGCCATCGCGGCGCCGTTCGCGATCGGCAGGAAGGCGATCCACGAGCCGAGGGCGAACGCCGGCTTGAGCGTCACGCTGTCGGCGACGACGGTGAGATCGCTGCGCGGAAAGGAGAAGCGCAGGACGCCGCCCGGCTGCTCGGCCCCGCTCCGGCCGAGTGCCTCGGCAACGCCCGCGAGCGGCGCGCCCTGGCCGACGGCACGCGGTGCGAACGCGCTCGAGCCAACGAGTATGGCGAGCAGCGCGACGAACGAACTGGCGGCGACGCGAGTCATGGTTCCCATCCTGTTGGCGTGGTGCGGAGCGTTCGTGGCCATCGTCCGTGACGGTCCTCGCGCTGAGCCGTGCTGGCTGCGTTGTGGCGGACTCACGCGGATGCAATTGGCGTTCTACGACGTCGGTGATGTCGCGGTGACGCGTGCACGCGCAACCGAGCACGACGGGCCGTGCACACACGTTGCGCGGCTGGAACGAGCATTGCTTTCATCGCGATGCTCCGTCGCGAACACGAGCTCGCCTCTCTGGTCGACGGAAGTGCACATGCCGCGGCGCGCGCCGTGCCGGTGCGGCCCCATACCCGAAGGAGGCTTCCATGGCGAGGATCGAACCAAACGAGGATGGCGTACGCATCGCGCCCCTCGGAGCGTTGAAGGACTTCGAGGTCGCAGAGGGTTACCCGGACGTGCGCGGATGGAAGGTGTTGTCCAGCGAAGGGGCGGAGGTGGGGACGGTGCACGAGCTCCTCATCGACGTCGACAACCTGCGCACGCGCTATCTCGACGTGCGATTGACCAACGATGTCGCCGCGACACCGGGCGAGCGCGACGTGCTCGTGCCGATCGGCACGGCGAACCTCGTCGACGACCAGAAGATCGTGCGCGTGCCGCTCACGACGGAACGCTTCGGCTTGCTGCCGCTCTACGATCACGGTCACCTCTCGCGGGTGCAGGAGGTGGAGGTGCGCCGGCACTTCTCGCTGGGCGAAGCGGCGGCTGCCACCGCGACGGGCGCTGCCGCGGGCGCCGCCGCGCGCGGATTCTACGACGACGCGGGCTACGACGATCGCAAGTTCTTCGGCGAGCGGCGTACGCCGTACGTCGAGGTGCCGGGCACGCATCGCGAGGGCGACCGCTCGGCGGCCGATCGTCCGGTGACCGATCGCGAGCTCGCCGATCGCGATCTCGCCGCGCGCGACCGGGATCGGCAGTTCGCCCCACCCGAGCCGGGTGACACCGAGCGCGCGCTCACGGATCGCGGCGTCCGCGCGAGCGAGAGCGAGGTCCGCGTGCCGGTCGAGCGCGACGAGAGCGTCGTGCTGAGGCGCGGTGAATCGGGGCGCGACGAGATCATCATTCGTCGCCCGATCGTCGAGCCCGACGACCGCGCGCGTTAGCGCGCGCGAATGTTCGCCCGTATCGGCTGAAGCGGTCTCGGGAAGCTCTTGCGTGGCAAGGGGTCAGAGTCGTCGACTCTGACCCCGGTCGTCACAGCGTCAACTCAGAAGCGTAGTGCCGCGGCGACTTCAGGACATCCACCGCGTGTACTCTGACGCGGGCGTCTTCCGCGGCCCCGGCGGGGTCTCCGCCGGCTCGCCGACGTTGACGATCGCGACGATGCGCTCGTTCTCCGCCACCCCCGCTGCCGCACGCGCCGCCGGATCGGCCATCACCGCGCCGGTGCGGATCGCGGTGCCGAGTCCGAGCTCCACCGCGGCGAGCGCGAGGTTCTCGATCCCCATCATCGTCGCGGCGTAGTCTTCCTCACGAGCTTCCGGGTTGTCGCTCGTCACCACCGCGACGGCGATCATCACCGGCAGCGCGCGATGTTCGGTCGCGACGCGATCGCGCATCGTGCGCGCCGCCTCCGGATCCTCGATCTTGCGCGCCTTGCGCTCGCCCAGCGCGAGCCCGTAGCCGTAGCGGGCCTCGGGGCCGAGCACGTAGAAGCGCCACGGCTCGGTGAGCCGATGGTTCGGGACGAGCACGGCGGCGGCGAGCAGCTTCTCGATCTCGTCGCGCGTGACGGGACGGTCGGTGAACCGCTTGATCGAGCGGCGGCGGGACAGGAGGTCGGTGATGGGCATGGGGAAAAGATAGTGGGCCGTTAACGGTTTTCGGTCATCGGTTATCGGCCTACCTCGGCATCCGGCGTCATCCCGAGCGAAGTCGAGGGATCTGCACTTCTAACGGCAGGTGCAGATCCCTCGACTCGCTCGGGATGACACAGCCCTCCCCGCACTCACGCACTCACGTTTGCCGCGCCCCCGCATTCCCGCGCTACCGCACCACTCGCTCTATCACCGCGACATAGGCCGAGATCACGGCGACGAGCGCCGCCGCGGCGGCGATCCAGGCGCGTACCAGGCGTACGCGTTCGAATGCCGCGGCGTACTCGTCGCGCGTCGCGCTGCGTCGCCCCGCCCAGCTCCCGCTCCGCCGCGGCGCGCGGCGGTCACCTGTCGTTCCCTGCTCGTGCTCCCACTCGTGTTCCCGCTCGCGCTCTCGCATCGTGTGCCTCTCCGCGTTGGTCCATGTCCATCGCCTTCGCTGGCGATGTCAGGAGAAGAGCACCGGCGTGTGACATCGCGCGCATGCGCCGCCATCGCACTCAGCGGCGCGCGTGCGGGCACCAGCGCAGCACGACGGTGCCCACCACCGTGTGCTCGTCGCGCGGCACGACGATCGGCGGGAAGGCGTCGTTGAGCGACTGCAGCTCGAGCTCGGCCCGCGTCACTCGTCCGACACGCTTCACGACGTAGCCGGCGTCGGGCACGCGCGCGAGCACCACGGTGTCGCGCGCCACGGTGGTGCCGACCTGCACGAGCACCGAGTCTCCCGTATGCAGCAGCGGATCCATGCTCTCTCCCACGACGCGCAGCGACACGTAGCTCCCCGCGGGCGCATCGTCGGGGATGCGCACCCACTGCTCGCACGGCTCGTCCCACAAGTCGCGCCCCACACCGGCCGCCGCGCCGAGCTCGAGCTGCGGCGCGCAGTGATTGGCGCGTGCCGTCTCGATCACGTCGGCGATCATTCCCGCGATCGGCGCGCGCTCCACCGGCGGCGGGCCGGCCAGCCGCACCTTGAGACGCGCTGCCTCTGCTCTGGCGCGAAGGCGCGTCGCGGCCGCGCGGATTCGCTCGCGCGACCAGCCGTCGCTCGAGCGGTGGGGCGAGTCCACCTCGCGCGTGAGCCAGCCGATCACACGAGGGTCCGTGTAGTACGGCGAGTCGCGCCGCTCCATCTCGGCGCGCGCGGCCAGCTCGCCGAGCAGCTGCTGCCCGCGAATCATCGCGAGGCGCTCGTCGCGCGGTTCGCCGCTCGATTCGTCGTGCCGCACCGGCTGGTCGGTCGATCGGGGAGGGGAGGAAGGATGTCTCATGATCTGATCCTCGGTTGGCGAGGGGTCGGTTCCGTCTCTCGTGAGTGCGCGTCGGTCGGTGCGGCGCGCGGCGCGCCGACGGCGATCGTGCGCGCGCCGATCCGCGCGCGGCAGCGGTGGAAGAAGCGCTGCAGCTCGCGCGCATCATCCGGCTCGAGCGTGTTCACGTACTGCATCGCGACCTCGGTGAGCCGCGCGCGCAGTCGCTCGAGCCGCTTGCGCGCCACCGCGTACGACACGCCCAGCCACTCGGCGATCTCGCGCTGCGGGATGTTCTCCGCCACGGCGACGAGCAGTTGACGCTCGTCCGGGCTGAGCGCTTCGCTGAGCCTGCCCGACAACCGCTCGATCGCGCGCGGTAGCGATGCGCTCTCCCATGCGGGCCCGCGGCTCGCGCGCAGGAGATCCTCCGAGCAGCCTGCCGCCGACTCGCGGTCGTCCGTGTGCACGTCGCCGAACGCGGCGCGCGCAGCCTCCGAGACGACGCGCTGGCGTCGCTCGCGACCGCGTTTGCGGTTCAGCAACCGATGCCGCAGCGCCGAGAGCAGATACATGCGCGGGTTCTGCGGCAGCGCTCCGCTGCGCGTCATGAGCTGGATCGCCACGTCGTCCAGCAGCTCGCCCACCAGCTCGTCGCGCTCTGCGGCAGGCACGCCGGCGCGCCGCGCATAGTCGAGGAGGATGTGATGGAACCGCTCGACGTACTGCTCGAACGACGCGGATTCGCCGCGACGCATCGCCACGACGATGTCGTAGTCCTTCGTTGACCCCACGGTGTGCTCCACGTTCGCACCAGCTCTCCCGCGATCATCGGCATCGTTGATCGTCGGCCTCCGGTCCCCGATCACAGGCACCGGGGCGTGACAAGGCGTGACAAAGGCGATCGAGCGCTAGCGGGAGTGCGGACGGTGACGGG
>DASVNI010000602.1:0-5442 GCA_036383935.1 Gemmatimonadaceae bacterium | reverse complement strand
CACCTGGTCGAGGAGGGCGAAGAATCCCTGGTCGCGCACTTCCGGCAGCGCCTCGGCGATGGGCCGGCCGATCAGCTCCCGGTGGCCGACGAGCTGGTAGTAGCTGTCGTTGGCCAGCTCGTAGACGTGATTCTCGCCGCGGAGCACAGCGAGGAAGGCGGGCGCCTGCTGAAACACGGTGGCGAGCCGCGTGCGCTCGATCTCCAACTCGTGGAGGAGCTGCGCTCGCTCCCGCTCGGCGCGCACGCGCGAGGTCGTCTCCTGGCAGACGACGAGCGTGCCACCGATGGAGCCGTCGTCGTTGCGCACCGCGCTGTAGCTGTACGTCCACCAGACGTCCTCGAGCCGGCCGTTGCGCTCGATTGGGAGGTACTGATCCTCGTGCCAGGTGGGCGGGCCGCCGGACATGACCTGATCGATCTGCGGTCCGATCGCATCCCAGATGTCGGTCCAGCATTCGCGGCCGCGCATCCCCAGCGCCTGCGGGTGCCGACCGCTGGCGCCCAGGCTCGGCCGATAGGCGTCGTTGTAGATCTGAGTCAGCTCGGGGCCCCACCAGAGGAACATCGGCGTGGGCGAGTCGAGGATGACCTGCACGATCGTGCGAAGGCTCTGCGACCAGGTCGCGACGGGACCGAGCGCGGTCGTGCTCCAGTCGAACGCGCGGCAGAGCGCGCGCATCTCGCCGGGGCCGGCGAAGATGCCGGCCGCGGCGCCGATGTCACCCGGCGGTGCGTCCTCAGCCCTGCGTGCAGTCACATCGCGGAAACGTTCAGCGGTTCACCGTCGCCATACCGCCCTCGAGATAGCGCTCCCCCGCCGCCACGCCCTTCGGGAACACCTTGTCGATCCGCTCGAGATCGGCCTGCGTGAGCGTCACGCCGAGCGCACCAACGTTGTCCTCGAGGTTGTCGACGCGGGTCGTCCCGGGGATCGGAACGATGTCGTCGCCCTGATGGAGAAGCCAGGCGAGGACGAGCTGCGCCGGCGTGCACCCCTTCTTCGACGCGACGCGCTCGACGTGGCGCACGAGGTCGAGGTTCTTCTGGAAGTTGTCGCCCTGGAAGCGCGGCTGACGACGACGGAAGTCGTCCTCGGGGAGATCCTCGAACTTCGTGAACCGTCCGGTGAGGAAGCCGCGACCGAGCGGGGAGTACGGGACGAAGCCGATGTTGAGCTCGCGGCAGGTGGGGAGGATCTCGTCCTCGACGTCGCGCATCCAGAGCGAGTACTCCGTCTGCAGCGCGGCGATTGGGTGGACGGCGTGCGCGCGGCGGATCGTCGGCGCCGCGGCCTCACTGAGCCCGAGGTACTTCACTTTGCCCTGCTTCACGAGCTCGGCCATCGCGCCGACGGTCTCCTCGATCGGGACCTTGGTGTCGACGCGGTGCTGGTAGTAGAGGTCGATGTGATCGACGCCGAGCCGACCCAGGGACGCGTCGCACGCCTTGCGGACGTACTCCGGTGAGCCGTCGATACCGAGGCTGTTCCCGCGCTCGTCGCGGACGTTGCCGAACTTCGTGGCGAGCACGACCTCGTCGCGCCGCCCCTTGATCGCCTGACCGACGAGCCGCTCGTTGGTGAACGGACCGTACATGTCGGCGGTGTCGAGGAAGGTGACGCCGAGATCGAGCGCGCGATGGATGGTCGCGATGGACTCCGCGTCGTCGCGCCCCGAGTAGAAGTCGGACATGCCCATGCAGCCGAGGCCGAGGGCGGAGACGGTGAGTGATGTACCGAGCGTGCGCTGCTGCATTGCGATGCTGCTCCGAAGGTGAGACAGAAATCTAGACGGATGCAGGGGCGGATGTTCGGCGATAGCTTCTGGTCCGCGTGGACGCTGAGGACGCTACGAGTGGGCGTGCTTAACGACGGAACGCGGATTTTGAACGGCGATCCCGCGGAAAGGGCAGGATCGCCCCGTGTGGGCAGAGGGCTCCTTCCGCCGGACCATCATACAATTTTGGCTTGTGGATGTAGAGGAACGGTGCGCTGGCGCATCGAGCTCGACCCCGAGAAGAATCGATCCGGCCGTTTCCGCGGAATCGCCGTCAAAGATCCGCGTTCCGTAGTTCGAACAGCGATCGAACCATCGACATTGGAGCACGGACATGCATAGACGCGACTTCGTGAAGGGGACGACCGCCGCTGTCGTGGGCGCGACGGCGCTGGCGATGGTGCCCGATACACTCGCGCACGCTGCGCCGGTGCCGCGTGCATCGGCCCCGAAGCCGTTCAAGCTCCGTTACGCGTTCGATGCGGGGCAGTTCTCCAACAGTGCGCCCGGCGGCGTGGTGGACGAGATCAAGTTCGCGCACGACCAGGGCTTCACGGCGATGGAGGACAATCGCATGAAAGCCCGCCCGGTGTCCGAACAGGAAGCGATCGCGCGCGAGATGCAGCGGCTCGGGATGACGATGGGAATCATCCTCAACAACGGCGGCACCGGCTTCAAGGCGAACGGCTCGCTCTCGACCGGGCGGCCTGAAGAGCGCGACGCCTTCCTCACCGAGGTGCGTGCGTCGATCGAGTGCGCGAAGCGGGTGAACGCGAAGTGGATGACGTCACTCGTCGGGATGACGGACCCCAAGCTCCCGCACGGCTTTCAGATCGCGAACGTGATCGACAACATCCGCCGCGCCTGCGAGCTGCTCGAGCCGCACGGGCTGGTGATGGTGTTCGAGCCGCTGAACGTCACCGAGAACCATCCCGGCTTCCTGATCCACTCGAACGACGAGCTGTACATGCTGATGAAGGCCGTGCGCAGCCCGTCGTGCAAGATGTTGTACGATCTGTATCACTCGCAGATCAACGAGGGGCACCTGATCTACAACTTCGACAAGTGCTTCGACGAGATCGCGTACGTGCAGACGGGCGACACGCCGGGCCGGAAGGAGCCGGGCACGGGCGAGGTGAACTATCGCAACGTGTTCAAGTTCATCTACGACCGCGGGTACACCGGGCTGCTCGGCATGGAGCACGGGAAGTCGCTGCCGGGGAAGGACGGCGAGCTCGCGTTGATCCAGTCGTATCGCGAGGCGGACGACTTCGTCCCGGCAGCGAAGTAGCGGGAATGCGGGGATCTGACTGACTACTTCGGCGGCGGCTGCATCGAGATCGAGCCGTCGTCCTTCACCGTCCAGAACGGATTCCACGCCACTTCCCATAAATGCCCGTCGGGGTCGGCGAAGTACGCGCCGTAGCCGCCCCAGAAGGTGTCGTGAGGTTCGACGAGAATCTTCGCGCCCGCGGCGCGCGCCTCCTCGATCGTCGCGTTCACTTCCGCCTTGGAGCGGCAGTTGTACGCAACGGCAAAGCCGCGGAAGCCGCTCCCCTCGGCGCTCACCCCGGCATCCTCGGCGAGCTTGGGCCACTCGAAGAGAGAGAACACGACCCCGCCGCACTGGTACATCGCGACGTCGTCTTGGCCGAAGTCGCGGTGCCAGCCGAGTCCGTCCTCGTAAAAGCGACGCGAGCGGGCGATGTCGCGAACGCCGAGGGTGAGCAGACTGAGTCGCTGTTCCATCGATACCGCCGTGAGTTGGTGAGTTGGAAACGGTTGCAGGGGGGGCCCAAGGTCAGACACTGGGGTCAGATACCGAAGATGAGATACCGAAGGTGTCTGACCCCTTTGACTCTGGAGCCAGATCCCGGGCTCTGACCCCAGCCAAGACCTCAGCCTAGGGACTCGACCTGACATCGTATTGAAGGAATCGGCACCGGCGCGCAACGGTTGACGCCGGCCGGCCGTTCGCCGAGTGTACGGTAGGAGCGCCCACCGGCGCGCGGAAGGATCTCGCGCGCCGCACCCAACTCCGATCAGTGAGCACAGCGATGCGGATGCACCAGCACGAGCGACGCTCGTGGCGCTCGGGCGCGCCCTTGAAGTCGATGGTCGTCGCGGCACTCGTCGTCGTCCCGGCACTCGGCGCGCAGCAACCGGCCACTCTGTCGCCCGCCGAACGGGCGCGGGCCGACTCGGCACTCGCGGCGATGCGCCAGGCCACGACCGAGGACCATCGGCAGATGATGGGGCAGCTCGGCATCACCGCCCTCCGGCCCGGGCCGAGCGGGAACGAGTCCGCGCCGAACCACGCGAACTACGACTCGGCGCTCGCCAATCCCTTCACGTCGCTCCCCGACGTGCTGCGGATGAAGGACGGCCGCCGCGTGACGAACGCGCGGATGTGGCAGCAGCGGCGTCGCGAGATCATCGACGGGTTCGAGCGCGAGGTGTACGGCCGCATTCCCGCGCACGTGCCGAAGGTGACGTGGACGGTGACGGCCACTGACACCGGGCACGTCGGCGGACGGCGCGTGATCGCGAAGCAGCTCGTCGGCCATGCGGGCAATACAGCGTCGACGCGTGGCGACCCGCAGGACGCGCCACGCTCATCAATAGAAATTCCGCTCACCGTCGTCGTGCCGGAGGACGCGAAGGCGCCCGTCCCGCTGATGATCATGTTCCGGCCCGGCACGCTCGAGTCGGCGCTCGGCCGGCCGCCCCTTCCCGGTGCGCGGCCGCAAGGGTTCGTGCCGCCGCCACCGGCGCCCGGCAGCGACGCGCCGGCGACGGAGCAGCTCATCGTGGATGGATGGGGCTTCGCCTTCCTGAATCCGACCAGCGTGCAGGCCGACAACGGCGCCGGCCTCACGAAGGGGATCATCGGGCTCACGAACCACGGGAAGGTCAGGAAGCCCGACGACTGGGGCGCGCTGCGCGCCTGGGGGTGGGGAGCGTCACGCGCGCTCGACTACCTCGAGACCGACAAGGCGGTCGACGCGAAGAAGGTGGGGATCGAGGGAGTGTCGCGGTACGGCAAGGCGGCGCTGGTGACGATGGCGTTCGACCCGCGCTTCGCCATGGTGCTCATCGGCTCATCGGGCAAGGGCGGCACGACGCTGCACCGTCGCAACTGGGGCGAGGCGGTGGAGAGTCTCACCGGCTCGGGCGAATACCACTGGATGGCGGGGAACTACCTGAAGTACGGCGCCGACTCGTCGCGCACGGGACGACACACGGCAAACGAGCTGTCGGTCGACTCGCACGAGCTGATCGCGCTCGCCGCACCGCGGCTGACCTTCGTGAGCTACGGCATCCCGGAGAAGGGCGACGCGAAGTGGCTCGACCATCAAGGGAGCTTCATGGCCACCGTTTCGGCCCAGCCGGTGTTCCGACTGCTCGGCGCGAAGGATCTCGGCGTCCCCGATGATTGGCGGACGGCGAAGATGCCGCCGGTGAACGTCGGGCTGCTCGACGGCGAGCTCGCGTGGCGGCAGCACGACGGCGGCCACACCGACGCGCCGAACTGGAAGTACTACCTCCAGTGGGCGGACGGAAAGTTCAAGCGCACGTACACCGCGGCGCCGCCGGTGCCTGCGCCGAGCACGAGCAACGTGACCAGTGCGGGCAGCGCCGTCGCGACGTCATCGTCGACATCA
>DASVNI010000601.1:0-4653 GCA_036383935.1 Gemmatimonadaceae bacterium | reverse complement strand
CACTCGCCGCGAAGCTCGCGCGCGACGTGACGCAGATTCGCGGCGGGAATGCGTACGTCGGCATCCTCGGCATCCGCTATGTGTTCCCCGTGCTCACCGAAGCCGGCTTCGGCGACGCGGCGTTCACCGTCGCCACACAGACCGACTATCCGAGCTACGGCTTCTGGGCCGACTCGCTCGGCTGGACGAGCCTGGGGGAGAACTGGGAGGCGAGCTCGCGGTCGCGGAACCACCACATGTTCGGCTCGATCGCGCAGTGGTTCTACGAGGGGCTTGCCGGCATTCGTCCGGCGGCACCGGGCTACGAGAAGATCGTCGTACGGCCGCTCGTACCCACGGGACTCGACTCGGTCTCGGCGTCGATCGAGACGGTGCGCGGACTGGTCGCGTCGCGGTGGCGTCGTTCAGGCGAGGGGCTCGAGCTCGACGTCATCGTGCCGGCGACGTCCACGGCCCGCATCTATGTGCCAGCGGTGAATGCGGCAGCGGTGCGCGAGATCGGCAGTGGCGACGTCGCGGCAGAGCGCGCGACAGGAGTGAAGCTCGTCGGCGTGGAGGGAGAGCGCGTCGTGTACGACGTCGGGTCCGGGCGCTATCAGTTTCGCATCGCGCGGATGCGGTAGCGCGAGAAATGTCATCCCGAGCGAGCGCAGCGAGCCTCGTGTCATCCCGAGCGAGCGAAGCGAGTCGAGGGATCTGCACTTCGAAACGGCAAGTGCAGATCCCTCGACTTCGCTCGGGATGACGGCTACGCCGTCACTTCACTTCGATGACCGCATGCATGCCGAGCGCGAGGTGCGGCGCGCAGTAGTACTTGTAGATGCCTGCAGGGAGCCCGGCGAAGGAGATCTCGTAGGTCTCCTTCGCGTTCAGGAGAAACGGACCCGTGAGCGGACCGACCGTCTTCGGCATCGCCTTCGCGAGCTTCGCGGACGCGCCCTTGGGGATGCTGTCCTCCCAGAAGACGATGTTGTGCGGCGGGCCGGACACGAGCGTGAACTTCACCTTGTCGCCGCGCGCGATCGTGATCTTCGCCGGCGAGAACTTGTAGCCCGTGGCGTCGCCGATCATCTGGACCTCGACCGTCTTTGGGGCCACTGCAGCTCGGTGAGATGCAGGGCGCGCGTCGACGTCGGTAGCCGCGCCGATGCCGGCCGCGAAGGTGACGAGTGCCGCCACGGCGGCGATGCGCCGGCGACTGATGCTGGAATTCATCGGATGTTCCTCGTGAAGGTGGAGAACGCTGCCACAGACTAGCCGACGCGAGCGGGGGCTGGCGTCGGGGATTCTCCGCGCCGGCGGTCAGGGAAGAACGACCCCGACCGTGCGCCCGACGCTCGCCAGAGCCATGCCGTGAACTTAGCTTCCCCGTGTGAGCGACGCGGCCGCCGCCTCCCGATCCACCCCCGCCCGCGACGGCGCGCTCGCGCCGGCGCAGCATTCGGCGTCGGGCACGCGCTACGACCGGTCGATCATCGAGGGGCCGCTCCGCTCCGCCGTCTGGAAGCTGGGGTGGCCGACGATCCTGGCGAACGTCATCGGCGGGCTGCAGGGGATGATCGACCACATCATGGTCGGCCACCTCGTCGGATTCGCCGGCAACGCGGCGATCGGCGTCGCCTGGCAGATCTTCGTCATCGTCATCGTCTTCATCTCGTCGCTCTTCACGGGGATGAGCGTGCTCGTGGCGAGGTTCGCCGGGCAGGGCGACGCTGCCAAGGTCGACCGCACGGTCTATCAGGCTTTCCTGACAGCCATCGGGCTCTCGCTGTTCGTGATGGCGCCCGTCGGCTACTTCGCCTCGCCATTCCTGCTGGACCTGGTGCACGCGGCGCCGGCGGTGCGGGAGCAGGCGCTGCCGTTCCTGCGCATCATGTTCCTGTTCAGCAGCGGCATGCTCGTCTTCTTCATGCTGGGCGGCGCGCTCCGTTCGGCGGGAGATGCGCGTACGCCGATGATCCTGGGCGTGGCGACGACGCTCTGCACGATCGGCTTCAACGTCGTGCTGATCCGTGGACTCGGTCCGATCCCCTCCTTCGGCACGCGGGGCGCCGCGATGGGGACCTGCCTGGCGTCGGGCGCGGTCGCGCTCTACTCGATCTACAAGCTGTGGCGTGGCGGATGGGTCGTGTCCTTCCCGCGGAGCGGATTCGCGCCGGACTGGGCGATCATCAGGCAGCTCTTCCGCTTCGGTCTGCCTGCAGGCGCGCAGGGGATCATGATGAACATCGGCGGCGTCCTGATGCTCGGCTTCATCGGCTCGCTCGCGCAGAGCGCCGCGGCGCAGGCGGCGTTCGCCATCGGCTATACCCAACTCTTCTCGCTCGTCACGTGGACGTCGTTCGGTCTGATGGGTGCGTCCGCCGCGATCGCCGGACAGAACCTCGGCGCGGGGAGACCGGATCGCACGATCGCCGGCGTTCACGCCGCTGCCCGACTGGGACTCGCGGTCGCGGCGGTACTCGGCCTGGCGTTCTTCTTCATCCCGCAGCATCTGCTCGCCGTGTTCGGGCAGACCGACCCCGACGTCCTCCGGCTCGGTACGCAGCTCCTGCGCGTGCTGAGCGTGTCGGGACTGTTCATCGCCGTGGCGCTCACCTTCCAGGGCGGGCTGCAGGGGACGGGCGACACCAAGAGCCCGCTCTATATCTCGATCATCGCCCAGGTGATCGTGCCACTGGGGATCTGCTTCGTCGTGCAGCGCCTCGGCAAGCTGGACGCGATGCACATCTGGGTCGCGATCCTCGTCGGCCACATCACGCGCTGCACGCTCAACGTGATCCGCTTCGACCAGGGGAAGTGGCGTAGCATCAAAGTTGAGTGAATGCAGAACTCCGAAAGTTGAATGAATGCAGAACTCCGACCGAAGGCGCGTAGCGCCGGAGGGAGGAGCAATTACACGGACACGCGGAACTCCGCCTTTCGGACGCGTAGCGCCGGAAGGCGGAGCGATCTCCCAACCTCTCGCTCCACCCATGATTCCAACCGCGCTCACGTCGCGCCCCACGGCGCTCGCCGTCGCGCTCGCGATCCTCGCCACCTCGTGCGCGCGACACGCGACCCCCGAGCGCGCCCCCGATCAGGACTGGCGCGTGACAGGGGGCGAGCCGGGCCAGTCGCGCTGGTCGCCCCTCGACCAGATCAATCGCGCGAACGTGAAGTCGCTGCAGGTCGCGTGGACGTACCATGCCGGCGACGGATCTCCGCAGAGCCGCGGCGAGATCCAGGCGCCGCCGATCGTCGCGCACGGCGTGCTGTACTCGACGTCGCCCACCCTCGTGCTCTTCGCGCTGCGCGCCGACAGCGGCCGAGTGCTCTGGCGATTCGACCCGTTCGAGGGACGCGCCCGCGAGAGCCACGCCAACCGCGGGGTTGCGTATTGGGAGAGCGAGGACGGTGCGGAGCGCCGCCTCTTCTACGCGGCGGCGCGACGACTGTACTCGATCGACGCGACGACCGGGAAGCCGGCGCCGAGCTTCGGCGGGCAGGGATGGATCGACCTCGCGACGGGAATCGACCGCGACGTATCGCGCACGCAGCTCGTCGCGACGAGCCCCGGCGTGATCTACAAGGATCTGCTCATCCAGGGCTCGCGCGTCGGTGAGGGGGAGGGCGCCGCTCCGGGCGACGTCCGCGCCTTCGACGTGCGCACCGGTCAGCTGCGCTGGGTGTTCCACACCATCCCTCGCACCGGCGAGGCCGGCGCGGAGACGTGGGCCCCCGATGCGTGGAAGACCGCGGGGGGCGCGAACTCCTGGTCGGGGATGACGGTGGACGTCGCGCGCGGGATCGTGTTCGTGCCGCTCGGCTCCGCGTCGCCGGATTTCTACGGCGGCGAGCGGCTCGGGCAGAACCTCTTCGCCAACTCGCTCGTCGCGCTCGAAGCCGCGACGGGCAAGCGCCTCTGGCACTTCCAGACGGTGCACCACGACGTGTGGGACCGCGATCTGCCCGCCGTGCCGAACCTCCTCACGGTGACGCACGACGGCAAGCGCATCGACGCCGTCTCGCAGATCACGAAGTCGGGCTTCGTCTTCCTCTTCGACCGCGTGAGCGGTCAGCCCCTCTTCCCGGTCGAGGAGCGACGCGTGCCGGCGTCGGACCTGCCAGGCGAGGAGACGTCGCCGACGCAGCCGATCCCGACGAAGCCCGCACCCTTCGCGCGGCAACGCATGACCGAGGAGGACATCACCGAGCTCTCCCCCTCCGCGCACGACGCGGCGCTGAAGCGCTTCCGCACGATGAAGCACGACGAGCTGTTCACGCCGCCGAGTCGTGAGGGCACCGTGATCCTTCCCGGTTTCGACGGTGGTGGAGAGTGGGGCGGGGCAGCAGTCGATCGCGCGACGGGAGTGATCTACGTGAACGCGAGCGACGTCCCGTGGATCGCCGCGCTCAAGGGACGCAGCGCGACGGCGAGCGCGCCACAGACCTGCGAGGCGGTGTACACGGCGAACTGTGCATCCTGTCATCGCGCCGACCGCGGGGGCGACGGTGGCCGCACGCCGTCGCTGATCGGTGTGACGCAACGTCGCTCCGCCACCGAGATCCGTCAGATCATCGAGCGCGGACGCAACTTCATGCCCGCGTTCGCGAACATGAGCGAAGCGCAGAAGAACGCGATCATCGCCTATCTCGACGGCCGCAACGTAT
>DASVNI010000600.1:0-4091 GCA_036383935.1 Gemmatimonadaceae bacterium | reverse complement strand
AGAGGTCCTGATGCCAGACGAACCTTCCAGTTCGCGTTGGGAGTCTTGTCGAAGAGGATGGCGCGGACCGCGAAGCACGCGTCGCCCAGGACAGCGGCAGCGAAGGTGCGCGCGGCGGACGACGTGGCGAGGGCCCGGATGTGAGCGTGCGCGAGCAGATTGCGAGCGCCGCCACGCCCGTCGATCGCTAGGGGCGCGACCGTTTCACGAAGCGCGTCGACGTCGGCATCGGCGAAGACAGGGGGCGTCGTCGCCCAGCCACGCTGCTCGATAGTCGTGGCGAAAGTCGTCAGATCCATTCCTATCTGGTGATAGTCCGAGGCGCGCTGACGCCAGAGCGTCAGGACCGAGGCCGAGCTGCTGGCAACCTGTGGAAACCCAGGTTCCCGTCCCACATGTCGGGATCCCCAGGATTGCGCATGATCCGGTACTCTCCGCCGGATTCCACGACTCGCCACACCTCCTCCGCTCCGGACGCGCCAACGTAAGTCAGGTTCCAGTCGAAGAGGTGAAAGCGCCCCGACACTACGAGTCGCGATCCGTTGCGCAGAGCGTAGGTGCTGTCGGCTCGGAGCTCCAGCGACTGCGGCCCATCGACCCACCGGCCGAGCAGTGCGCCGTCGGCAATCGGATAGGGATTCCATTCGTCGATCGACGGCTGCACAGCGGCGGCCGCCTCGACTGCCACCAGCAGGACGGCGATACCTGCTCCGGTTCGCAGCGCACGCTGATCATGGCGACGCCAGCCCAGCAACAGGAGCGTACCCGCGAGCACGGCAGCGCCGACGAGGACGACGAACTGGATGAGATAGCCGAAGGGAAATGCTGTACTGAACACGGCTCGAAGGTCAGGTGATCGTTCCGCCCAACGTTAGCGATTCACCTGACCGCTCGCGACCTCGTGAAAGCTCGCGATCGTGCTCCAGACGGCGAGTCCGATCCCGCGCGCCATCTGCTGCAGCTCCACCATGTTGTGCGCGAGGAAGATCAGCACGGAGCCGTCGTTCGGATCCGCCTGCCACCAGCCGCCGTACGCGCCCGGCCACCCGATCGTCCCGACGCCGCCGCGACAGCGTAGTGGGTCCGCCTGCTCCGGCTCCATGACGACGGCGACGCCCATACCGTAGCCATGCCCCACGGCGAAGAGCGACTGTCCGAACATGCTCGCGCCGGCGCGCTGCGCGGGGGTGAGCTGATTCGACGTCATCAGCGCGCGCGTCTCCGGACGCAGGAGTTCCCTGCCCTCCGGGCCGTCGCCGATCAGCATACGGGCGAAGGCGAGGTAGTCGTCGAGCGTCGACCAGAGGCCCTGGCCGGCCGACTCGAAGGTCATGTCGTCCGGCCGGCGGTGGAGCGCCTGACGGCCTGGCGCCGCCGTCAGCGTTGCGAGTCGGCCTGCGTCGTCGAAGCCGCACAGCGCCGCACAGCGATCCCACTTCTGTGGCGGGATCGCGAAGCCCGTGTCGGCCATGCCGAGCGGCGCGAAGACTCGGCGCTCGAGCACAGTGCTCAACGGCGCACCCTCGAGGCGCGCGATGAGGAACCCCAGCAGGTCGGTCGAATGGCCGTAGTGAAAGCCGGCGCCCGGCTGGTCGATCAGCGGTAATGTCCCAAGGCGCGCGATCCACTCGTCCGGCGCGAGCGGGTTGTCGATCGTCGGGCCGAGTGTCTCCGTGTACGCGCGCCCGATCGGAGAGCGATGCAGGTCGCCGTACGTGAGACCGGCGCGGTGCGTCAGCAGATCGCGAAAGGTGATCGGGCGCGTCGCCTCGTCCGCCTGATCGATTGGGCCGTTCGGGTCGCGCAGCACGCGCAGCTGCGCCAGCTCGGGCGCGATCGACGTGATCGGCTCGTCGAGCGCGAAGCGCCCGTCGTCGAGCAGCGTCAGCGCGGCGACCGTCGTGACCGGCTTCGACATCGAGGCGATGCGAAAGATCGTGTCGCGCTCGACCGGCAGCCCAGATGTGAGATCTCGGCGCCCGACGGTCGCGATCTGGCGGATCGCGCCCTCTCGCCACACGAGCGCCGCCGCTCCGACCAGCTGCCCCGCCTCGACGCTCGGCCGGAGCGCCTCCTCGATCGGATTCTTCCCCGTCATCGTAGCCTCACCACCCACGTTTTGTATTGCGATTATAAAATAACTATCATATTTTCTGGCCAATGGCAAGCAAGAGAGCGGGATCTGGCCGCCGGAAGCCGAAGGGCGACAAGCGGGAGCGCACGCGCGCGACGCTGCTCGAGGCCGCACGCGCGCTCGTGCGCGAGGAGGGCTACGAGCGCACGACCCTCGCGAAGGTCGCGCAGCGCGCCGGCATGACCACGGGCGCCATCTACGGCAACTTCAGGAACCGCGACGAGCTGTTCATCGCGCTGGGCGAGACCTACTGGGCGCCGGTCGCTCCGGTGATCAAACCCGGCGCGACATTCGCCGAAGCGATGCGCGCCTTCGCGAAAGCGACGATCGCGGCCGTGGACGAACGCGCGCCCGCAGCGATCGGGCGCCTCACTGGCGTCGCCTACGCGCTGCAGAACGAGGATCTGCGTTCACGCGTGGTCGACGTCACCCGTAGCAGCTACGAGTTCGGCGTCGAGTGGCTGCGGCGCTTCGACCCGGCCGAGCTCCCGATGCCGCCCAGGACGCTCGTGCGGGTGCTGCATGCGCTGATCGAGGGACTGGTGATGCAGCGCATCCTCACGCCGGAGCTGTGCCCTGACGAGGTGTTCTACTCGGCGTTCGGCGCGCTGGCGCGACGCTGAAGCCGGGCGCGTAGGCGTGCCCTGACTTCAGGCCACTCCGTGTCGAGGATGGAGAAGTACACCATGTCTCGCATCCGTCCGTTCTCGGCGATCAGATGCCGACGAAAGGTCCCCTCCTCCACGGCGCCCAGTGCCAGGATCGCGGTGCGCGACCGCGTGTTGAGCACTTCCGTCTTGAGCACGACTCGCTGGATGCCCATCGCCTCGAACGCGTGACTCAGGAGCAGCAGCTTGGCCTCCACATTCACCCCCGTCCGCTGCGCCGAGGGGGTGAGCCACGTTGCGCCGATCTCCAGGCGGCGATGCTCGAGCGCGATGTCCATGAAACGCGTCGATCCAAGGACTGCCCGGTCAGCCTTTCGCACGATGACGAATGGCAGGCTGACGCCGCGCGCATGGTCGGCCAGGGCCTGTTCGACGTATTCCCGCATGTCGGCGACGGAGCGGATCTCTCGCGGCTGCAGTCGCCAGAGCTCCGGATGCAAGCCGACGGCGGTCAGCTCCGGCAGGCTGGCAATCGTGAGCGGCTCGAGCGAGACGAGCGAGCCGTGAAGAGAGATGGGCGCGAGTATCAGGTCAGCCCACGCCCTGTGCGCGTGCGCACGTAGAGCCGGATGAGCCCACGCGCGCTCGCCGTGGCGAGGCACATCAGCAGTGCGAAGAGGAGCACCTCGATGAGGCCGTCGACCATGAGCCAGCGGAGCGTGATCGGTGGCTCGGGCGCCGGTCCTGGCATCGCGCGATCGAGCTCGCGCACGAGGAACTGGACGAGCGTGATCCCCAGAGCGAACGCTGCACCGCGAAGTGCGGCGACGCGATAGGAGCGTGCAGCGAACCAGGCCAGTGTCCGATTACGTAAGGTGTCGCGACGGAGCTGCTCGTACAGCGGAGGCGTGAGCGAGATCATTGGCCTTCGGGCGGTTGCCACAGCTCGATCTTGTTCCCTTCGGGATCAACTACCCAGCCGAACTTTCCATACTCGGACTCGTCGACCTTCTCGTCCACCTGCACGCCCTCCGATCGCAGCAGATCAAGCAACGCGTGCAGATCGGCAACGCGATAGTTCAGCATGAACGGCGCTGCGCTCGGCGCGAAGTGCTTCGTGTCAGCGGGAAAGAGACTCCAGGCCGTCGTCCCGACACCGTTCGGATTGTCGGGATTGTTCCAATCGAAGGCCGCGCCGCCCCACGGCTGCACATCGATGCCCAGGTGGGTCTTGTACCAGGCGCCGAGAGCCTTTGGGTCTCTCGCCTTGAAGAAGATGCCGCCGATGCCCGTGACTCGCTTCATGACGTCTCTCGTGATGAAGGGCGGCGATGCTTCTCGCACGCTGT
>DASVNI010000599.1:0-3171 GCA_036383935.1 Gemmatimonadaceae bacterium | reverse complement strand
CTGCGCACCTTCTATCCCACCGACGTCCTCGTCACCGCACCGGAGATCATCTTCTTCTGGGTCGCGCGGATGATCATGTCGGGCTACGCGTTCATGGGCGACGCGCCCTTCCACACCGTGTACCTGCACGGCACCGCGCGCGACACGAAGGGCCGCAAGATGTCGAAGTCGCTCGGCAACGGCATCGATCCACTCGACGTCGTGAACCTCTACGGCGCCGATGCGCTGCGCTACACGCTCGTCGCCGGCATGGGACTCGGCGCCGACGTGATGCTCGATCCGCAGGACCTCGAGAAGTCGTTCGCGCCTGGCCGCAACTTCGCGACGAAGCTGTGGAACATCGGCCGCTTCCTGCTCACCAACGTGGGCACGGAGCCGGTTCTCCCGATCGCCGAAGTCCGCGCTGACCAGCTGAGACGCGCCGACGCCTGGATCCTCGACCGGCTCGACGTCGCCGTGCGCGAGTGCGACCGCGCGATCGGCCCGCTCAGCCCCACCACCGACGGCGACGTCTGGCGCTCGGAGGAGCTGACCGCGGGCCTGCGACTCAACGAGTATGCGGAGACGGCGCGACGCTTCGTCTGGAACGAGCTCGCCGACTGGTATCTCGAGGCCGTCAAGACGCGGCTCGCCACGCCGGGCGACGACCGTGAGGTCGCGCGCGCGGTGCTCCTGCACGTGTTCGACCAGGCGCTGCGACTGCTGCATCCGATCGTGCCTTTCGTGACCGAGGCGCTCTGGCAGAAGCTGCCCGGACACGTGGACGGAACCTTCCTCGCCACGACGACCTGGCCCGCTGCGTCGGACAGCTCGGAGTCGAAAGTGGCCGCCGGCGAGTTCGATCTGATCCGCGAGATCGTCGATGCGGCGCGGCGGGTGCGCTCCGAGTACAACGTGCCGGTGAGCCAGACGATCGAAGCCTCGATCATCGCCGGCCCGGCCGAGCGCCGTACGCTCGAGAGCGAGTCCGCTCTCGTCATGCGACTCGCGCGAACGGGCAGCGTGTTCGTGGACTCGGCCCCGACGGGCGCGGCGGCGAACGTCATCCTCGGCGGCGGCACGCAGATCTTCGTCCCGCTCGAGGGGCTGATCGACGTCAAGAAGGAGTGCGCCCGACTGCGCACGGAGCTGGCCGGTCTGGAGAAGCAGCTCGCATCGCTCGAGGCGCGACTCGAGAATCCCGGATTCACCTCCCGCGCGCCGGCCAACGTCGTGGAGTCGGAGCGTGCGAAGGCGACCGAGTGGCGCACGCGCCGCGAGTTGCTGCGCACACGAATCGAGGGGTTGTGCGGCGTCGCCTGATCGCCGCTTCGATCTTCGTCGCCGCCTGTGCATCGGCGGGCCCGCCACCGGGAGGCCCGGAAGATCGTACGCCGCCGCGGCTGATCCGCGTCACGCCGGATACGAACGCGGTGAACGTGCGCGACCGGAATGCCACGTTCTACTTCGACGAGCAGATCAACGACCGGGCGACAGGCGAGGGAGACATCAGCAACTTCTTCCTCGTCTCGCCGAACGACGGAACGCCACGCATCAGCTGGCACCGGTCGCGCATCGAGGTGCGCCCACGACACGATTTCCGCGAGAACACGGCGTACACGATCACCTTGCTCCCCGGGTTGAGCGATCTGCGGAACAACCGGATGAAGCAGGGCGCCGTGGTCACCTTCTCGACCGGACCCACGATCCCCGCCCTGCGCATCAAGGGCTATGCGTTCGATTGGGTGGCGGAACGTCCTCAGCCCGACGCGCTCGTCGAAGCGCTGACGCGGGACAGCATCCGCTACCTCGCTCAAGCGGACTCCCAGGGTAGCTTCACGGTCGGACCGCTCCCACCCGGCACGTATCTCGTGCGCGGCACGAACGACCAGAATCACAACCGCCAGCAGGATCGCACCGAGCCCTGGGACACGGTGCGCGTCGTCGCGCCACAGACCGGTCCACTCGAGCTGCTCATCGCGCCGCGCGACACGCTGCCGGCGCGCATCCAGGGCGTTGCCGTCAACGACTCCGTCTCGCTGGCCGTCACCTTCGACCGCCTGCTCGATCCGTCGCAGCCCTTCCCCGCGACGAACTTCCAGCTCATCGGCATCGATAGCGTCGGCATTCCGATCGCTGGGACACGCACGCCGCACGAGGAGAAGGAACGGCAGGCGACCCTGCAACGTCAGGCGGCGGACTCCGCGCGCCGTGCCGACTCGCTGGCGCGCCGTCCGCTCACGCCACTGCCGCGCCCGCAGCCGGCGGATACCGGCGCGAACCGCGCGCCCAGCCGCCCCGGCCCGTTCACGACGCTCATCGTGACCCTCACGCGCCCACTCAAGCCGAACACGACGTACCTGCTCCGCGTCAGGACGGTGCGTGCGCTGAGCGGACGGGTCACGTCCAGCGAACGACGGTTCTCGACGCCGAAGCCGCCCCCCCCGCTGCCGCCGAGGGTGAACGCGGACACCATTCCGGTGCGCGCGCCACAGGGCGCGCCACCTCCGACGAGACCGCCGGTGGTGCCCCCGACGACGCCACCGACGACGCCGCCGAACAGAGGCCCATGAGCGACACGCGCCGCGCCCTGCCGAGCGTGGGTGCCCTGCTGGAGAGCGCGGGAGTGCGCGCGCTCCTGCAGTCCGCACCGCGCTCGCTCGTCGTGGACGCGGTCCGTGCGACGGTCGCCCACGCACGCGAGACCGCCGCGATGCCATCGGACGACGAAGGCTGGACCGCCGCGGTCGCCGAGCGCCTCGCTGAAGTTTCGCGCCCATCGCTGCGGCGCGTGATCAACGCGACGGGGATCGTGCTCCACACGAACCTCGGCCGCGCCCCTCTTGCCGACGCCGCACTCGACGCGATCGGCGCCATCGCCGGGGGCTACTCCAACCTCGAGTTCGATCTGGACGCCGGCGCGCGCGGCTCGCGCTACGTGCACTGTGCGTCGCTCCTGCGCGAGCTCACCGGCGCGGAGGACGCGCTCGTCGTCAACAACTGCGCGGCCGCGCTCGTCCTCGCCCTCAACACGATCACCGAAGGGCGCGAGGCGATCCTCTCGCGCGGTGAGCTCGTGGAGATCGGCGGCAGCTTCCGCGTGCACGAGATCATGGCGAAGAGCGGCGCGCGGCTGCGCGAGGTGGGCGCGACGAACCGCACGCATCTCGCCGACTACGCCGACGCGATCGG
>DASVNI010000598.1:0-3556 GCA_036383935.1 Gemmatimonadaceae bacterium | reverse complement strand
CGCGACGGCAACCGCGCCGATGATGAGCAGGGTGCAAGCGTGTCGCATGTCGCCTCCTGATGAGAATGAGCGTACTCGAACGATGCCATACCGCCGCCTGGGCTGCCAGCCATTCGTCGTCGGGCCGCTCATACCCGGCGTCCCCGCCACCCGCGCATTCGGTGTCATCCCGAGCGAGCGCAGCGAGTCGAGGGATCTGCACCTCCGCATTCCCCCATTCCCCATCTTGAACGATCCTGCGGCCCTTGCGCGCACCGCGACGCGATGCTGAGTTGAATGGAGACCGCTGCTCGTTCCTCCCCGCTGACCACCCGTCCCGTGTCGCTCACGTCGCGCACCCCGCTGCTGCTCGCCGCAACCGCGCTCGTCGCCCTGCCGCCGCTCGTCCACGCACAGGCGCCGCGCTCCACTCCCTCCGCGATCGCCGGCCGCGCGGTCGTGCCCGACACACCACTCCCGTTCGACACGTCGGTACGCCGCGGCGCATTGCCGAACGGCATCCACTACCTCGTGCGTCGCAACGTCAAACCGGAGAACCGGGCCGAGCTCCGTCTCGTCGTCAACGCGGGCTCGATCCTCGAGAGCGACCGCCAACTCGGCGTGGCGCACTTCGTGGAGCACATGGCGTTCAACGGGACGCGCCGCTTCCCCAAGGCGAGCCTCGTCAACTTCCTCGAGCGCGTCGGTGTGAAGTTCGGCCCCGACCTCAACGCGTACACGTCGTTCGACGAGACGGTGTACATGCTCCGGATCCCGACCGACACGGCGGCGATCGTCAACACCGCGCTCGACATTCTGGAGGATTGGGCGACCGGTCTGGCCTTCGACACGACGGAGATCCGCAAGGAGCGCGGCGTGGTGATCGAGGAGTGGCGCACGGGCCGCGGCGCGCAGATGCGGCTCCTCTACAAGCAGTTCCCCGTCCTTCTCCGCGGCTCCAAGTACGCCACGCGCCTCCCCATCGGCACGCGCGAGAATCTCGAGAGCTTTCCCGACACCCTCGCCCACGCGTTCTATCGCGACTGGTACCGCCCCGACCTGATGACGGTCGTCGCGGTCGGCGACTTCGACCCGAAGGCGATGGAAGCATCGATTCGCGAGCGCTTCTCGCGCATTCCCCCAGCGAAGAAGCCGCGCGTACGCGAGTACGCGGCGGTGCCCGATCACGCCGAGACGCTCGTCTCGATCGAGTCGGACAAGGAATATCCGAACGCCACCGTCCAGCTTCTCTGGCTCGACTCGACGAAGCGCGTGCGCACGACGTCGCAGTTCCGGCGCGGGCTGGTGAATGGACTGTACGACCGGATGGTCAACGCCCGACTCGGCGAGATCACCCAGCGCGCCGATGCGCCCTTCGCCTTCGCCAGCACGAGCCGCGGCGCGTTCACCCGCACCAAGGACGCCCACACCTTCTTCGCCGCGATCAAGGGGAGTGACTTCGAGCGGGCGGCCTCCGCGCTCCTCGCCGAATCGGAGCGCGTCCGGCGCTTCGGCTTCACGCGCACGGAGCTCGAGCGTGCGCGCACCGAGTACCTGCGCTCGCTCGAGCAGCGGTACGCCGAACGGGACAAGACGAACTCGAACGTGTTCGCGGCGCAGTACGTCTCGAGCGCCCTGAATGGAACGCCCGTCCTCGGCGTCGCCGACGAGCAGGCACTCGCCCTGAAATTCGCGCCCACCGTGACGCTCGAGGAGATCAACACCCTCGCGCACGCCTCCTTCCCCAAGGAGAATCGCGTCGTCATCGTCGCGGCGCCCGACCGGCCCGAGTTCAAGCTCCCCGAGAAGTCGGCGATGCTCGCCATCTTCGATCGCGCGACCGCCGACTCGACGATCCGGGCGTACGTCGATTCCACCTCGGATGCGCCACTCGTCGCCGCAGCGCCCACGCCGGGCAAGATCGTCTCGGAGCGTACGCTCCCCGAGACGGGCATTCTGGAATGGAAGCTCTCCAACGGCGCACGCGTGCTGCTCAAGCCCACCGATTTCAAGCGCGACGAGGTGTTGTTCGGCGCGCAGAGTCCGGGCGGGACCTCGCTCGTCGCCGATCAGGACGTGAGCCAGGCCGAGCTTGCGGCAATGGCGCTCGACGCGGGTGGTCTGGGCAGCTTCAACGCGACCGCGCTCACCAAGCGGCTCGCCGGCAAGCGCGCCGACGTCAACGCCTCCATCGACGACGAGAGCGAAGGCCTCAACGGCGCCGCGTCGGCGAAGGACCTCGAGACGATGTTCCAGCTCGCCTGGCTGCGGCTCACGCAGCCCCGAGTGGATTCGGGCGCGGTGGAGGCGCTGCGGAACCAGGCGCGCGCGGCGCTGCTCAACCGGCGCAACGATCCGTCGCAGATCTTCCGCGACACGATCACGCTGACGATGTCGCAGCACCATCCGCGCGTCCGCCTGTTCACGCCGGAGCTGTTCGACTCCGTGGACGTCCGCCGCGCGCTCACCATCTACCGTGACCGCTTCGCCGATGCGGGGGGCTTCACCTACTTCCTCGTCGGCGCCTTCTCCCCCGACTCGGTCCGTCCGTACGTCGAGCGCTACATCGCGTCGCTGCCGGCGCCGTCACGCACCGAGAAGGCAAGGGACGTCGGCATCCGTCCGCCCACGGGAGTCGTCGAGCGGATCGTGCACGCCGGCATCGAGCCCAAGGCGCAGAACCTGTTCGTCTTCACGGGCCCCTGCGAGTACAGCATGGAGAACCGCGCCGTCATGAGCGCACTCCGCCAGCTGCTCGACATTCGCCTGCGCGAGGTGCTGCGCGAGGACAAGAGCGGCACGTACGGCGCCGGCATCGGCGCGAGCTGCTCGCACATCCCCTACCCGCACTACCAGGTCACCGTCTCCTTCGGGAGCGCCCCCGAGCGGACCGAGGAGCTGTCCAAGGCGGTGTTCAGCGTGATCGACAGCATCAAGGCCGGCGCGGTCAGTGATTCCAACATGACGAAGATCCGCGAGCTCGCCGTCCGCGAGCACGAGACGGCCGTCAAGCAGAACGACCGCTGGCTCAACGCGATGATGGATGCCGACGAGGACGGCCGCGACCCGCGCGACTTCCTCCACGTCGCCGACAACACGCTGAAAGTGACGAAGGAACAGATCCGCGACGCGGCCCGCACCTACCTGCGCATGGACCAGTACGCGCACTTCACCCTCTTGCCCGCCAACCAGCCACCAAAACCGACACCGTGAGTGCGTGCGTGCGTGAATGCGGATGCTGTCATCCCGAGCGAGCGCAGCGAGTCGAGGGATCTGCACCTGAGTCAGCAACAAAGAGAAACGGCCTCGGGAAGCAATTGCTTTCCGGGGCCGTTTCTCACCGATCTCGCCCCGCATTCCGGGAGCCAGTATGCCTGTCTCGGTACCAGGTTCGGAGTACTACCTACTGGGAGTGGTCGTTGAGCCTCACTCGACTGTAACGGATTTAGCGAGGTTCCGTGGCTGATCAACATTCAGCCCACGCTTCGCGGCGATGTAGTACGCCAGCAGCTGGAGCGGGATCGCCGCGAGCACTGGGTTCAGCATGTCGATCGTCTCGGGGATCCGGAACTCGTAG
>DASVNI010000597.1:0-6870 GCA_036383935.1 Gemmatimonadaceae bacterium | reverse complement strand
CGGCTCACCTCGCCGTGCAGGTAGCAGTCGAGCATCAGGTCGCCGATCACGGCGACGCGCGCGCGCGCGAGCGCATCGATGTATTCGTTCATCAGACGGGCGCTCCGGTCCGAGTAGTCGCGTCCTGCGGCAGGCGCACTGACCGTGCGCTCGCATCCGCGGCGGCGAACATCAGGTGGTAGAGCGAGCTCGCAGGTACGTAGTCCACGAGCGGCGCGCCGTCGGCCGAGATGTGATCGATCCAGCCGCCGGCGAACGGGCGGTCGAGGAACCGCTCGAGCATGGTGTCGGCCATCGCCGCGGCAAGCGCATCGGCACCGGCCACGCCGTCCTCTCGGCGCGCTCCCGCCGCCTTGATCGCTTCCGTGTGCGGCCAGACGCGATGCGAGCCCTTACGAACCGAGCCGTCGCTCGCGAGCTCGTCGTACACGAGACCGTCTTCCGACAGACCGTGCACGACGGCGAAGTCGTGGAGTGTCGCACGCGCCTCACCGAGCGGCACGCCGGCGAGCTGCTCGTATTCGCGGAGCAGCCACACCCACTCGAAGTGGTGTCCAGGCTCGACCACGTCGGCGAGCGCGGGGTCCGGATGCGCTGCCCAGCTCTCGGCGAAATGCTCGAGCAGTACGCCACGGCGTCGATCGAACAGTCGCGACCTGAACAGGTCGATGATCGACGCGGCGCGCGCGAGCCAGCCGCGTTCGGGAGCCGTACGCTCGAGCGCGAGATACGCCTCGAGCAGATGCATCAGCGGGTTCTGCCGCTTGGTGCGAGTCGTCGCCGGGTAGCTGTCGAACACGCCACCATGCTGCGTATCCACGAGATGCCTTCTGACGAACGCGTCGGTGCGCTCGGCGAGTGTGAGCAGAGTCACCTCGCCGGTGATGCGGTGCAGCCACGCAATGGCGAACAGCACGAACGCGTGCGTGTACGCATCGCGCACGTCGGAGGCGACCCCGCCGCGTCCGTCGATCGAGTACGCGAAGCTCGCCTCACCCCCCGACTCCTGCGCGAAGTCACGCCGCAGCGCGACCATGGCGCGCTCGGCGAGCGCCGCGCCGCCGTCGTGCCAGCCCAGCAGGTAGGCCTGCGAGTAGACATAGATCTGGCGCGCCTGCACCATCGCGCGATGTGGCACATCCAGCGGCGCGCCCCGTCCGTCGAGGCGCTCGCGGAAGCGGCCCGCCGCCGCGTCGAAGCCGAGCGACGACCAGGTGGGCAGCGCACTGCCGCCGATCCACTCGCGAAATGCTTGCAGGCGCTGCTCCTCCACTCGACCTCCGATGTGTTGTCGTTCGTCTGTCTTGCTGGAGCACGAGATGAGCTGCTGCAGCCACGCGACGCCGATGACTGAGGCGACGACGGGCCCGTGCAGCGCTCATGTGTGCGACGAATCACGGCGCGGCGAAACCCTCCGCCGCGTCAATCGGGCTGGAGCCCGATCTGCGGATCGCCCGGAAGCGCAGTTTTGATACCGCGGAGGCGGCGCTTTGCCGCGTCGGTGCACCATCGTTGCGACGGCGCGATCGTCACTCAGCGCGGCAAAAGCAGAGGAGGGTGACGGGGCTCACAGCTGCAGGGATGCCGGGATGGGGATGTGCGGCGATGCGAAACGGCCTCGGGAAGAAGGAGCTTCCCGAGGCCGTCTCTCACTCACCCATTCACCCACTCACGCACTCACCGCTGTTCAGGTCGTCATTGTCTCCGGTGATACACGAAGAGGTATGTCGTCTTCCAGGTCGCGCCCCCGTCCGCGGAGCTCTCACCGTGTTGCCGCACGGTGCTCGAATCCAGCGGTGTGAAGGTGAGACGCGTCTCCATCGCCGGAGACTTGCCGGCGGCGGGAACGTGTGCGCGGAACACGATGCTGTTGCCGAGCCACGTGCTCTCACGAAACTCGGTCGGGTTGCCGTCCTGTCCGATCCAGTACTGCTGCCACTGACCGAGCGCGGGGTTGAACGCGTTGAGGCTCTTGCCGTGGCCGCCGTTCACGCTGCTCCAGTTCTCCAACAGTGCACATCCGCCGCTCACGGACTGCACGCTGCTCGTACCGGCGCGTCCTCCCGCCGGTGTCGTGACCTCCCACTCACCGATCCAGAAGTCGAACCGATGCCGCTCGGGTGCATCGGCACACGGCGTCGCCATCCTCGCTGGCGCCGATGCCTGTGCGGAGGGCACGCTCTGCCCCTCTAATGTGTGTTGCGGAAGGAGTGCTGCACACAGCATGAGCACCGTGCCGAGTGGAGCGAAGCGAGTGATCATGGAAGCCTCGTGAGGCTGTGAGTGTGATCGCTGCTCGTGGCTTTGCACGCCGAAGCGTCCCGAGGCCGTGTCGCATCCCCGCATCCCCGCACCGTCGCATCCCCGCTACTTGATATCAGCCGCCCGATTCGTGCACACCCCACCCGTGAACTGCGGATTGTTCGACTCCTCCTGCGGGATCGGCAGGTTGACGTCGTTGCCGTAGTTCGTGCCCTGCTTGTCCGGGTTCCCATCCTGATAGGGGCCCGTCGGCCAGACCGTCTCCGGCGCACGACCGTACTGGTACGTCAGGCGGCGCAGATCGCCCACGCGATGGCTCGTGAGGAAGAGCGTCAACGCGCGCTCGCGGAAGAGCAGGTCGACGCGCCCCGCCAGCGATGCCGGGACGTCGGCCGCGGTGAGTGGATCGGGCTTCGGCAGGTCCGGCGTCGTCGTGCCCGGATCGGGGGGATACGTCAACGCACTCGCGCGCGTCTCGTTCAACTTCGACAGGAAGGTGCCGACGTCGCCCGCCTGCAGCGCCGCTTCCGCCTCGATCAGTCGCGCTTCGGCGCCGATCGCCAACGGCGTTGGCGACTTGTAGTCACGGTATTTCGTGGTGAAGAAGAGCGGCGTGCTGGCGTCGAAGCCGAACTCGTACGAGGGGCCGAACACATCCTCCGCGCGGAACGTCGGCACGCGAGGATCGGCGAGCGAGATGAAGGGAAGACCATTCACCCCCTCGTTGTCCGAGATCGTGAAGCGGGCCTCGAGGTAGTTGAAGGCGAAGAAGGCGTTGTTCTGCCGGCCGGTCGTCTCGCTGTGCTCGATCTGATACGCGTAGTCGGACGGCACGTTCGATACCGCCTTCGCCGCCGCGGCGAACTGCCCGAGATCGAGCAGGGCGCGTCCCTTACCCAGCAGCGCGAGGTTGAGCGCCTCACTGCCGTCCGATCCCGCCGCCGTTGCCACGGTGATGGCCGAGTCGAACTTGGCGAGCGCCGTGTTGAGGAGCTGCGTCCCCGATTGCGGCGGCCCGTACTCGAAGGTGCCGTCGGCGAGCACGCGGCTCGTCGGGACGCCATTGCAGTAGTCCTCGGCGAACAGCACGTACATGAACGCCGCGAGCGCCTGCGCTTCGGCGCGATTCGGGTTCGTCGGATCGAGGTCGCGGTAGCGGCCCGACACGAGATCCGCCGTCGCGCGGGCGCGTTGGGCGTCCTGGAAGGTCTGGAGCGTCGTGCTGTTGATGTTCGTCGTCGCGCGCCGGTCCACCTCGATGCGCGTGTTGTACGTCTCGGCGTTCAGCATCTCGTCGCTCAACAGCGCGGTCATCTGCGCGAGCCCTTCGTTGTAGTCGAGGAGGGGAAGCTGGCCGCCGTAGCCGCCGGCGTAGGCGAGCTGGAAGTCGCCGACCGCTGCCGCGAACGCGCTCGGCAGCGCCGCCTTGCTGGCGATGTCCTGCGGCTGCACGACGTCCGGTGTCGGCGCGGTGAGCAGCTTGTCCTGATTACAGGCCGCGAGGCTCGCGACGCCAAGGAGCGACGCGCCGAGCAGGGCGCGTGCGACGGAGCCTCGGGAGTGCATGGGGTTCGTCATGAGTGGCATCCCTCTCAGAAGCCCAGCGCGATGCGCGCGGTGAAGTAGCGGACCTGCGGAGCGGTGAGGAAATCGGCGGTGCTGAAGTTCGACTGCGCTCCCGCGTTCACCTCGGGATCGAGGCCGCTGTAGTTGGTCCAGGTGTGGAGGTTCCGTCCCGCCAGCGTGAGCACGGCCGACGCCGCACGGATGCGCGCCGCGAACCGCTGCGGCAGCGTGAGCGCCAGCGCGACCTCGCGCAGCTTCGTGAACGAGGCGTCCTCGATGAATCCGCCGTTGAACCCGTTGGCCGCCGCCTGCGCGGCTGCCTGCTCCTTCAGGTTGCTCGCGTTCGGAGTCTGAACGGCCGCCCCATTGGAGAGGATGGCGTTGCGGTACACACCGGTGAGGTTGTAGAGCTTCTGCCCCGTGCGGCGATCGAGCAGCGCGGTGATCCGCGCGAAGCCAACCTGCAGCGTCGGCGCGAAGGTGAATTCCGCCTTCGGGAAGGGCACGCCGATGAACTCGGGCTTGTCCGACACGGAGAACTCGCAGTCCGGCGAGCCGGGCCCGTCAGGGCAGCCGATGAGTCCATCGCCGTTCTTGTCGCTGTACGACACGGTGTTCGAGTAGTACGCGCCGAGCGGCAGCCCCGACTTGAAGATCTGCGTCGCGTCGAAGCCGCCCGTGAACTCGGGAATCGGCGCCCCGTTCTCGTCCTTGCCGAGATCGTCGAGGTTGTTCTTCGTGAACGAGCCGCTGATCGTCATGTCGAGCTTGACGAGCCGTCCCGTGAGGATCGCGCCACGCAGGAGCAGCTCGTCACCCCAGTTGTGGACGCGCCCGACGTTGATGAACCGGTTGGGGCTCGTGCCGAGCGACGGTGCGTTGTTGACGTTCACCAGCTCGTCGTGCGTGAGCTTGCTGTAGTGCGTGTACTCCACGCCGAACCGGTCCTGCCACACACCGAGGTCGAAGCCCATCTCCCGCTCGGTGGACTTCTCCGGCTTGAGCGTGCTGTTCCCCGCGCCGCCCACGGTGAACGCCGGCACGTCCTGCCCCTGCACGATCGCCGTCACCGGCAGGTAGTACTGCTCGGCGGCGAGGTAGCCCGGGTTCTGCCCCGCCGATCCTACCGCGGCGCGCAGACGCAGCTGAGACAGGAGCGGGATCTTCGGGAAGAAGTCCTCGTCGCTCGCTACCCACGACGCACTGACCGACGGATACAGCACGCGCGTGTAGTTCACGCCGAACGCGCTGTTCCGGTCACTGCGCACCGAGCCAGTGAGGAAGACGCGGTCGCGCCAGGCGAGCTGCTCGCGGCCGAGGAAGCCGAGGGTGCGGATGTCGTTCGTCGTCTCGCCGACGGAGAACCGTGCCGCCGTCCCCGCGAGCGAGCCGCTGCCGGCGAGCAGCTTGGCGCCGTAGGCGTCGGTGCGGTGGAAGCCGACGTCGCTGTACTGCGTGCCGAGCGTTGTGGTGAGCTTGAGCGTCGCCATCGGATCCCAGACGGCGGATGCGTTCAGCGCGCCAGAGTAGTTGAAGACGTTCGCGTTGTAGACGCCACGGTAGCCCTCCTGCGAGGGCGCGTCCACGAGCAGCCGGTCGGGCTCGAGCGTCTGCGTGTCGGCGCGATGGTTGATGTCCGCGCCGAGCGTCCCGTTCACCGTGATCCAGCTGGTCGGCGTCCAGTTGCTCGTCAGACCGCCGGTGAGCCGTTGCACGTTCTGACGCGTGTCGATGTTGAAGAAGTCGTACGGGCTGATGCCGCGGTTGTAGTAGCCGTAGCTCACCGTATCCGTGCCGCCGCTGCACAGGCTGGCGTGGTACTGCGCCTGGCCCGGCGCACAGTTCGCCGCGCTCCCCACCATCGACGCCGAGACGACGCCGTAGGAGTTGTTGTCGTTCTGGGGGCGCCGCAGCTCACTGTTCACGAAGCCGATGTTGAGCTGTGCATCGAGCGAGCGGGCGAGCTGCGACCGCAGGTTCGTGCGGATGTTCATCCGCTGCAGCCCATTGCTCGGCACGACGTTCTGCTCCTTCTGGTACTCGCTGGCGATGTAGTAGGTGACCGCCTCGACGCCGCCGGTGACGCTCGCGCCGAGCAGACGGCGGTTGCCGTCCTGCAGAATGCCCGACGACTTGATCGGGATGTTGGAGATCGTCGAGTCGACGGCGACGCAGCTGCCGATCGTGCGCGCGAACAGGCTGCAGTTCGTGCGCAGCGCGCCGGAGGAGGAATGGCCGTACGAGCGCAGATTCTGCGGATAGTCGTTGATGTCCGTCAGCCGTCCCGTCTCGCCGAAGGTATCCCAGCGCGTCCGGCCGGCGCGTCCCTTCTTCGTCGTCACCTGGAGCACGCCATTCGCCGCGGCGGTGCCGTACAGCGCGGCGGCGGCCGGGCCCTTGATGACCTCGATGCTCTCGATGTCTTCGGGGTTGAGATCGTTGATGCGCGACGGGAACTGTCCGCCGACGTCGACCGGCGACGACTCCGGCGTGTTGTCGAGCCGCACGCCGTCGACGATGAGCAGCGGCTCGTTGGAGAGTGAGATCGAGTTGGAGCCACGGATGCGCACGCGCGTGCCCGCGCCGCTCTCACCCGCGGAGGACAGCACGACCACGCCGGGCGCGCGTGAGCTGAGCGCGTCGGAGAAGGTGCTGACCGCCGCCGTCGTGATCGCCGACGACTCGATCGTGGAGGTGGAGGCGCCACTCTCGCGTCGCCGTTCGCTCTGTCCCGTCGCCGTGACGACGACCTGATCGAGTGTGGTGACCGCCTGCGCGAGGGTGAAGTCCACCGTCGTGCCTGTGGTGGTCACCGTCACGGCGCGCGCCTGCGGCGCGTAGCCGATCTGTTGCGCGGACAGCTGGACCGTGCCGACGGGAACGCCGGCGATCCGGTAGCTGCCCGTCGCGTCGCTGATCGCAGCGCGCTGGGTGCCGACGACGCGCACCTGCACGCCGGCCAGCGCGCGCTCGGAGCCGCGTTCGCGGATGGTGCCCGACACCGTGCCGACGGTGCCCTGTGCCATCGCCCGCGGCGCGAGC
>DASVNI010000596.1:0-6331 GCA_036383935.1 Gemmatimonadaceae bacterium | reverse complement strand
GATCGACGCCGCGCTGCACGACGCGTCCCCCGACGTGCGCGCCGCCGCCGTGCACATCGCCGAGCCGCAGCTCGCGACGCCCGGATCGAGCGTGACCACCGCCGTGCTGCGCCTCGTGAGCGACACCCCTGCCGTCGTGCGCCGCCAGCTCGCCGCATCGCTCGGCGAGCTCCCGCCCGATCAGCGCGAGCAGGCGCTCGCGGATCTCGTAGCAAAGAGCGGCAACGATGTCGTCGTCGCCGACATGGTCGTCACGGGGCTGAGTGGCCACGAGGCCGCGTTCCTCGAGAAGCTCGTGTCGCAGACGGCGAGCGCCGACGAGCCGCACGCGCCGAGTGCCACCGTGCGCGCGCTGGCGAACGCCGTCATGCGCTCGCGCGACAGCGCGGGTGTGGCGCGCGTGCTCGCGTTGGCAACGGAAGATTCGCGTCCGCGCTGGCAGCGTCTCGCACTGCTCGATGGACTGCAGCCGGTGCAGGGCCGCTTCGGCTTCGGCCCGCAGCCCGACCTCACGCCCCCCGACGCCAACGCTCGTCCGGCCGCGGGCGCAGCCGCAGCCGCGGGCGGGGCAGGTGGCGGCCGTCGCGGTGGTGCGGGTGGTGGTGCAGGCGCCGGTCGCGGCGCCGGCAGATTCGGTGGCGGCAGACCCACGCTCGAGATCTCGGCCCCGCCCACCGCGCTGCTCGCGTTGGCGGAGAGCGGCGACAGTGTGCTGAGCGTGCGCGCACGCCGCGTCGCCGCGACGTTGTCGTGGCCCGGCAAGCCGCGTCCCGCTGCACCGGAAGTACGTCCGCTCACGCCGGAAGAGCAGGCGCGCTACACCGCGGGACAGCAGCAGTTCACCGTCACCTGTCAGGGCTGTCATCAGGCGAACGGGCAGGGGCTGCCCGGCGTGGCGAAGAGTCTCGTCGGCTCGCGTTGGGCGCTCTCGGCCCCGGCGCAGGTGATCCGCATCGTGCTGCACGGCAAGGAGGGCGAGATGCTCATGCCTCCCGTCGGCGGATCGTTGAGCGACGAGCAGATCGCCAACGTGCTGACCTACGTGCGTCGCTCGTGGGGGAACACCGGCTCGGCGATCAGCCCGGCGGAGGTGTACGAGATCCGCGGGGCGACGATGGGACGGAACAAGGCGTGGACGGAGGCGGAGCTGGAGCCGATTCGGCGGTAGAGCGAGCGGTACTCAGCTACGGAGATCCCGTGATCAATTCCTCTGAGGCACTGGGCACGCTCGACGGCATGCTCGCCGAAGCGGGCTTCGACAGCGCCCACCCCGATCCACGCGTCGCCCTCCGCGTGTTCCGGAGCTTCGCCGAGATCCCCGTCGCATGCGCCGAGGACCTGCTCCTCTTTCAGGCGGGCACGTACGACTTCACCGGGCCCGAGCTGTTCAGCCTGGACCTCACGCGTCAGTTCAGCCACGAGGAAGACGGCGAGTACGCCGGGATGGAGCAGCTCCACTGCGTCATCTATTACGAGCCGACGCCCGAGCTCCGTGGGCTCACGCGGAACCTCTGGAGCTCCGCGTGCGCCTCGCCGGCCGACTTCTTTGCGCGCGTGGAGGAGATGCCCGAGTTCCGGATCCCTGCGGAGCGATACGAGCCACTCCGCGCGGAGCTCGACCAGGAGGAGGTCTGAGCGCGAGCTGTCGAACGTGGCGCTGCAGCTGACACCCGCTTTTCGATAGCGGCGGCTGTGCCGCCGAGCGGGGGTCTTCGCAGAGGATCAGCGCGCGCAGATGACCTCGTAGTGCGATTAGAACGCGAACTGCAGGAGCGTTTTGTATGGCACGAATAGCCGGCATCGACGGTTGCCCCGCGCATTCATTCGACCACGAGGCTCGAGCGTTTTTCCGGCTCCGGTGCGTGACACTCTCGCTGCCGAGACCTATGAACACGCGTGTGCCCGGTCCATTGCAGTCTCGGGGAAAAGTCTCAGCCGGCAGGCATTCGCCATTCTTCCGAAGATCCGAGAGGTAGACGCATTCCTACGTGGTGCACTCCCGGACATTCGGGCCAGAGTCTATGAAGTCCATCCGGAGGTCTGCTTCCGCGCTTGGAATGGTGCGCCTCTCGATGAGGCGAAGAAGTCCGGTCTCGGCTTCACCCTCCGCTTTGGGCTGGTTGAATCGTGCTTCCCAGGTGAATTCGCCCGAGCACGCGCGGCGATCCCACGACGTGCAGCCGCCGATGATGACATCCTGGATGCATTCGCCGCGCTATGGACAGCCGACCGCATAAGCCGCGGCATCGCAGTCAGTTTTCCAGCCGCGCCCATACCGATCGACTCGGCTGGCTTGCCGATGGCAATGTTCGCGTAACCCCGATATGTCCAGACAAGACAGAAGTGGCGCGCGGGATGGACTTCTTCGAGCTGGCCGAGGACGGTCGTATCCGCCGGGTCACCGGTTTCTTCGGTGCGCCGCCGGCGATCAAGCCATAGACCTGTCTCGCTTCAGTCGCCGGTGATCGGTCCCATTCGATCGAGCTCCGCCAGAACCTTCCTCGTCGCCGCAACGACATCGGCGAGCAGCCGCTCGGTGAGACTGAGCTCCCCTTCGTACTCAGTTCGATTCCGCCGTGAATGGGCGAGGTCGAGCACGAATGCGTCCGGAGCGAACCAATCCCTCGTACTCGGTGACGTCCGGCGCTTCGCGATGGAGCGAACCGCCGGCGACGAGACTATCGAGCGGTGAGGGCATCCTCGTCGCCGAAGATCCAGATCTTGGGCTGAGCCATCACTCCTTCGACGAATGAGTTCCTCTTTCGCCGAAGCGTCGTGATCTCTCGTGGGCTGTACACCGTAGGGTTGATCTCTCTGCCGAGTTGCTGTCCTGCGCCCTCGAGCGCGCCGAAGAGCTCCGCGAAAGTCAACGTCTCACTCACCACGAGGAGATCGACGTCGCTCGACGCGTTGTCCTCGCGCTTCGCCATCGATCCGAACACGAAGGCAGCGACCAGTCGCGGCGCGAGCGGCGCCAATGCCTCGCGAAGTACGTCGGCGAGCCCGGTCGTCCTGAGTACCAGCTCCCTGAGCGGTTCGAACACGGGCGACTGTTCGTTCGCTCGGTAGTGTTTCTGATTACCAATGCGTTCCGAGGTGGCCAGCCCCGACGCCTCGAGCCGCGCGAGCTCCCGCTGGACCGCACCGCTGCCAATCTGCGCGCGCGCGATGATCTCGCTGGCATAGAAGGAGCGCCCCGTGTTCCCGAAGAGCACAGCAAGGACACGTTGCTGGGTCCGGGAAAACAGGGCGTCGGCGATCGAGACCTTGAGCGATGAAAAACCCATATTGGGTAGTATCGTACCCAATATGGGTATATGTCAAGGACTTGAACTGCCGTTGACCAGCGCGTGTCCGTCGAGCTTCGCCGGCGCCGGCACCCCGATCACGCGCGCGAGCGTGGGCGCGAAGTCCACCGTCGCCGCGCGAGTCGTATCGCGGCCCGCAACGAACCCCGGTCCCATGAAGAGCAGGGGGACGTGCCGGTCGTACCAGTACGGCGTGCCGTGACCGGTGCCCCGCACGGCGCCGAGCCAACCCTCCACGAGCCGATACTCCACGCCGTACGCGCTGAAGTCCGCCGCGTAGCGCCCCGGGAAGAGCGCGCGCCGCTCGAGCACGGCGAAGGAGTCGGCGGGGGTTCCGCTCGACGGACGCTCGAGCTGCACGTGCGTGTAGGCGTCGGCGACGAACGGAAGCCGACGCAGCGCGGCCGCGGTCCGTTCCGGGGTCGCCGGGTCGTCCTCGGATTGCGCGGCCGCGTCGTGGATCGTTCGCAGCTGCGTCTTCTCCTCCGGCGTGCCGCGCCGTCCCGCGCGCTCGCCCTGCCACGGCGTCTCCGGGGCGACGAGCGAACCGTGGTCGGCGGACAGCCCGACCACCCAACGCCCCGCGCCGACGGTGCGATCGAGGAAGGTGAAGAACTCGCCGAGCTCCCGGTCGAGACGAAGCAGGTTGTCGAGCTGCTCTCGGCTCAGCGGCCCGTACGCGTGTCCGATGCGGTCGGTCTGCGAGAGCGACACGTTCAGGAAGTCCGGCGCGTCGTCGCGGCCGAGGCCGAGCGACGTCACCATCGTGCGCGCGTACTCGAGCGTCGCCGCGTCGAGCATCGGCGTCGCGGCGAACCAGCTCCAGTACTGACCGGGGCGTGCCTCGTCGGCGAAGCGGTGGGGGAATGCGGTGTGGACGCCGTCGCCCTCCCACGGCACCTCGTCCGCCGACGCGCGCCCGAGCGCCGCGGCCGGGATCGTGCTCGCCCACACGCTGTCGCGCGCGAGGCGCGGGAGCACGCGGGCCGTGAACTGGTCGGCCCACGCCGGATACCGGTCGCGGTAGTACGTCGAGGTCACGAAGCGCCCCGCGCGCGGCTCGAACCAGTAGACCTGTCCCTTCGCATGGGCCGCGGGCAGCACCGCGCCCCGATCCTTCGCCGACACCGACGCGACCTGCGAGCGTGGATCCGCCGCGACGATCCAGTCGGCGAGCCCGGGGCGCATCAGATAGTGCGGCGACACGCCGGGCAGTGTCGGGTAGCCGACGATCTTCGCCGTCGAGTCGCCGACGTTCGACACGTCGACGAGGCCCCTCGGCGTCCGCTCCTGCCACTCGTTGGCGACGATGCCGTGGCGCATCGGGTAGACGCCGGTGGCCAGCGTCGCGTGGCCAACGGCCGTCTCCGTGATCGCGTGGTCGTGTGTCGCGCGCGCGTACAGTCGCCCCTGATCGAGCAGGCGACGGAAGCCTCCGGTGAAGAGATCACCGTAGCGCTCCAGATACGGCTCGCGGAACTGATCGACGACGATCATCACGGCGAGGCGCGGCCGCGCCGCCGCATCGGTCGACGCGACGGTCGACGCGCCGGCCGGCGGCGCGGTGCTGCCTTTGGCGGACGCGCAGGCGACGGCGAGCGCGACGAGCCCCGTGCACGCGACACGGGTGCGGGAGCTGGAGACGCGATGACGAGCTTCCATCCGGTACGGTCCTCGGGGGAGGGGCTGCCGACTGTGCGTGGGCCGGTCGATGGGGAGTCGAGCTGACTCATCACAATACGGCCGAGCGGGTGGGGTCGCTGGAACGCGCGCGCAGACGAACGGCGTCTTCACCTACTGCCGAGCGCGACTCTGTTTGTTCGATCAGGGCGCGACGAGAGGCGAGCGGAACATGTACAGCCACCCGATGTCGTTGTACGCCAGCCCGTCCGTCCCCCACCGCACGGCCTGCGGCAGGAACACCAACGCGGCCGGATACGGCGGCGCCGGCGCGGCCTTCACCGAGCCGAGCGCCTGGAACGTGTTGAGGTCCCACGCCGTCAGCGTCCCGTTGTGGATCTCGTAGGCGCGCCCGCGACGGTCGTCCACGGCGAGCGCGTCTTCCGTCTTGACGCTCCAATCGGTCGCGGTGCGTCCGATGTACCCGACCACCTGATCCATCCGGTCGCCGGTGAGCACGTACCCACTCGTGAGATAGAGCCGGCCGGCGCGATACAGCATGCTGGTGTTCGACGAGGCGAAGTAGTCGTCGATGCCTCCCTGCTGCGCCCGCACCCCATCGCTGGCGACGAGGTTCGTCGTGAGCGTCGATGGAGTGATACCGTTGGCCAGCCCGTACAGCCGCCCCGCGTCGCCGAACGCGATGAACAATCCACCGCCCTGCGCGACGGGGCGAGCGACACCGTCGTCGTAGATCGTGATGTGCGAGACGTCGGCGACGGCCACGCTCGTCGAGCTTCCCGGCAGCGCGGCGAGGCCCACCACGTTGCTCGGTACGGAGAACTGCGACACCACGGCGAAGGGGGAGATCTGCACCCGCTTCACGATCTGCGGTGAGTCGAGAGCGCGCGTCTGGATGAACAGGTACTTGCCGTCGTCCGTCATCGTCATGCGACCCGGCTCCGGATCGACGAAGATGCTGTCCGTCGCGCGCCCCGTGACCGGATCCACCGCGAACAGGTAGCCGCGCGTGAGATCTCCCGAGCGCGACGCGACGAGCAGTCGTCCGAGGCCGGCGTGCCAGAGCAGCGCGGTGGACCACGTCTGGATCGCCTTGAGGTTGCTCGACGTCGGCGCGCCCACGGCGAGGACGCCGAAGGGAAGTGCGCCCGCGCCCGGGCAGTTGTCCGTGGTGTCCGCCACGCCGATCGTGAACTGACCCGGTGCGGAGAGGTCCACCGCATCGACCGTGGCGACGATCCGCGACGCACTCACGTACGTCGTCGGACGCCGCGCGCCATTCCACGTCGCGACGCTCGAGGTGGTGAAGCCCGTGCCGTCGATCGGCAGGGTGAAGCTCGGCTGGCCGACCGCCACGCCGCCCGCCGGCGCGCCGGTCAACG
>DASVNI010000595.1:0-6551 GCA_036383935.1 Gemmatimonadaceae bacterium | reverse complement strand
CACACTGGCGCGAGCGACTGCGTGGGCTCCGGCCGCTCGACCTTCCGACCGATCGGCCGCGCACCAACGTCAGCCGCGCGTTCGAGGGGGCGCGGGCGCGGCGCCGGCTGCCGTCGTCGGTGCTGGAGCTGGCGCGCCAGGTCGCGCGCGAGCATGGCGTCACGCTCTACGCGACGCTACTCGCCGCGTTCAACGCGCTGATGCATCGGTACACGGGAGCGGAGGACGTCGGCGTCGCATCGCCGGTGACGGGACGCGGTACGCCGGAGCTCGAAGGGTTGGTGGGCTACTTCCCGAATCTGCTCGTGATGCGCACGCCGGTCGATCCGGCGCAGTCGTTCGCCGCGCTGTTGCGCGCGACGCGCACGACGGTGCTCGACGCGTTCGAGCATCAGGAGGTGCCGCTCGAAGCCGTGGTGGCGGAGGGCGTCGCCAGCGTGACGCCGGTGTGTTTCACGATGCAGGGCGAGGCGACCGCCACGCCCCCGCTCGGCGCGGCGCGCACCTCGGCGGAGCTGACCGATTTCGGGACGGCCAAGTTCGATCTGCTGTTCGGTGCGGGAGAGCGCGACGGCGGACTGCTCGTCGGTGTCGAGTACCGAGTCGACCTCTTCGACGCCGCTACGGCAGAGCGAATGCTCGACCACTTCGCGACGCTGCTCGAGGCCGCCCTTCGCTCGCCCGAGACGGCGGTCTCGCGGTTGCCGATCCTTCCAGCGGAGGAGCGCGCGCAGGTGCTCGACCGCTGGAACGCGACGGCACGCGACTATCCCCAGCATGCGACGCTCGTGTCGCTGCTCGCCGAGCAGGTGGCGCGCACACCCAACGCGGTCGCCGTCTCCGACGAGCGTCGCGTGCTCACCTACGCAGAGCTGGACGCGCGCGCGACGGCGCTGGCACATCGGCTTCGCGCGCAGGGCGCGGGCCGTGGCGTGCTCGTCGGCGTGTGCGCCGAACGGTCGGTCGAGCTGGTGATCGCCCTGGTCGCCGTGCTCAGAGCGGGAGCGGCGTATGTGCCGCTCGATCCCGAGTATCCGCGAGACCGGCTCGCGTTCATGCTCGACGATGCCGCGGTGCCGGTGCTGCTCGCGACGCGAGATCTTGCGACGCGGCTCGCGACGCGTGCACCGCTCATCGCGCTCGACGACGTGGCCGACACCGCGCCTCTCTCGGGCGACCTGGGCGCGCTGCCCGCGCCGTTGCCGGGCGACCCGGCGTACATGATCTACACGTCGGGGTCCACGGGCCGTCCCAAGGGAGCGGTCAACGCCCACCGCGGCATCGTGAACCGTCTGCTCTGGATGCAGGAGGAGTACGCGCTCGGTTCACAGGACGCGGTGCTGCAGAAGACGCCGTTCAGCTTCGACGTCTCCGTCTGGGAGCTCTTCTGGCCGTTGCTGGCCGGTGCACGGCTCGTGATGGCGCGTGCGGGTGGACATCGGGATCCGGCGTATCTCGCGGACGTGATCACGCGTGAGCGGATCACCGTGTGTCACTTCGTGCCGTCCATGCTGCGCGCCTTCCTCGCCGGCGCGGAGGTCGGCGCATGCGGAAGTCTGCGCGACGTCATGGCGAGTGGTGAAGCGCTCGCGCCGGATCTCGTGGCGGCGTTCAATGGCATCGTCCCGAATGCGCGGCTGCACAACCTGTACGGCCCGACCGAGTGCGCGGTGGACGTCACGTACTGGCCCTGTCCACGCACGAGCGAGCCGCTGCGCGTCGTGCCGATCGGGCGTCCGGTCGCCAACACGCGCATGTACGTGCTGGACCGAGCGGGCGAGCCCACGCCGATCGGCGTCGCGGGAGAGCTGCACATCGCCGGGGTACAGGTGGGGCTCGGCTATCACGGGCGCCCGGAGCTGACCGCCGAGCGATTCCCGCGCGATCCATTTGCTACCGGGCTCACCTCCTCCGACGCGAGCGATGCGCGGCTCTATCGCACGGGCGATCTCGCGCGCTGGCGCGCCGACGGCACGATCGAGTACCTCGGCCGGCTCGACTTCCAGGTGAAGGTGCGCGGGTTCCGCATCGAGCTCGGTGAGATCGAGGCCACGCTGAGCCGGCACGCCCAGGTCGCCGCGGTGGTCGTCGTCGCGCCGGAGGATGGCAGTGGTACGCCAAGGCTCGTGGCGTACGTCGTGCCGCGCGCGCCGTTTTCCGAGGCGCACTCCACGGAGGCGCTGTGGACGTCGCTCCGCGCGCTCGCGGCGGAGTCGCTTCCCGATCACATGGTGCCCAACGTGTTCGTCGCGCTCGACACCCTGCCACTCACGCCGAGCGGCAAGGTCGATCGCAAGGCGCTGCCGGTGCCGAGTGTCGACATGCGCCGCCGCGACTACGTTGCGCCGCGGACGCCGAGCGAAGTGGCACTCGCGCGCATCTGGTCCGAGGTGCTCACGCTGGACAAGGTCGGCGCGACGCATGGCTTCCTCGAGCTCGGCGGGCATTCGCTGGCCGCGATGCGTGTCGTGGCTCGCGTGCGGGGCGACACGAACGTCGTGCTCCCGCTCGCGCCACTCCTCCGCGGAGATACGCTGCAGCAGGTGGCCGAGCTCCTCGACGCCGCTCGGAGGTCGCAGGACGATGCGAACGCTGCCGCGCCGGACACCGAGGACGAGTTCGCGCTCGCGCCGGTGGCGCGCTCGGCATTCCGTCGCGCGGGAAGAAGTGGGGCAGGAGGGCCGTCGTGACGAGCGTCGCGCCATCGCCCCGGACGGTGGAGGACCTCATCGCACTTCATGGCGAAGTGCACGTCTTCCCCATGTCGTTCCAGCAGCAGCGGTTCTGGCTCCTCGATCAGATCGACGGGGAGGCCGCGGCCTACACGATCCCGCTCGCACTCCGGCTCGACGGCCCACTGGACGCGGCGGCGCTCGAGGGCGCGCTGCAGACGATCGTCGACCGGCACGAGTCGCTCCGCACGGTGTTCGCGCTGGAGGGTGACGACGCGGTGCAGGTGGTGCTCCCGCGGCTCGAGCTCGCACTGCGAGTCGAGGACCTCTCCGGACGACCGCACACCCAGCGGGAGCACGAGGTGGCGCTGCGCGTCCAGGAGAACGCGAACGCGTCGTTCGACCTCGCTGCCGGGCCGCTCGTGCGCGTGGCCCTGCTGCGGCTCGCCGCGAGCGAGCACGTGCTGCTCTTCGCGCTGCACCACATCGTCGCCGATGGATGGTCGGTGGGCGTGCTGCTGCGCGAGCTCGATGCCGCGTACTCGGCGTACGCTGCCGGCCAGTCGCCAAAGTTGCCGGAGCTCTCGCTGCAGTGCGCGGACCACGCGGTGTGGCAGCGGCGTGCGATGGATGGCGCCGCGGCGGCGCGTCAACTGGACTACTGGGCGAGCCGACTGGAGTCGGTGCCCGCGCTCGAGCTCCCGGTGGACCGCCCGCGCCCGCGCGTGCAGACGCTCTCCGGCGCGAAACGCGAGGCGACGATCGCGCCGGCGGTGGCCGACGCGGTGCGCGCGTTCGCCCGATCGCAGGGCGCCACGCCGTACATGACGTGCCTCGCCGCATTCATCGCGGTGCTGCACCGCTACTCGGGGCAGACGGACTTCGCGGTCGGATCGATCGCGTCCGGACGTCGCCAGGCGGCGCTCGAGCCACTGATCGGACTGTTCGTCAACACGCTCGCCTTGCGCGTCACGACCGCACCCGATGAGCCGTTCGCCACCTTCCTCGGCCGCGTGCGCGACACCGCCATCGACGCGATGGCGAATCAGGATGTGCCCTTCGAGCAGGTCGTCGAGCGCGTGCAGCCGGCGCGCGATGCCAGCCGTCAACCGATCTTCCAGGTCGCATTCCAGCTTCTCGACGGACTTTCCGAAGAGCCTCGACTCGGCGGGCTCCGTGTCTCGCGCGTGACGTCGCAGAAGGAGACGGCGAAGTTCGAGCTCACCCTCGTGGTGCGCTCGGCGCCCGACGGGGGCTTCGTGACGGTCGCCGAATACAACACCGATCTGTTCGACGCCGGCACGATCGACCGGTTGCTCGCGCAGTACGGTGTGCTGCTCGCCGCCGTCGCGCGCGACGCGTTCACCCCGGTCGGACGACTGCCGCTCGTGAGCGCCGACGAACGAGCGATGCTCAGGCGCTTCTGGAATCCCGCGCCCAGTCCGCTGCCGGCGTGGAGCGTCCCGGAGCGAGTGCTCGCGCTGGCCGCTGCGTCTCCGCATGCACCGGCCATTCGCGCAGGCGACGAGACGCTGACGTACCGCGAGCTCGCGCGCCGCTCGTGGCTCGTGGCGCGCCGGCTTGCTGCGCTCGGCGTCGGAGCGGGCGATCGTGTCGCCGTGTGCGTCGGACGCGACGCAACGCTCCCCGTCTCGCTGCTCGGCGTGCTGCGCGCGGGCGCGGCGTACGTGCCGATCGATCCCGACTATCCGTCGGAGCGGATCGCGTACGTGGCCACCGACGCCGGCGCGCGGGCGGTGATCACCGATCCCGGTGCCGCGCGTTCGCTGCCGCCGCTCGACGTGCCAATCCTGTCACTCGATGAATCGCTCTGGCGAGAGCCGGTCGACGAAGCGGAGCTGTTCGGCGTCGTCCCGTGCGACGCCGAGTCGCTGGCGTACGTGCTCTACACCTCCGGCTCGACCGGACGGCCGAAGGGGGTGATGATCCCCCATCGCGCGCTGGCGAACTTCCTGGCGAGCATGGCCGAGCAGCCTGGCCTCGCCCCAGGTGACGCGGTCGTCGCCGTGACGACGATCTCGTTCGACATCGCGGGACTCGAGCTCTGGCTGCCACTCACGACGGGGGCGGAAGTCGTCGTCGTCCCGCGTGACGTCGCCGTCGACGGTGTGGCGCTCCGTGCGGTGCTCGAGCGGACAGCGGCCCGGGTCCCCGGCAAGGTGCTGCTGCAGGCAACCCCCGCGACGTGGCGGCTCCTGCTCGAGGCGCGATGGGCAGGCACGCCGAATCTCATCATGCTCTGCGGTGGCGAGGCCTGGCCGGCGGGATTGGCGGCGCAGCTTCGCGCGCGCGGCGCAGCGCTGTGGAACGTCTACGGCCCGACAGAGACGACGATCTGGTCGACGCGGGCGCTCGTGACGGGTGACGAGGTGTCGCTCGGCGAGCCGCTCGCGAACACGGACCTCTTCGTCCTCGAGCCGAGTGGCGAGCCGGCTCCGCTGGGCGTGCCGGGCGAGCTGTGGATCGGCGGAGCCGGACTCGCGCTGGGCTATCACGGTCGACCGGAGCTCACGGCGGAGCGGTTCGTCGAACACGCGGAGCTGGGCCGACTCTATCGCACGGGAGATCTCGTGCGGCGCACGGCGGATGGCCGGCTCGTGTATCTCGGGCGACTCGACGATCAGGTGAAGGTGCGGGGCTTCCGCATCGAGCTCGGCGAGATCGAGTCGGTGCTCGTCGCACACGAGGGTGTGTCGCGCGCGGTCGCGACGGTGATCCCGCCATCGGCGGCGACGGAGGCGCGTCTCGCGGCGTACGTCGTCTTCGATCTCGCACGGGGCGACGATGAATCGCGCGTACTCGCCGAGCTGGACGCACGACTCCGTCGCGCGCTGCCGGACTACATGGTACCGAGCGTCATCGTGCCGCTCGCGGCGTTGCCCCTGACGCCGAACGGCAAGGTGGACCGGCGCGCGCTCCCGGTGCCGGAGATTGCGGCAGTCGCGCACGAGTACGCCGCGCCGGGCACACCGCTCGAGCGGGCGATCGCGTCGGTCTGGAGCGCGGTGCTCGGCGTCGAGCGCGTCGGACTCGATGACGACTTCTTCGCGCTGGGCGGCAGCTCGCTGGCCGCGATGCGCGTGGTCGCGCGGCTCGCTGACACGCTCGGCGATGGCCTGACGATCGGTACGCTCTTCCATGCGCGCACCGTGCGGGCGATCGTCACGCTCGTCGACGAGGGAGAGATCCGCCCGTCGCCGATCGCGACGGTGGACGCGCCGACTGCGTCGCAGGCGGACGCACCGCTCTCGGCCGCGCAGGAGCTGCTCTGGCTGCACGAGCAGATGACCGTCGAATCCGCGGCGTACCACGTGACGATGGTGCGTCGTGTGCTCGGACCGCTCGACGAAGTCGCGCTGGCGCGCGCGCTGGAATCGGTGGTGGAGCGGCATGACGCGCTGCGCACGCGAATCCTCGAGCAGGACGGATCGCCCCTCCAGTTGGCCGACGCACCTGCACCGCGATTGGAGATCGTGGATCTGCGCGAGTCGGGCGGCTCGGAAGGCGACGCCCTGCGGCTGCTCCAGGAGCGCGCGCACACGCCCTTCGACCTCGTGACCGGTCCACCGGCGCGTGCCATGCTCGTGCGCGTGTCGCCCGAGCAGGCGCTCCTCGGCGTCGTCGTGCACCACGTGGTGTTCGACGGCGCATCCGTCGCGCTCTTCTGGCGCGATCTGGCGGAGGCGTACGAGGTGGCGGCGCGCACCGGCGCGCGCGCGCGGCTCGCGCGTCCCGCGGCGCAGATGGCGGACGTCGCGACGCGCGAGCGCACGCACGCGGCGCATGCGCACGAAGACGAAGCACTCCGCTGGTGGCGTGAGCAGCTGGACGGCGCGCCGCGCGGCGTCGACCTGCCAT
>DASVNI010000594.1:0-24034 GCA_036383935.1 Gemmatimonadaceae bacterium | reverse complement strand
AGCTGATTGATGAAGATCACGATCGTCTTGGAGCGCGCGATCGCGCCGGTCAGCTTGCGGAGCGCCTGGCTCATGAGGCGCGCCTGCAGACCGACGTGGCTGTCACCCATGTCGCCTTCGATCTCGGCCTTCGGCACGAGCGCGGCGACGGAGTCCACGACCACGATGTCCACGGCGCCCGAGCGCACGAGGATCTCGCAGATCTCGAGCGCCTGCTCGCCCGTATCGGGCTGCGAGATCAGCAGCGACTCGACGTCGACACCCAGCTTGCGAGCGTACTCCGTGTCGAGCGCGTGCTCGGCGTCGATGAAGGCGGCGACACCGCCCATCTTCTGCGCATTCGCGACGACGTGAAGACACAGCGTCGTCTTACCGCTCGATTCCGGTCCGTAGATCTCGGTCACGCGACCGCGAGGAATTCCACCGACACCGATCGCGGCATCGAGGTTGATCGCGCCGGTCGGTACGGCCTCGACCCGGACCTTCTCCTTCTCGTCCATCCGCATGATCGAGCCCTTGCCACAGCTCTTCTCGATCTGCGCGATCGCGAGGTTCAGCGCCTTCTTCTTGTCGTCTGCAATCGTGGACACAGCCATTCGTCTACATCCTCTCGTTTGTCGTGGATTCCTCTGGCCACGCGGACATAAGCGTACCGGAAAAGCAGGCGACCCGATACCCGAAGAAAATACGAACCCCAGGGCCCGAAATCAAGCCGAAAGATGGAGGGGAAATGCGTCCTCGACGTGGCGGACCCGCACCCGGTTTCCCTCGACGAGCACGCCAATGACATCGAAGCGGTAGGCGTCCGTGGAGCGGCCATGGCGAGAGACCCAGACTCGCGCCGAACGGCCTAACTCCTTCTGTTTCCGCCAGTTCACGGCTTCCACCGGACCGCCGAACCCCGCGCCGCGTCGGGCCTTGACCTCGACGAACGCCACCATCCCGTCCCGCTCGACCACGAGATCGATGTCCCGGTGTCCGGTCCGGAACCGGCGCTGTACCACGCGCCATCCCCGCCCCCGAAGCCACCGCTCCGCGATCCGCTCGCCCAGCTCGCCGAATGCCTGCCTGGCCGCTGACATGCGCCACAGGATATCGCGGGGCGGCGAGGCACCCTCACCGCATGGACGCAGGGTGGGCCGATTTCAAACGGCTGTCAGGAGACGCTCCGTACATCCGCCGGAGAGACTTCAGCAGCAGCTCAGATGGCCTCTCCCACTACTACCCCGGTGCTGGAGTGCTGCTCCGTTCGCACGACGCGTCGGTCGCTCTTCGAGACCCAGAGGCGTTCCTCGATCGAGCCGGCTCTCAGCAGCACGACCCAGGCGTCCACGTCGCCGCCGCCCGCGTGCACGCGCTCCTCGCGTTCGACGATCAGCTCCGCCGGCAGCGTGCGCGGCGTACCCGAGTCGAGCAGGAGCAGTGTGGCGAGCGCGTGATAGCCGACGTGGAGGGGGAGCAACTCGACGACTCGCTCGGTCATCCCGGGCGTGATCAGCGCTCCCGGCGCGACGGCGCTCGAGAACGAAGCGCGCCCCTCATAGCTCTGAATCGCGCCGAACATGGAATCCTTCGAGAACGACGCGGCCATCTTCGTCCGGTCGATCGATGCGACCCAGCGCTCCGGCGAGAGCTCAGTGCGAGTGAGCCACAGCGAGTCACTCGTCGGCACCACGGTTCCCTCACGGCGCTCGGCGATCACCCACACCGTCGTACCACCGAGCTGAGATTCACCGACGTCGACCGTCCGTGTGCCGAGCGGCGTGCTCCGGCCGTCACGCTGCAGCGTTAGGCGAAAGGTCGACGTGCCGGCCCGAAGATGCGTTCCATCGGGCCGCTCGAACGGACCGACCGAGTCCGCCGCGGGAGCGACTACCCCGGCAGGCGTGCTGCTATTTCCCTGCTGCGCCGCGAGCGCACTGGGCAATGCGCTGAGCGCGGCGAGCGCGAGCCAGGCGCGTATCACGGTTCCTTCGTGCCGCAGATGCGATCGAGATCCTCGAGTCCGACGCGCACCTCGCGACCCTTCGGACCGCTCTTCGCGTCGAGGACTCCCGCGTCGGCCAGCTGATCGATCACCCGGGCCGCGCGTCCATAGCCGATGCCGAGCCGGCGCTGCAGGAGCGAGGTCGATCCACTCTGATTCTGGATGCACAGCTCGGCCGCCTCGCGGAACAGCGGGTCGCGCGAACCGGCATCCGGCCCACCCTCCTCCGCTCCGCCTTCCATTGCCGCGCGTGCTTCTGCCTCGCGCGTGCGCACCGTCTCGAGAATGTCCGGCTCGTCCGGCGACATCTCGGCTTCCACCTCGAGCCCCGCTTCGCGCAGACGTGCGCGACGTCGATCGCGCTGCGCCTCGTACCAGCTCATCAGGCGTTCCGTCTCCTCGCTCGACAGATAAGCGCCCTGGAGACGGCTCGCCTCGCTCTTGCCCGGCGGGATGAACAGCATGTCGCCGTTGCCGAGCAGCGCCTCGGCGCCGGCTCCGTCGATGATCGTGCGGCTGTCCACCTGGCTCGCCACGCGAAACGCGATGCGGCTCGGGAAGTTCGCCTTGATCAAGCCGGTGATGACGTTCACGCTCGGCCGTTGCGTGGCAAGGATCAGGTGAATTCCAATGGCACGCGCCTTCTGCGCCAGCATCGCGATCGGCGTCTCCACCTCGCCCTGCACCGTCATCATCAGGTCGGCCATCTCGTCGATGATCACGACGATGTACGGCAGGATGTCGCCGCGATAGACGTTGTCCTCGAACGCGACGTCCTTGCGGCGCGGCGCCTTGAGCGTCGCCTTGTCCTGCACGCGGCGATTGAAGTCCTGCAGGTTGCGGCAGCCGTTCGCCGCCAGCAGCTCGTAGCGCTCCTGCATCTCCAGCACGGCCCACTTCAGCACCGATGCCGCGTCGCGATTGTCGGTGATCACCTTGTGCCGCTTGTGCGGCAGGGCATTGTACACCGACAGCTCGACCATCTTCGGGTCCACCATCAGGAAGCGCAGCGTCCGCGGCGTGTGCCGGTACACCAGGCTCGTGATGATGGTGTTCACACACACCGATTTCCCTGAGCCGGTCGCTCCCGCGATGAGCAAGTGTGGCATCTTGGCGAGGTCGGCGATGACCGGCTTCCCCTCGAGATCCTTGCCGAGCGCGATCGGCAGCGCCGCGCGCGCATTGCGGAATTCTCCGTGCTCGATCAGCTCGCGAAAGCCGACGATCTCCGGCGTCGGATTCGGCACCTCGACACCGACCGCGCCGCGTCCTGGAATCGGCGCGACGATGCGGATCGACGGTGCCCGCATGGCGAGCGCGAGGTCGTTCGAGAGGTTCGCGATCTGCCGCACCTTCACACCCGGCGCGGGAGACACCTCGAACTGTGTCACGACCGGTCCGGTCGTACGGCCCGTCAGCTCTCCCTCGACCTTGAAGGTCCGGAGCGCATCCATGAGCTTGACGCCCATCGCGTCCAGCTCGCGCCGGCCGAGGTCCGCGTTGCGCGGCGGTGGCGCGTTCAGGAGATCGGAGGGCGGCAGCTCATCGCTCGACAGCTCGGGCGTCTCGGTCGCCTCGATGGCGGCGGCAATCTCGTCGTCGCGCCTGGTCGGCTCCTTCTTCGCCTTGCCGCGGCGCTTCGCTGCCTCCTCGATCGCCGCATCCTCCTTCGCATCCGCGTCGGCGGACGACGAGGCCTGAATCGCGGCAAGCGCGTCCATCGCTTCGAACTCTTCAGGCGGCGGCTCCAGCGCCAGCGCAACGTCGACTGGCTCCTTCCCCTTCTTGCGACGGCGCTTCGGCGGCGCGTACGGCTCCTCGGCCGCTGCCGCGACGACGGGCGCTGGAGGCGGCGCCTTACGTCCGACGATCATCCGCACCGGGTTCCAGCGCAGCGTGACCGCCGTGAGCACGCTCGCCGCCAACAGCACTACGACCCACGCGCCGAACCCGCCGAACCACGCGCGCCAGTAGTACGCGACGAAGCCGCCCCAGATACCCGCCGCGGGCGACGAGACGCCAACCGGCGGCGCGACCGCCAGCCCGACGGCGATCGGCAGGAGAACGACCACGCCCGCGAGGAAGATCATCCACGAGCGATCGGTCTCGGACTCGAGGCGCCCGAACAGGCGCAGCGCATGGACGGCCGGCACGAGCGGAGTGAGCGCAGCGGCCGGCCACCCGAAGAAGCTCACGACGGGATAGGCGAGGTAGAAGCCGACCCACCCGACGCTGTGCCGCACGTCCACGCCGGCGCGCAGCGAGTTCGCCGCATACGCAGCGAGTGCGGCGCCTAGAAAGACGGCGAAGAGGAGGAGCGCGATGCCGATCAGCTCGCGCTTGAGACCTGTGCTGCCCACGCGGACTACCGCTCCCGCTCGGGCCCCAGCTTGGTGATGTGCCGATCCTGGTAGATCGGGATGACCGGGTACGAGTCCACGGCCGCGCATGCGGCGAGATCTTCTTCGAAGCCCGCGGCGGCCAGGGCCCGGCCGTGCGCCGCGGTTTGGAAGAGCCGCATCAGGTTGTCGCCGTACTTTCGGTCGATGAGCGAGGCCGCCAGCGCGGCATCGTTCGATTCCGCCGCCGGCATTCGCTTGGAGATCTGATAGACGTAGCGACCCGCGCACGCGGCGTCTTCGAGCGCGAACTGCCGGTCCTGCCCCGCACACACGATCGTGACGTCCGAGCCGCCGCGCAATGCGGCGCGCAACATCGCACAGACCGCAGTGAGGTTGACGTACGAGGCCACGACGACGTCACGTGCGCCCTGGACCGCCAGCAACGCCCGCGTCCCGTTGGTCGTCGTGAGGAGGACCGTCTTTCCCTCCACCGCGGCCCGCGAGTGCTCCACGGGCGAGTTGCCCAGGTCGAAGCCGTCCATCCGGAGCATTCGCCGCTCGCCGGCGAGCAGCACTCCCGCTCGCTCGAACTGCTTGGAGCGGGTGACGACGTCCTCCGAGCTCTCCAGCGGGATGATCGCGCGCGCACCGTTCGCGAGTGCGACGGCGATCGTCGACGACGCGCGGAGCACGTCGATCATCGCCACGACGCGCCCCTGGACGTCCTGCGGAGTGAGATTTTGTACGCCGAACAACACGTCGATCTTCACGCTAGCCGGGCTCCTTCATCAGCTCGGGCTCGCGCTCGAGGAACTTCGTGTCGACGTCACCGCTCTGGAAGCGCGGATTCTGCATCACGCGCGCGAGGAAGGGGATCGTGGTCGTCGGCCCCTCGATGATGAAGGTCTCCAGCGCGAGGCGCATCTTGGCCAGCGCTTCCTCGCGGTCGCGTCCCTGGCAGATCACCTTCGCGATCATCGAATCGTAGAAGGGCGGAACGGTGTAGCCCGCATACACGTGCGTGTCGAGCCGCACCCCGTTCCCGCCAGGCGGATGGAAGGTGACGATACGACCCGGCGACGGCTGGAAGTTCCGGTTCGGATCTTCGGCGTTCACGCGGCACTCGATGACGTGTCCGCGCAGCGGCGGCAGCTCGGTGACTCCGAGCGGCTCTCCCGCGGCGACGCGGATCTGCTCCTTCACGAGATCCACCCCGGTGAGCATCTCCGTGACCGGGTGCTCCACCTGGATGCGCGTGTTCATCTCCATGAAGTAGAACGAGCCGTCCTCGTCGAGCAGCATCTCGATCGTGCCGGCGCCGACGTACTCGATCGCCTTCGCGCCCGCGACGGCCGCGTCGCCCATGCGCTGGCGAAGGTCCGGCGTCATCGCGGGACTCGGCGCCTCCTCGATGAGCTTCTGGTGCCGTCGCTGCACCGAGCAGTCGCGCTCACCGAGATGGATCACCTACCCGTACTTGTCGCCCAGGATCTGAAACTCGATGTGCCGCGGGCGCATGAGGTACTTCTCGACGTACACGTCGCCGTTGCCGAACGCCGACAGCGCCTCGCTGCGCGCGAGCTGGAAGGAGCGCTCGAACTCGTCGGCATCCTTGGCGACGCGCATGCCCTTGCCCCCACCACCGGCGGCGGCCTTGATGATCACCGGATAGCCGATCGAGTTCGCGAAGGCGAGCGCTTCCTCGACGTCTTCCACCGGGCCAGGTGTACCCGGCACGATCGGCACGCCGACCTCGGTCATCGCCTTCCGGGCCGCGGCCTTGTCGCCCATCACGCGGATCTGTTCCGCCGTGGGTCCGATGAAGGTGATGTTCGACGCCGCGCAGATCTCGGCGAACTCCGCGTTCTCGGCGAGAAAGCCGTAACCCGGATGGATCGCATCCGCGCCGGTGATCTCCGCCGCCGCGATGATACGTGGAATCTTGAGATAGGAGTCGCGCGCCGACGGTGGTCCGATGCAGACGTCGTCATCGGCGAAGCGGACGTGAAGCGACTCGCGGTCGGCCTCGGAGTAGACGGCTACCGTCTGGACGCCGAGCTCGCGGCAGGCGCGGATGACGCGCAGCGCGATCTCGCCGCGGTTGGCGATGAGAACCTTCTTAAACAACGTGTTCGTTCCTCTCGGTCAGGACTGCGAGTCGGACTCGAACGACGACCAGCTGTTGTCGCTCGTGCCGGCGACGCCCTGCACCCGAAGCGCGAACTCGCTCGGACTCGTCGCGTAGAAGACCGCGCTCTCGTACGAGATGGTCCCCTGCGTGTAGTGCTGCATGAGGGACTGATCGAAGCTCTGCATCCCGTACTGCACGGTGCCCTCCTTGATCAGATCGGGGATGTTGAGCGTCTTGTCCATGTCGCGGATCTGGTCGCGAACCGTCTGCGTGTTGATGAGCACCTCACACGCCGGCACGCGGCCCGGCTTGTCGGCGCGGGGCACGAGGCGCAGCGAGACGACCGCCTGCAGCGCGCTGGCGAGGGAGAAACGCACCTCGGCCTGCTGGTGCGGCGGATAGAAGGAGAGCACGCGATTGATCGTCTGCGTCGCGTCCGTCGTGTGCAGCGTGCTGAACACGAGGTGCCCCGTGTCGGCCGCCTTGAGCGCCGTGTCGAGCGTCTCCAGATCGCGGATCTCACCGATGAGGATGATGTCCGGATCCTGCCGGAGCACGCGACGCAGCGCCTGACCGAACGTCGCCGTGTCGGTCCCCACCTCGCGCTGGTTGATGTGGCAGTTGATGTCGCGATGCAGGAACTCGATCGGATCCTCGATCGTGATGACGTTCGCCTTCCGCTGCTCGTTGATGTGCTGGATCATCGCAGCGAGCGCCGTGCTCTTTCCCGAGCCCGTGATGCCCGTGACGAGGACGAGCCCGCGCGGCTTGAGCGCGACCTCCTCGAGCACGACCGGCAGGTTCAGCTCCTTGATCGTGCGTGCCTGATACGGAATGGCGCGCATCGCGAAGCAGAGAGAGCCGCGCTGCTGGTAGACGTTACACCGGAAGCGCCCGATGCCGGGCACGCCGATGGCGAAGTCGCACTCCTTGTTCTCCGTGAACTCCTTCACCTGACGCGGCGTCATCAACTGCTCGGCGAGCCCCTTCAGATCTTCCGGACGGAGTGCCGGGTGATCGAGCGGGACGAGATCGCCGTGCAGGCGCAGCGTCGGGGGGCGGCCGACCTTGAGGTGCAGGTCGGAGGCGTTCCGCTGGATCAACTGCTGGAGCACCGCCTTGAAGTTGAACATCTGGCCCGGCGTGGCGGGCGACGGGGCGGCGGTTGGTGCGGGAGGAGCGGCGGGGGGGACGGAGCTAGCCATTGGGATCGATCCGGAAGAGCGGCTGGCCGTATTCGACCGGCTGCGCGTCGGAGGCGAGAACCTCGGTCACGACGCCCGCGACCTCGGATTCGATCTCATTCATGATCTTCATCGCCTCGATGATGCAGAGTATCTGCCCTTTCGAGACGCGCGAACCCACCGAGACGTAAGGCTTGGCGCCTGGCTCGGGCGCAGAATAGAAGGTGCCGACCATGGGCGACTTGACCTCGTTGCCCCCGCTCTTCGGCTCAGCCGCGGGCGCCGGCTCCACTGCCGGTGTTCCTTCGGCGGGCGTGGGCTGACCGGTGGGGAGCATCGGCGGAGCCATCATCGGCGCCATCACCGTCGGCTGGGCCACCTGCATCGCACCTCGGCCACTCGGGCTCTTCGAGATGCGAATCTTCATCCCCTTGTCCGAGGAGATCTCGATCGAGTCCACGGTGGATTCGTCGAGGATGTCGATCAACTTCTTGACGTAGCGTAGGTCGATCATAGGCCCATGAGTATGGCGCGACGCGGCATCATGCGCATCGCTCATGCGAGCTCGATCAGCTCGCGCGGGAACTGTGTGAGTATGCGCGGGCCATCCGCGCCAAGGACGACGTCGTCCTCGATGCGGACACCGCCCCAGCCGGGTCGATAGATCCCTGGCTCGATCGTGACCACCGCCCCCTCCGGAAGCACGCCTTCCGCGGTGCGCGCCAGCCGCGGCGCCTCGTGTACTTCCAATCCGATTCCGTGTCCGAGGCTATGCCCGAACTGCGGTCCGAATCCCGCCCGATCAATGTAGTCCCGAGCGAGAGCGTCGGCATCCCGGCCGGTCATCCCTGCCCTGACCCCGGCGGATGCGCGCGACTGGGCTTCGCGGACCACGTCGTACACGGCCCGGTGCTCGTCACTCGCCGAGCCGACGACCACGGTGCGCGTGATGTCCGAGCAGTAGCCGTCCACGATGGCGCCGAAGTCCATCAGCAGCCAGTCGTCGCGCTCGATCCGTCGCGCCGACGAGTGCGCGTGCGGCAGCGCGGCCCGCGGTCCGCTCGCCACGATCGAAGGAAAGGCGAATCCCTCGCTCCCGGCGTCGCGGAGCTCCTTCTCGAGCACGCCCGCGACGGCGAGCTCGGTCATCCCCACGTGGATCTGGGGGAGCGTGCGATCGAGAGCGGTCGTCGCGACGTTCGCGGCGCGCTCGATCTGCGCGATCTCGGTCTCGTCCTTCCGTTCGCGTAGCGTCTCCACGAGATCGACCGTCGGTCGCCACTGCCAGCGCGAGCCGGATTCGACGAGCCGCTGAAAGTCGCGATGCGGGATGTGCGTCGTCTCGAAGCCCAGCACCTGGAGGCCGCCGAGCTGCGCGAGCTGCTGCCAGAGGCCGGTCCACAGGCTCGACGGCTCGATGACGATGCGTGCGATGTCCCCGACCTCTTCCACCACCTGCGTCTGATAGCGGAAATCGGTGATGAGCACGACGTCGCGCGTGCTCACGACGAGCAGTGCGCTCGAGCCCGAGAACCCGGTCAGGTAGCGGATGTTCGAGAGGCCGGTCAGCAGCAGGCCGTCGAGGTGTGCCGCGGTAAGGCCGTCCACGAGGGCGGCGATGCGGCGCCGACGCGGGTCGCTCACGCCGACTGGCCCTTCAGTGCAGCGACGAGTCCCCGGAGCGCCAGCTCGTAACCCTGTACGCCGAGCCCCACGATCCCGCCGATCGCGGCGGGGGCGAGCATCGAGTGGCGCCGCTCGGGCTCACGAGCGTAGACGTTCGTGACGTGCACTTCGACGAACGGCACCGACACGCCCACGAGCGCGTCGCGCAACGCGAGGCTGCTGTGCGAGTAGGCGCCCGCGTTGATGATGGCTCCGTCCACCCGCCCGCGCATGGCGTGCACGGCATCGATGAGCTGCCCCTCGCCGTTGTGCTGCGCGCACTCCAGCTCGACGCCGAGCTCCGACGCGACGTTGCCGAGGGAGCGTTCCACCTCGGCAAGTGTGGTGCGTCCGTATCGCTCCGGCTCGCGGGTCCCGAGCAGGTTGAGATTCGGTCCGTTGAGGACGGCGATCTTCACCGCTGCTTCAACCCCTGCAACCAGGAGTTGAACTGCTCGATGTCGTCTGCCGTGCGCTCGGCCGGCTCGCCGGAGGCCGGATTCTCCTGCGACGCGCCACCACCCGAGGTGCCTTCCCCCTCGGCGCTGTGCGAGAAGAACTGATCGAACGAGAAGCCCTGCGAGTTGCGAGCACCGCGCGGTCCGCCCTCGCGGAATACGCTGTCGAGCGACAGCTCTCCCGTGGCCTGCCGCGCCGGGTTGCCGGCGATCGGCGGCGCGTCGGGTGATCCGCCGAACGCCTGCGAGAGCGCCGACGCGGCGGAGTCCTCCGTGGATCCCGTCGGCTTGTTCCCGAAGAGCGCGTCGATGGAGCCGCCTGACGGTCCAGCCGCCGTCGGCGCGTCCGCTGCCGTGCGAGACTCGTCGGTAGGCGGAGACGCAGGCGCCGCTTCGCCGGTGAGTTCGGCCGCCTCAGCGGCGATCACTTCGGGCGGGAGCTCGGCGGGGACCTCGGGCTCCGTAAAGTCGAAGTCGTTCTCTGATGGCGGTGCCGCGGCTGCGGCACGCTCCCACGGACGACGCGATGCGAAGCGGGCGAAGAACTCGCGAACCGGTGGACCGGCCGCGGGCGCCGGCGCCGTCTCCGTCCGCAGCGACGCGACTCGCTCGGCCAGGCGCTCATCGGACGGGTTGGCGGCGCTGAGCTGCTCGTAGACGGCCAGCGCTTCCGTCCGGAACCCCTGCTTCAGGTACAGCTCGGCCATCGTCTCGGTGACGAACGGGCGCTGTGCGGCCTGCACCGGCTCAGGCTCCAGCTCCGGTTCGGCTTCGGCGGCGGGCGCTTCCGACGTCGCCTCGACATCCACGAACGTCAGCTCCGGCCCAACCGACTCCGGCTCCGGGACAGCTTCCGTGGTCGCAGCCTCGGCAGCTGGCGCGGGGACGCCGGCCGCGTCGATCAGCTCGGCCTCGGCCGCGATCACCTCGGGCGGGAGCTCGGGTGGAATCGCTGGGCTGCTCGGCGCTTCGGCGCGCGCGGGCGCTTCCTCAACTACCGGCATGTCGAAGTCCAGCAGCCCTTCCTCGTGCGACGGGGGCGCGACGGGGGGAGCGCTCGCGGCCATCGAGTCGCCGTGCGGCGGAAGCACGAGCTCCTCGTCCGCCGGAAGCGGTTCGTCGAGCTCGGGGAAGGCGTCCGCGACCGGCGCGGGCTCGGGCGTGGAGATGCCGGGTGCCGCTTCCAGACCGGCCAGCGGTGCGATGGCGGCACCGTTGACGCCAGTCTCGTCCTCGAATGCCGACTGCAGACCGGGCTCCTGCGCGATCTCCGCGCTTGGCGCCGCGAACTCGGACGACTCGAAGCCCTCGGCCATGCCACTCGGCTCAGGCATCAGGTCGCGCGTCTCCGGCGTCCGATCGAAGTCGGCAACCGACGTGGGCTCGAATTCAGATCCACTCGGCGTCGCAGGCGCTGCTTCCCGGGGCGCGGCGGCGGCCGGCTCCGCCGCGGGCGGCGTGCTCTCCGGGAGCGAGACGTCCAGATCGAGCAACTCGGGCATCTCGGCCTCGACCACGTCCGGCGTCGCGAAGTGCGCGTCGGGTGCGGCCGCGAATGCCTGCACGGGTGTGGCGGGCGGCGCGCTGCGCGGCTCGGCATATCCGGGCGCGGCGGCAGGCGCCGGCGCCTCGTGGGCTGCGCTGCGCTCTTCCGACAGGCCGTTGATCAGCCCCTGGATCTCCTCGTTTCGCGGATCCGCCTCGAGCACGCGCTCGTACCACCGGCGCGCGGAGGTCGCATCGCCCTGGCGAGCGGCGATGTCACCGAGATGCCGAAGCGCGATGAGGTTCTCAGGGTCGAGCGACAGCGCGGTCTGGAACACCCCCTGCGCCTCGTCCAGCCGACTGCTCTCGTACAGCGCCTGACCGTAGACGATGTGGCCGCTCATGTGGCCCGGCTGCTGCGGGAGATACGCCTCGCAGATCAGGATCGCCTGTTCGAGATCGCCGACCTTACGGAACTCATTCGCCAGAGGGGCGAAATAGCGGCGCGGGTTTTCGTCGAACTTCTGTTTGAGCTCGTCGATGCGGGCAGAGCTGGCCATCAAAGCCTCGGTAGCGGCCTGCAGGCGGTGGTGGTCGGGAGCGCAATAAGATACCGCGCGGAGGGGACAAGTCAATCAGAAGTGCCACCGTCACTTGATTTTAGCCACTCTCGCCAAATACTTTTTCCAGCTTCCCTCCTCACCCGCATTCCCCGTCGCTGAAGGAGTTTTGCCCCGTGCTCCAAGCAATGCGGAGCTCCGCCAAGTTCGTCTTCTGGATCCTCGCGATCGCGTTCATCGGCGGCTTCCTCCTGTTCCAATCCTCTGGCCTCATCGGCCGCAGCGCGGTGACGCCGACGACCGCCGTCGCCACCGTCAACGGCACCAGCATCCTGTACACAGACTGGCAGCGCCGTAGCAGCCAGCTCATCCAGGAGGCGCAGCAACAGGCCGGCCAGTCGCTCTCACAGGACGAGATTCAGCGGATCGAGAATCAGTCGTTCGACGAGATGGTCCAGGACATCCTGCTCCAGCAGGAGTATCGCCGCCGTGGTATCACGGTGAGCGACGCCGAGCTGCGCGACTACGCGCGCTTTGCTCCTCCCCGCTGGATCACGAGCGCGCCGGACCTGCAGACGGACGGGCAGTTCGACCCGGCGAAGTATCAGCGCCTGCTCGCGAGCGGTCAGGCTCGCCAGTCCGGCCTGCTCGTGGCGCTCGAGCAGTACTTCCGCTCCGAGGTGCCGAAGCAGAAGCTCGCCGAGCAGGTGACGGCGGGTGTGTACGTGACCGATCTCGATCTGTGGCGCGCCTGGCAGGACGCCAACGACAGCGCGTCGGTGAGCTTCGTCAAGTTCCAGCCGACGCCCACGGCGGCGGATTCGAACATCTCCGACGACGACCTGCGGAAGTACTACAACGCGCACAAGGAGGAGTTCGACCGCGCCGGCCGGGCCGTCGTGAGTGTGCTCTCGATCCCGCGTGTCGTGACGGCTGCCGACAGCGCCGCAGTCCGCAACCGCATCCTTGCGCTCCGCGCCGAGATCGTCGGCGGCGCGAAGTTCGAGGAAGTGGCGAAGCGTGAGTCGGCCGACACCGTGTCGGGCGCGAACGGTGGAGATCTCGGAAAGGGCCCGAAGGGCCGCTTCGTACCCGACTTCGAGAAGGCGGTCGACGCGCTCAAGCCGGGCGAGCTCTCGCAGCCCGTGCTCACGCCGTTCGGCTATCACCTCATCCGGCTCGACTCACGATCGGGCGATACCACCGCATTGCATCACATCCTCCTTCGCATCCAGCCGAGCGACAGTTCGGCGGCGAAGGTCGATCGCGAGGCGGATCAGCTCTCCAAGCTGGCCGCGGGCAGCGACCAGCCCGCGAAGTTCGCTGAAGCGGCAAAGACGCTCGGACTCAAGCCGTTCAAGGTGTCGGTCATCGAAGGTGAGCCGGCCCGGTTCGAGGATCGGTACATCCCGAGCGTGAGCGCCTGGGCGTTCAGCGGGGTGAGGCCGGGCGAGATCAGCGACCTGTTCGATGCAGAGGACGGCTACTACCTCGCCCAGCTCGATTCGATCACGCCTGGAGGCAAGACCTTCGAGGCGGTGAAGGGTGACGTGCGGGCGCGCGTCGCCATCGACCGGGCGGTGGAGCGTGTGATTCCGCAGGCCAGCGCGCTCGCCTCGGCGGCGCGTTCGAGCTCGCTCGAGGCGGCTGCGGCTGCCCAGAAGCTGACCGTCGAGAAGACGGGTCTCACCAACCGCTCGGGCGCCGCGTCGTCGTTCGGCAGCGTGGGTGAGGCACTCGGAGCCGCCTTCGCGCTGCCGGTCGGTGCCGTCAGCGTCCCGATTCGCGAGCAGAACGCCGTGTTCGTGCTTCAGGTCGATGCTCGCAAGCCGTCCGACCGCGTGGCGTTCGAGGCGAAGAAGAAGGATCTGCGTGCCGCGCGCATCCAGCAGATGCGGCAGCAGCGGCTGCAGGCGTTCTTCGAGGATCTGCGCAAGTCGGCGAACATCGACGACCACCGGAAGGAGATCACCGCGCAGCTGAAGCGGCAGTCGGTGACCTGATCGAGATCCGCTATGGACGAAGGGCCCGCGTGGCAGCGCCGCGCGGGCCCTTCGTGCATTCCACGACTCAGTCGATGCGATGCGCGCGCGATGCGCGCGCGGCCGTCAGATCAGGCGCTTCGGCTCCGGGCGCACTTCTTCGTTCTGCGCGGGCTGCGTGCGCTGCGGCTCGCCGGCGGCGAGGCGCGAATCATAACGCGACGGCTCGGGCTCGGTGATCGAGCGCTCGACCTCGTTCACGTTCTTCTTGAACTCGCGGATCCCCTTACCGAAGGATGCGCTGATCTCCGGGATGCGCTTGGCACCGAAGAGCACGAGCACGATGACCAGAATGATCATCAACTCGCCGAAACCGAGATTGCCGAACATGAGATTCTCCTAGAAGAGCGACCGGGCGATGAGATAGGCGATCAGAACTCCGAGCAGACTCAACAGTGACACGTCGAGCGCTACCGGACCGAGCGAGAACTTGAGGATGATGAGATCGAGCGTTACGGGGCCGACCGACGGCGTGACACCCGTGGTGAAGAACTCCTTGACCGCTCCAGGATGCATGAATCGCCGCGCGACTTGCGTCATGAGGCCGCCTACGATGAAGCCGAGGGCAAGCGTCACCGCGTGAAACACCGGTCGGCGACTGGAAGATCCGCGAGGAGGCATTACGAGCGCCGGTCCATGACGTAGAGGATGGCGTCGGCGAGCGCTGCGCGCGCCGGCGTGTCGGGCAGGCCGCGCAGCGCCGCGTCGGCTTCGAGGGCGTACTGTTCACCTCGGCGGCGCGCGGCGTCGATCCCGCCGGCCTCCGTCACGAGGCCAACGACTTGGTGGATCTGGTCGTCCGTGGGTTCGTCCGTAGCGAACAGCGACTCCACCTGCCGGCGACCTGCCGCGGACAGCTTGGGCAGGGCCGCGATGAGCGGCAGGGTGACTTTGTGCTCGCGAAGATCGAGCCCCGACGGCTTTCCCGTCACGGAAGAGGTCTCCGTGTAATCGAGGATGTCGTCGCACACCTGGAAGGCCATACCAAGCCGACCGCCGAACCGGCGAAGTGTCGCCCGGTGGCGCGCGGCACCGCACATGGCGCCCGTCTCGCACGCGGCGCTGAGCAGCGATGCCGTCTTCGCTTCGATGAGCGACTCGTATTCCGCTTCCGTGAAGGCGAGGCGCTCCACGGCCGCGAGCTGACGCATCTCTCCGATCGTCAACTGGCTCGTCACGTTCGTCAGCACGCGCAGGAGCTCGAGATCCCCCTGGGCGACCAGCGCCTCGAGTGCGCGTGCGTAGAGGAAGTCGCCCATGATCACGCTCACCTGATGGCTGAAGAGCGAGTTCACGGTCGGCAGCCCGCGCCGCAGCGTCGAGTGGTCGACGGAATCGTCGTGCACGAGCGAAGCCAGATGCATCAACTCGACGACCGACGCGAGGGTCACGACGCGTTTCTCGGGCGTCCCGTCGGTCTCGCTGGCGAGCAGCGCGAGCGTCGGGCGGAACATCTTCCCGCGCATCTGCAGCAGGTGTCCGCTGACCTGCTCGATCATCGGCAGGTCGGCAGTCACGATGCGCCGCATCTCGACGACGACGTCCTCGAGACGCTCGCGTACCGGCTCCTGGATGTCGCGCAGCGCCGCGTTGCCGGGCGTGCGCGTACGTGTGACGACGCTGCTCACTATCTCGCGCTCTCGATCGTGGTGAGTCGCTCGCCGACGTCCTTGAACTGGATGTCGACGACGAACACGCGATGATAATACTCGAGTGCCTGATCGCGCTGCCCGCGGATCTCGGCACAACGCCCCAGCAGATAGAGGACGCCGACGAGCTGGTCGTCGCTCACGCCCTTCTCGTGGATCGCGCGACTCAGGATCGTCGCCGCCATCGGCACCTGGTCCTTCTCCATGAAGCACTGCCCCAGCGCTTCGTACGTCGGCACACGATTGGAGGGCCCGCGCAGCGCCTTCTGGAATTCGGCGATCGCCTCGTCGAGGAGCCCCATCTCCTTGTACGCGACGCCGAGGTCGTAGTGGCTCTGATGGTCCTCTTCGTCGACGTTGTCGGCGATCCCCTGCTTGAACTTCCGGAGCATGTCCTGGAAGTCCGCCTCCTCGTCGCCCGTCGGCTCCTTCTCCGCGACGACCATGCGCGTGTCCTTCGGCGCGTCGTCGTCACGCAGCCAGTCCCCGAGATTGACGAATTCGTCGTCTGGCACAGGGCTCAACGGGCGCGGCGGCACACGTGGCACGACACCGGACGTCGATCGCTCGCGCGGCGGCGGAGGTGGCGGCAGCTCGGGCTCGGCCTCTTCCTCGGCGAAGTTCTGCAGGGCGGCCTGGGCGCGCAGATCATCGGGCGCGAGCTCGATCACGCGGTGATAGATCGCGCGCGACTTGTCCGACTGACCGTTGCGGAACAGCGCGTCGGCGAGCGCGAGGTACGCCTCGAGCAGACGTCCACGCTCGTTGGTGCGGAACGCGTACTCGACGCGCTTCTGGTGGTGCCGTACCGACTCGGGATTGAGGCGCACGATCTCGTCGGCGATCGACGCCGCTGAGGCCAGCTCGTCCGCTCGCTCGAAGCCGATCATCGCCGTCTCGAGCTCGCGGAGACCTCCTTCCCGGTCGCCCGACTCGAGCATCGCTTCGGCGAGCTGCTGCCGCCTGAAGTGATCGCCCGGCACCTCCTCCAGCAGCGTCTTCAGCAGCTCCACCGAGTGCTCTGCCTCGATGGTGTGACTGGGCCGTGCTGCCGGAGGAGTGGGGATGCCGGAGATGGCCTCGAAGTCGCCCGTCTTCGAGACGGCGGGCGCCGACGCACTGGGCGGTTCTTCACTCTTCGCCGACACCAGGTCGTCGACATCGAGGAAGTCGATGGCCGGACCGCTATCCACCGGTACGCCCTTGATGCTGGCCATCGCCTCACCCGGCGTCGGCAGCGAGAGGTCCATCAGGGGGATGTCGGCGAGCGCGTCGGGCTGCGCCGACGCCGGCTCCTCCTCCGGCATGATGAGCGGCAGATCGCCGCCGATCGAGGGCTCCTCCTCGAGCTCCGGCTCCCCTCCTCTCGGCGACGACGCGACAGGCGCCGGAGCCGCGATCTCGGGCTCCAGGATGAACGGAAGATCCGCCACCGACGCGACGGGCTGTCCCGCGCGGGGCTCCGGCATCGCGAAGTCGACCAGGTCCGGGGCCGGCTCCGCAGGTGCGATCGGCTCCGGCTGGACGGATGTCCCGATCGGCGTGGGCGTCGCGGGCGCTGCCGGCGGCGCCGACCGTGGCGCGAACGAGGCGCTGAGATCAGTCGGCTCGAGGTCCAACATGCGCGCGGAGCCGCTGAGCTCCGGCATCCCGTCGGTCTCGAGCACGACGTCGTTGAGCCCGTCGAGGGGACTGCGCAGCTCCTCCTCATGCACGAACTCGCCGGCGCGGGTCAGTCCGTCGAGCAGCGCCGGTTCGATCGCGGAGGTCTCGAGCACCTCAGGCGTCGGTGCGGGAATATCCTGAAGCGCGGGTTCCGGCACAGGTGGCGCGACCGGCACAACGGGCGCGGGCTTCGGCTCGGGTTTGGGCTCCGCCTTCGGCGGCGCGATCTCCTGGACCTCGCCCGTGTGAATCAGGTCGAGCCCCTGCATCGCGCGCTTCGCGATGACCGCGTTGTTGCGACTACGGCGCTCCTCCTCGAGGTCGAGAAAGACCAGGTCGTTGGCGCCCCGAGGCGCTCCATCACTCTCGCGTGGCTGCGCGCTCGGGTCAATCGCCTTCATGCGATCGACGGTCGCGCGTGCCTCGAGCTCGCGGCCCTGGGCGGTGTACCGCTGGTAGAGCAGCTGGAGCTGATCGAGTGCCTCGGAGCCGCGCTCCTGCTTCGAGAGCTGATCGGCAAGGAGCAGCCGGACGTCGTCCTGATCAGGACAGAGGTCGGCGAACTCCTTCAGCGCGCGGAACGCCTCGTCCTTCTTGCCGGCCTTCTGCATCCGGTCGGCATACTCGAGGAAGTTGATCTTCGCGTCGCTGACGAAGCCCTTCTGCGCGCTGATCTTCCCGAGCTTGTAGTAGATCGAGGCGCGTCCCGGCGAGTTGCGCAGGATCTTGTTGCAGAGCGCGATCGCGTTGTTGAAGAAGCCGCTGTCGGCGTACTTGTCGACCGCCTTCTCGTAGTAATCGAGGGCGTCTGCGACGTTGCCCTGCTTGAGGTAGATATCCCCGACGCGATTATACAGCCCGACGTCGATCTCGTCGTCGGACTTGTCGTAGGTCTGGAGAATTTCGACGTATACCGCCAGCGCCTTGTCGAACTGCTTCTTCAGCTCGAGCTCAGCTGCCTTTTTCTTCAGCTTGGCGACATCAGGCATCGGCGAGTGGCGGGCTCCGCGAAGGGCAGCCCCGTCCTTCGCACGGGAGGGGGCTCGGCGTCAACAAGCTACTGCTAAGTCACGGGGGTGACAAGGTTTGCCGCGCGTCCAGGACGCCACGCAGCGGCCGTCGCCGAGCCAATAAGGCAGCTCTCGGAAGTCCTCCACACCCCACAGCGCCAGATCGGCGGAATAGCCCGGCGCGAGCTGGCCGGTCCGTTCCGCCAGCGCCAGCGCCGCAGCGCCGTTCGCGGTGGAGGCGACGATCGCCTCGGCGGCTGACAGCCCGAGCCGGCTGACGCCGAGGGTGAGGACGATCGGAAAGTTGGTCGTGGGTGAGGTGCCGGGATTGAAGTCGGTGGCAAGGGCGATCGCCACGCCCGCATCGATGAGCCGGCGGGCCGGCGCCTGCTCGCGCTTACCGAGGAAGAGCATTGTTGCCGGCAGGAGCGTCGCGACGGTGCCCGCGGACGCGAGTGCGGCGATACCCGGCTCGCTGATGGCCGCGAGATGGTCGGCTGACGTTGCGCCCAGCTCGGCCGCCAGCTCCGCGCCGCCCCCGGGCGCGAGCTCGTCGGCGTGCAGCTTGATGCCGAGGCCGGCCGCACGCGCCGCGATCAGCAGCTCGCGCGACTCGCTCACCGTGAAGACGCCGGGCTCGCAGAACACATCGGCGAAGCGGGCGAGCCTTTCCTCAGCGATGGCGGGAATCATGTCGTGGATGACCCGGTCCACGTACTCGCGCCGGCCATTGGCGCGCTCGCGCTGTTCGAGGGGAATCTCGTGCGCGCCCAGAAAGGTCGGCACGATGCGCAGGGGGAGCGCCGTGGCGAGGCGTCGCACGACGCGAAGGGTCTTGAGCTCGTCGTCCAGCGTGAGCCCGTACCCGGACTTCACCTCGACCGTCGTGACGCCGGACGCGGCCAGCCGCATGAGTCGCGGCACAGCGAGCCCGAACAGCTCGTCCTCGCTGCGGGCGCGCAGGTCGCGGACGGACGAGTGAATGCCCCCGCCCCGCCGCGCGATCTCCATGTAGTCGGCGCCCGCGGCGCGCAGCTCCTGCTCTTCGTACCGTGCGCGGCCAAAGATGGCGTGCGTGTGGGAGTCGACGAATCCCGGCGTGAGTACGCCGCCCGCGCAGTCGACGATCTCGGCCGCCGGGTTCGCCGCACGGAGCTCGCGCGCGGACGCGATCGATACGACGACGCCATCGCGCACCAGGACCGCACTGTCCGTCACCACGCCGGCGTCGCCCAGCTCCGCGCCGACACGTGCGCGCGGCGGGCCGGCACAGGTGACGATCTGGCGTGCGCCGATGAAGAGTTGCGCGGTCGTCACGCGACTGGCCGCGCGTGGCCCATCACGTCGCGGACGCGCGAGAGCCGCAGCGGTGCCTGTGCTTCGCCACGGCAGGCGTAGAAGCACGCGTCACAGTCGATCGGCTCGTAGCGCTCGAAATCGCGCCAGTGAAAATCGGTCGGAAAATCCGGGCACCGTTTCACGCGGCCGGCCGGATCGAGATGAATCGTGCGCTCACCCGAGCGACAGGGCTCGGTGAGCTCGCCGCGCACCCACTGCGGCACCATCTCGAGGTAGGCGTCGGAGTTCGTGATGACGCCGCGCCGGCGCCGCTTGTAGTCGAGCACGCGCGCGACCGCGTCATCGAGGGCGGCGTGACGAGACTGGTCGACGAGATGAGCGCGGTTGCCGTTCTTCGCGTCGGTGTACACGCTGAAGTTCACACCGCAGCCGAGGGACGCCGCGCGCTCGACGATCGGGAGCAGCTGATCGAGGTTGTCGTCCTTGATCACCGTGTTGAAGCGAATGTTGTCGATCCCACGAGCGCGCATCCCATCGACGGCGCGGAAGATCCGCTCCGTGAGCCCGGGAATGCCGCGCGCGGTGTCGTGCCGCCCGTCGAGATAGTCGAGCGAGATGGAGAACTGATCGATGCCCGCTTCGCGCAATGCGACGGCGCGCTCCGGCGTGAGCATGGCGCCGTGCGTGATGAGCGTGACGTACTTCAGCCGCACCGCTTCGTTCACGGCGGCGACGAGCTCCTCGAGGTCGCGACGCAGCAGCGGCTCGCCGCCGGTGAACGTCATCAGCATGGGATTGAAGAATCGCGCCGCGTCGGCGTACGACTGCAGCTCGTCCGCCTTCGCTTCCGCCGGCGTCTTCCAGTAGTCGCAGAAGCCGCAGCGCGCGTTGCATCGCAGCGTGACCTCGAAGTGCACGAGCACGGGACGGCGCCGCGCCGCCAACCACGCGTACTTGGCGAGAAACAGCGGAACGTGATAGGGCTTGAAGCGATGTGAGAGCACTCTATGGAGCCATCGGAAGATCGATCCCTTCGCGGCGCGCGGTCGCCAGCGCCAATTCGTAGCCCGCATCCGCATGCCGCGCGACGCCGATGCCGGGATCGTTCGTCAGCACGCGCTCGAGGCGGACGCGCATCTCCGGCGTGCCGTCGGCGACGATGACCTGGCCGGCGTGCAGCGAGTTGCCGATGCCGACACCGCCGCCGTGATGGAACGACACCCAGCTCGCACCACTGGCCACGTTGAGCAGCGCGTTGAGGATGGGCCAGTCGCTCACCGCGTCCGTGCCGTCGCGCATGCCTTCCGTCTCGCGGAATGGTGAGGCCACGCTTCCCGTGTCGAGATGGTCGCGCCCGATGGCGATCGGGGCGGAGAGCTCGCCGCGCGCGACGAGATCGTTCAACGCCACGCCGAAGCGCGCGCGAGCGCCCTGCCCGAGCCAGCAGATTCGTGCGGGCAATCCCTGGAATTGAATGCGCTCACGGGCGAGGGTGATCCACCGGCGGAGGTGCGCATCGTCGGGAAACAGCTCGAGCACCAGCTCGTCGGTGCGGCGGATGTCGGCCGGGTCGCCTGACAGCGCCACCCAGCGGAAGGGACCCTTTCCCTCGCAGAACAGTGGCCGGATGTACTCCGGGATGAAGCCCGGAATCTGGAACGCATCCAGGACGCCGGCGTCGTAGGCGACGGTGCGGATGTTGTTGCCGTAGTCGAACGTCACGGCGCCGGCGCGCTGGAGCGCCAGCATCGCCCGCACGTGACGCATCGCGGTCGCGGTGCTCGCCGCCACGTAGCTCACCTCGTCGCGCGCGCGGAGCTCGGCGGCTTCGTCGAGCGTCATGCCGTCGGGGATGTAGCCGCGCAGCATGTCGTGCGCACTCGTCTGATCGGTGAGCACGTCGACGCGCACGCCGCGCCGCACCAGGTCCTCGAGCGCGGGCGCCGCGTTCATCACGACGGCGACGGAGAGCGCACGCCCTTCACGTCGCGCGGCTTCGACGAGCGCGAGCCCCTCGTCGAGCGTCGCGGCCTTCACGTCGCAGTAGCCCGTCGCGATGCGTTTGTCGATCCGCGATTCGTCGACGTCGAAGGCGAGCATCGCGGCGCCCTCCATCGTGGCCGCGAGTGGTTGGGCACCGCCCATTCCCCCGAGGCCGGCGGTGACGACGAGCCGGCCCGCGAGCGTCCCCCCGAAGTGACGGTCCGCGACGGCGCCGAAGGTCTCGTACGTCCCCTGCACGATCCCCTGCGAGCCGATGTAGATCCACGAGCCCGCGGTCATCTGGCCATACATCATGAGCCCGCGCCGCTCCAGCTCGCGGAAGTGCTCCCAGGTGGCCCAGCGCCCCACGAGATTCGAGTTCGCGATGAGAACGCGCGGGGCGGAGGCATGGGTGCGGAACACCGCGACGGGCTTTCCGCTCTGCACCAGCAGGGTCTCGTCGTGCTCGAGCGCGCGCAGCGTGTCGACGATCGCGTCGAACGCTTCCCAGCTCCGCGCGGCCTTGCCCGTGCCGCCGTAGACGACGAGGTCGTCGGGCCGCTCCGCGACGTCGGGATCGAGATTGTTCATGAGCATGCGCAACGCGGCTTCCTGTTGCCAGCCCTTGCAGCTCAACGTGGTGCCACGTGGGGCGCGCACGAGCCGGGGACCCGAGACCGTGCTGCTCACCAATCACCTCGCACCGCAGCGGTGAAATGTCCGCGCTCGATCGCATCGGCGATGCGCGCGATGTCACCGGACAGCACGCGATCCTCGACGAGCGGCGTCACGAGCTCTCGCACGAGCGCCTGCCCGCGCCGCGCGCCCTGCCCCGCGCGCAGCGGCTCCCGTTGGTCGAGCCCTTGCGCGGCGCACATCAACTCGATGGCGAGGACGTGCCGCACGTTCGCCACGACGCGACGCAGCTTCCAGGCAGCACCCATCGCCATGGGGACGACGTCTTCCTTGTTCCCGTCGGTCGGGATCGTGTCCACGCTCGCCGGATGCGACAACACCTTGCACTCGCTGGCGAGCGATGCGGCGGAGACCTGCGCCATCATGAATCCCGAGCTCACCCCCGCATCGGGCGTGAGAAAGGGGGTGAGTCCCTGATTGAGCTCGGGATTCACGAGCCGGTCGATCCGTCGCTCGGCGATCGTCGCGAGGTTCGTCAGCGCGATGGCGAGGAAGTCGAGCGCCATCGCGACCGACTGCCCGTGGAAATTCCCGCCGCTCAACAGCTCTCCGCTGTCCGCGAAGACGAGCGGGTTGTCGGTAGCGGCGTTCAGCTCGCGGCCCACCACGCCGGCACAGAAGTCGATCGCGTCCAGCACGGGGCCGTGCACCTGCGGCATGCATCGCAGCGAGTACTGGTCCTGCACGCGCGGGTCGCCGTGCCGGTGCGATTCACGGATCTCGCTCGCGCGCAGCAGCTGCCGCAGCAGCGCTGCGCTCGCCGCCTGACCGAGCTGGCCGCGCGCATCCTGAATGCGCGCATCGAACGCGACGGGAGTGCCGAGCAGCGCTTCGAGCGACATCGCGCCGGCGAGATGCGCCACTTGCCAGAGCCGGTGCGCGTCCACGATCGCCAGTGCGGCGATGGCGGTGTGCGCCTGCGTGCCGTTGATCAGCGTGATCCCTTCCTTCGGCCCCAGCGTCACGGGAGCGAGGCCGGCACGCGCGAGCATCGCCGCCGCATCGCCCGACTCATCGCCGAGCGTGAGCTGTCCCTCTCCGATGAGCGCCAGCGCGAGATGCGCGAGGGGCGCGAGGTCGCCACTCGCGCCGACGCTCCCCTGCTCCGGGATGGGCGGATAGAGTCCGGCGTTCAGCATCGCGACGAGCGTCTCGGCGAGCACGCTGCGTGCGCCGGAGTAACCCTTGGCGATCACGTTCGCGCGAAGGAGCATCATCGCGCGGGTCTCTCGCTCGGGAAGGAGGGGCCCGACGCCGGCGGCGTGACTCCGCACGAGGTTGACCTGGAGCTCGCCCAATCGCGCGCGGGGGATCGCGATCTCCGACAGCTTCCCGAACCCGGTCGTCACGCCGTACGCGACCGCACCGCTCTCGACGAGCGCGGCGACAACCGCGTTCGCCTGCTCCATCCGTGCCCTCGCGGCAGGTGCGAGCTCGACCGGCGCGCGCCGCACCGCGACCGCTACGACGTCGTCGAGCGTGAGCGAGTGCCCGTCGAGAACCACGGCCGTCGGCATGCGCGCAATGTCAGCGGCCCGAGTGGACAATTCAAGGGCGCGCCCCGCTAGCGGATGCCGCCGAGCCCCTCGTTGCGGTACGTCGCCTTGTGGTAGTCGAACTTGAGGTCCGGCTCGGCCTTCAGCGCGATGAGGAAGTTGAACGCGAAGCTGCCGTTCGGCGCCTGCGTGAAGGCGAATATGGCGCGCCAGTCGTGCAGGTCACGCTGCAGCGAGACGATCTGGCTGGCGAAGCTGTGGTGCACGAAGTCGTAGTTCGTCTGCCACGACGCGGCCCAGTTCTGCGTGACGCGGAAGCTCAGGCTGCTCCCCAGTGAGGTCGTCGGCGGCACCTGGAAGAAGGGCGAACCCGCGAGCCCGG
>DASVNI010000593.1:0-6088 GCA_036383935.1 Gemmatimonadaceae bacterium | reverse complement strand
ATCTCCACCGTACCGTCCTCCGCGAGCTGCAGGATGAGCTGCTGTCCGCGCAGCGAGCGCTCCGCCTGGGCCGCCATTGGACCACTCCGCACGTCCGACGTGTGCACGTCGGCCGAATCGACGACCGTGAGCACCGTCGTCGACGCCTGCCGCGACTCCTGGACGATGGTGCGCGCGAGGACGATCACCGTCGTCGCCGTCGGCTTTGGCGTGGTGCCCGGGCGCCCGATCGTGATCTCCGTGAGCTGCTCGAGCCGCGTGCGCAGCGTGTCGCCGACGCGCGGATGCAGGCGGAGCACGACCCCCTCCCGCGCGACGGAGGTCTGCGCCCCACCGTGGTGCGTCGCGCCGATCAGCGCCGCCGCGGCGAGCGCGAGCGACCGTGCGTGCTGCCTGCCCTGGCGCTGGATGGACGTCGCGGTGCGCACTACCTCAGTGTCTCCTCAGAACCCGTACGGATCGTCCGAGGGAGCGGTGGGCAGCGGCGCCGGCGTGTGCTGGCGCGACGCTGTCCGCGGCGCCACCGCAGCACGGAAGTGCGCGGCGAACGTCTTGCGCACGTCCGACGGCCGCGTCCGTACGACGTCGTTGCGCGCGCGCAGGATCTCGTCGTCGGTCGCGAGCTGCGTCACGTCCTGCAGCCAACCCAGCGTCAGCGACGGATCGAGCACGCGCAGCGTACGGAGCACCGCCGCGTGCAGCGACACCGACTGCGCCGCCGGATAGCGGCTCACGCCATCCCGCCCGCGCATCACGGCCGGACGCGGGAATCGCACGAAGATGGGTTGTGTGAAGTGCGGGTGACGCACCATGAGCTGTCCTTTCTCCAATGTCGCCAGCTTCGTCTTGATCGCCGGGCTCAAGACCGCGTAGCCGGGCGTCGCCAGCTCGTCGCCGTCCATGCGACCGTAGAGTGCCGTGCCTGAGTTGCCCACCACGCGGCGATGCACCTGCGAGCGAAACTGCTGGGCGGAGAAGAGCACCAGACCCAGGTACCGACCTCGCTCGGCGATGTCGAGCAGCATCTTGCGTACGTACGTTTCCGGACCGTCGCCCGGCGCGTACTTGTTCAGCTCGTCCACGAACACGACGACGTGCTGTACGCCCAGGTCCCGCTTCTCGAGGTGCTCGCGCAGCTTCGTCACCACGCGGGCGAAGATCAGATCCTGTGCGTCCTCCTCGAGACCGGCAACGTCAATGACATACACCGTGCGATCCTGAAAGCTCCCGAACGGGAGGTCGCTCGTCGCCCCGTCGTCGGCGACGAGTCCCTTGCATCGCAGCGAGATGTTGGAGAGACGGTTTCGCACCTTACGGATCGTCGCCACGTGGTGGGTGCGCCAGCTCTGGTCGTCCTTCTTCTCCAGCCCGCGGAGCACATCGCGGAACCAGGCGTCGAGGTCCGCGAACGACGTGACCGAATGCGGCCGCTCGAGCATCGGATCGACGAACTTCTTGTCGAGCACGTTCTCCTTGATGAAGTCGATCAGCGCGTCCGCCTTCGCGTCGACGTCATCCTTGTTGAGCAGCACCTCGGCATACTGGAGCACCTCGCGCAGTCCCCAGGTGAGCGCCGTCACGTTGTCGAGCAGCGCCTCGTTCGAGCGCAGGGTGTTGAGCGACACGCCGTCCGACTTGTACGGCGCGAAGTACTGGACGTCACCGAAAGGCTCGGGCGCGACGGCGCACTTCTCGTAGAGCGCGCGATCCGCCTCCTCGATCTCTCCCGGCAGGTCGAGGAAGCAGAGGTCGGGCCCCTTCACGTTGAAGCAGACCGCGGCGACGCTCCCCTTCTGCGCGGGGAAGTGCGTGAAGATCGACTGCAGCAGCCACTCCACGGCACTCGTCTTCGTCGCCAGGCCGGACACGCCGCTGATGTTCAGGTGCGCAGCCTCGGGACCGATGAGGAAGTCAGCGTCGAGATAGATGGGCGCGTCGGTGCCGCCGGCGCGGTACACGCCGATCGGGATCCCCGTGCGTGCGCCCGGCTTCAGGTAGCCGTCCATGCGCAGCGCGATCTCGACGTCCGACTCGTCGGCCAGGAACACGGTGCCCATCGGCACCGGCTGCAGCGGCTCCTCCGGCACGTGGCGAAGCACGGCGGCGGTGTAGAGCCGGATCTCGGCACGACTCGTCTGGTGCAGTGATTCGGCGTCGGGCAGACCGTCAAACCCCATCACGTCGTGCAGGGGCGTCGCGAGGTCGGTCCAGCTGAAGCCCTCGGTCACGATGCCGTACACGTGCGGTACGACGCCGTTCACCGCGTCCCGTCCGTCGACGCGCACGATCGTCCCGATCCCGACCGGCGAGTCGAGCGCGGTCCAGAAGTGGAACTCGTGGGGAGTGTTCGGGCGTCGCTCGGTAGCGACGACTCGACCGAGAATCGAGGACATGCGGAGATGCGGGATGCGGGGATGCGGAACTGCGAACTTCGAAGAAGCGGATGAGCAGCGTCAGCCGGCGACGGCGCGGAGGAATTCCTCACAATCCCGGATGCCGTACACCATCTTGTCCCAGCGCGCGTCCGGAAGGGAGAGCGGGGAGGCCTCGGCGAGGATCCAGCGTGAGACTTCGTCCGCCCGGTCGCCGATGGCGTGCATGTCCTCCGGCTGGGGGTGGGCAATTTCGACGCGGACCAGCCCCCACATCGGATCACGACCGGACGCGTCGCGCAGCCGGAGATACCAGCTCGCCACCCTGGTGCGACGCGAGGCTTTCTCGTTGATCACGAACACGCTCGACCGCTCGCTTTGGCCGAGGCCCAGCACGACGGCCAGCGCAGGGCCCTCGGCGTAGAGCGTCCGGTGCGACTTCACGACGCCGACCGTGCAGGCCGACGTGGCGACCTCTTCGCTGCCACTGATCCCGCCGTCGATGAACAGACGGTCGTTCTCCACCGTGCACCACCGCTCGGCCAGGCGCCGCTCGAGGGCCTCGCGGTGCGCCTGCACGCCGTGGTAGGCGGCGTCCTTGAGGGTGAAGGGGTGCGTACCAGCCTCGTGCTCACCGTCCGTCGTGTCGACCAGCCGTCCGCCGGTGACGGCCGTCAGCGACTCCCACGCGCGCTTTCCCACCAGCGCCCGGGGGGCGTACATGCGCGTCTCGACCAGCGGCGGGGACCAGGTGTGCATGCGCCGGTTTCGCCGCTCGCGGATCACCGCCGCCGCGGTGCCGAAGACGATGGGGATGCCGTGCAGGTGGGACACGACCTGGCTCCGCTGCGTGCCGTCCAGAAATGCCCGGAAGGCCGGCGAGGGACCGCCGAACACCCTTCGGGCTTTCAACGGCCCTGCCCCCTCGAGCACCGTTGCGCTTACCAGGCGGGGGGCGTCTAAAGATGAGGTCGCGAGTAGCTCGAGTGTCCCCTCGCCCTCACCGGTAGGACGTGCCTCCGGCAGGAGGGCCGCGAGCTGCCGCCTCACTGTACGGACGTCCATTGCTGGGTCGCCTCTAGAACTCGAATGCACCCGATCTTCCCCACTACGCGAGAGCAGCTCGGCGAACGTGTGCCCCCCATCCGTCAGCGGCGGCTACGGGCGATCTTCGGGGTCGCGGCAATGGCCAGCATCCTAACCGCGACGGCAGGCTGTAGCAAGAAGGTCGAGTCGGCCGAGGTGGAGGTGCCGCAGACCAACATCGCCAACAAGCCGAACGTGGTGTTTCTCCTCTTCGGGGACAGGACCGATCCGCGTCTGCTGCCGGTGGCGACGAGCATCCAGGGCCGTCTCGCGCCCGTCACGCTCAATGGGCAGGGGTGGAAGGACTTCGACCACCTGTATTTCCGCCCGGGCACCCCGCTTTCGATCTACCGCGACGGCAAGTCCGACGGTGAGGCGGTGATCCGCCGCGGGATGTGGGACGACGCGGGCCCGCTCTACAAGCTCCCGCACTGCCGTAACCTCAAGCCGCTGGCAGCCGTGGCGGCGCGGCCAAACGAGGCGCAGGAAGTCATGGTCGAGCGCATCGCGACGAGCGAGCCTCTCGCGGCGCCCGGCGTCCGCGCGCCGGTTCCGCCGAGCGCACTCGATTCCGCGCGCGCCATCGCCAATCGCGTGGCGCAGCAGCAGGGGCTGACGAAGAACGCGCGCGCGGAGCTCGATCTCGCGGTCTCCGCCATCTCGACCGGCGCCACGAACGCGCCGACGCTCGTCGCATCGTTCATGGAGCGCGGCGGCGGGATCCACGGCCATCCGCGTCATCTCTTCCTCCTCGCCGATTCCACGGGGCACGGCTATGACGCGTCGTTCATCCACGTGGCGGGCGACTCGCTGCCCGAATTCCGCCGCCTCATCGACCACGCCGACATCACCGGCGATGGCATCGACGAGCTGATGCTCGAGGGATGGGCGAACGGCGGCCAGAGCTACCTGCTCTTCCTCCGCTTCGTGGACGGCAAGTGGGTGGAGATGGCGCGAGGCGAGACGAGCTGGTGCGCCGACCCGAAGAAAAAGAGCTGAGCTGAGGGCGCGCGCACGGCGCGCGCCCTCACTCCACGCCGATGTCCCAGGCCTGCTGCAGGTCCTTCTTCGCATACGCACGAAACGCCGTGAGCGTCTGCGTGCGCTGCAGCCCGGGCACCGTCGGAAAGACCTCGGTCACCACGCGCGCGATCTGATCGTACTCGGGCACCTTCACGATCGCCACGAGATCCCAGTCGCCGCTCACGGAATAGACCTCGGTAACACCGTCGATCTCCGCGAGCCGCTGCGCCGTGAGGGGAACGGACGCCGGCTCGGCGCGAATGAGCACGATGGTCGTGATCACGTAGAGAGTGGAGTGGGAGAGGGCGGCACGTTGAGCAGCCAGAGGCCGGCGATGCGGCTCTGAGGGTCGACGTCGAGCAGGAGATCGTGTCCGAGACGCACGGTGCGAACGGGACGCGGCGCGCCGAGTCGGAAGTGGATCACGCGCTGCGTGTCGTCGGCTTCGGCGAGCAACCGCGTCTCCACCTCGACCGCGGCGATCTCCCGACCATCCCCGTTGGCCGGCACGACGACGCGCGCGTCTTCCGCCGCCGGCGGGGCGAGCCCCCGGCGCTTGTGAACGTCGGGCCAGACCGCGACCTCCACGCCGTCGATGCATCCCGATGCGACATCGAGGATGAGCCACGAGCCATCCGAGCCCTCGAGCTCCACGGAGCCCGACATGCCCGTGCGGCCGCTCGTCCCACGCAGTCGAGCGGTGAGGATCTCGGTGTCCGCGTCCCAACGATATTCGACGGATGGGACGCTCGCGGTCGGTTCGAGCTGCACGGCAACGGTCACGATTCTCCTCCGGTCGGCGGTTGCCCGAATGTGCAACAACGGCGACGTGACGTGTCGCCGTTTTGCTGCGTTCGGGAGCGCTCGATCACTACGTCCGTAACTGTACGCGAGAGATATACCGCCGGCCCCTCGAGGCAGACAGGGGCGATCTCCAGCGCACTGAGGCGCGTGATTGGATTCGCCCGCGCCAGGCGGCTACCTTTCGCTTCCCAATTTTGACAACTCAGTGGCGCGCGCAGCGCACTCGACCGGAGCAAGCCGTGGAAGGAGAAGCGAAGGAGTCGACCGGAATCACCCGCGGCCAGAATGCCGTGCACGTCCTGCCTCTGGATTGGGCTGCACTCGCTCGGGTGCTCGCGCCCGTCGTCGACCGCATCGATCTCGCGCGCAGTGAGCCGCAGCTGCTGGTCGTCACCAGCGACGCGGAGAGCGCGGCCGCCGCTGCGGATGCGCTCGTCGGCACGGTCGGGGTGCGCGAGGTTCGCGTCCTCGCCGTGTCGAACAGCCCGCGCGCGGCGCGACTCCTGAAGTCGTCGCCGCCGCACATCGTCGTGGGTGCACCCGCCGAGCTCGTGGCGCTGCTCCAGAGCTCGACGCTCAAGGCGGAGAGCGTGCGCGCCGTCGCGCTCGCCTGGCTCGACGCGCTGCTGGGAACGCCAGAAGCCGAGCCGCTCGAGACACTGTTCAGCGAGCTGCCGAAGGAAGGGGCTCGCGTCATCTTCGCCGGCGAGCTCACCCCGGCGTACGAGACGCTGATCGAGCGCTACGCGCGAAGGGCACGCCGCGAGGCGGAGGCTTCGGGAGAGGCAGAGACGCCGCTGTCC
>DASVNI010000592.1:0-6894 GCA_036383935.1 Gemmatimonadaceae bacterium | reverse complement strand
CTTCCCGCAGCCGGAGGGCCCGACGATGGCCACATACTCCGGCTGGTGTATGGTGAAGGTGACGCCTCGGAGTGCCGGCACGCGCTCCTCGCCCATGCGATACTCGCGTGCCAGGTCGCGCACCTCGACGATCGCCCCCGTCATCCGACCGCCTCCTGCCGCAGCGTCACGGCGATGGGCAGCGACGCGCTGCGCCACGACGGATAGACGCCGGCGAGGATGCCGCTGACGACGAGGAGCCCGAGCGCCGTCCATGCCGCACGCGGCTGGAAGAGAAAGAAGTCGATGCGTTCGGGGAGTCCGGGAAAGCGCGCGAGGATCGAATCGAGCCAGCGCGCCGTCACGAGCCCCAGCGCGAGGCCGAGCGGCGCGGCAATCAGCATGAGCGCCGACGACTCGAGCAGGATCTGCCCGACGATGCGCCACCGATGCACGCCGATGGCGCGCATGACGGCGATCTCGCCGATGCGCTCGTTCACCGAGACGGTGACCAGCGTCGTGACGAGGAGGAACCCGACGACGAGGCTCACCGTCCCGAGAATGACCGCGAGCTGCCGGAAGTAGCTGAGCCGCTCGTCCACCTGCTGGAGCGCCTGAGCGGTGGACGTCACCGTGACCTGCGGCAGGAGCGCGTGCAGCGCGGCGCGCTCGCGCTCGACGTCGGCACCGGGACGGAGCTTGACCATCGCGAGCGACATGCGGTCCGCCGACGCGGGCCCGCCCATCGCGCGCAACGTGGCGATCGGAAGGGCGACGGCACGCTGGTCGAGCGCGAGGTAGATGAATCGCACGCGGCCCACGATGCGCAGGGTGCGTTCGCCGGAGTACGTGCGAAGCTGCGGATCGTAGCCCGCCGCGGCGCGCAGCGTGTCGCCGAGCGAATGCCCGAGGGCACGGAGTGTCGCGTCGTTGGCGACGATCTCGTCCGCCGCAGCAGGCTGTCGTCCTTCGACGAGCTCGTAGTCGCCCTGCACCGCCGGCTCGACGCCGAGCGCGCTGGCCGTGATGGTGGCGTCGCGCTTGGGAAAGTGGAGTTGACCGCCAAGGACCGGACTCGCCGCGACGACGCCTGGCCGCGCGCGCACGACAGCGAGCAGGCTGTCCGCGTTGCGGATCGTCGCTTCGGTGTCGAAGGGGAGCGTGCCGCGCGGCGAGAGGCGAAGCTGGAATCCCTGCGAGAGCAACAGGCCGCGGAAGGACTCACGCATCCCGCTGGCGAGCATGACCATGTCGAGCAGCATCGCGGCCGAGACGGTGACGCCAAGGATCGCGAGCGCCGTGCGGACGCGATGGCGAGCGAGCGAGGCGATGGCGAGCGTCGCGAGCATGGCTCAGCGCCCGAAGAGGGCGAGCGGCGGCGTGCGCACGAGCCGGCGCGCGGCGACCCAGCCGGCGACGATGCCGAGGACGAGCGCGAGCGCGACGGCGAGGGCGACGATATCGCCCGTCACGATGGAGAAACGGAGCGGCGTACGATACACCGCCTGGTAGTGACGGTTGACGAGAAAGGACGCCGTCCCGCCGACGACGACCCCGAAGAGACTTCCGAGCACCGCGATGGCCGTCGCCTCGAGGACGACGCTGCCGACGATGGTGCGCTCGCTGCAGCCGATGAGCCGCAGGGCGGCGACGTCTCGACGCCGCTCGTCGACCTTGAGCAGCATGATGCAGAGCAGGAAGATCGCGCTCGCGACGATGGTGATCGTCCCGATGGCGCGATGGAAGCGCGAGACGACGGCGAAGGTCTTCGACGTCTCGACGGCGACGTCGGCGGAGCGATGGGCGCGAAAGCCGAACGCCGCTGCGTTGATGCGCGCGACGGCGTCGCTGGCGGCGTCGGGGGATCTGGTCGCGACGGCGAAGCGGTCCACACGATCGCCGTAGCCGAGGAGCGACTGCAACTGACCGAGATGCAGGCGGACGCGGTACTCGCCGCGCGCGATCTCGGCGGGATCGGCGCGGCGTTGCGTGATGGCGGCAACGATGACGGTGTCGCCGGGCTCGCCGGCAGCCGAGGCGACGACGACGCGATCACCGACGTGGAGGTGCGCGTCGGCGGCGAGACGGCTGTCTACTGTCATAGTCCGTACGGGTGTCGCCTGCGCCGGTGCGACCCGCAGGGCCACGGCGAGCAGGAGGAGAGGAGCGAGTCGACGGTTCATGGCGACGCGGCAGGAGCGCGCGCGGCGGGGCGCGCGTCCCCCGCGGCGACGATGCTCAGCGCTGCCGAACGCCGTTGGCCCAGTGCGCCGTGTCGGTGAGCGCTCCGCGCGTCTCGACCAGCGTGTACGACGGTTGGGCGTACGACGTTAGCCCGCGCTTGAGCAGCATGCCGCCCACGGCCAGCTCGAGAATCCCCGTGACCATCGCGCCGATCCACATGTGCCCGTTCCCCAGTCGACCGATGAGCGTGACGAGGAAGACGGTGAGCGCGACGAACATGACGATCGCGACGCCCAGAGCGAGCGCCAGCCAGATGCCACCGCGTGCGGCGCGATGCAGGCTGTCCCTCGCCTCGAGCTTCGCGAGTCGAACCTCGTCGCTGACGAGGCGCTTGGAGTCGTCCGTGAGACTCCGGATCAGGTCGGGGATCCCGGCCTCCGGATCGATCACAGGCTTCGGTCGAGCAGTCACACGCTCCTCCGGAAGAATTCTCGGGATGCGTGGACGAGGTGGGCAATTCGCGTTCCGGTGAAGCCGATGTTCAATCAGCGCCGAACGGCTCGACGAACACCTGCTCCGCCAGCGCGGGACCGATGACACGCGTCACGCCGCCACCGGTGCGGCCGACGCCGAGGGTGATGGGTCCGTCGAAGGGCGCACGCTCGAGGATTCGCACGAGCGCGCCGGGCCGAATGCCGAGCTCGGCCAGATAGCGGAGCCGCTCGGCGTCCTTGTCCATCACCTGCCGCACGCGAACCTGTTCCCCCACCGACGTGTCGGCGAGCGTACGCAGCATGGGCTCGTCGACTTCGCCCTCGCGCGACGGGATCGGCGCGCCGTGCGGGTCGTGCGACGGATCGCCGAGCGCCGACGCCATACGCTCGATCAGCTCCTCCGACGCGGCGTGCTCCAGTTGCTCGGCTTCATCGTGGACGCGGTCCCAGGGATAACCGAGCACCTCGGTGAGATAGCACTCGAGGATGCGATGGCGACGCAGGGTGCGCAGCGCCGCTCGCCGCCCGTCCTCCGTGAGGCGCACGCCGCGATACGGCTCGTGCGTGATGAGCCCCTGATCGGCCAGGCGACGCACCATCCCGCTCACCGACGCGGGGGAGATCGCGAGTCGCTCGGCGATCTCGTTCGTCGTCGCCGCCTGCGCGCCGCGCTCGAGGTCGTAGATCGCCTTGAGGTAGTCCTCGACCGGACCACTGAGCGGCTGCGACGTGGAGGTCGTGTTCATGCCGGCTTGCTCCGTCGCGGCGAGCCGCGGACCATCAGGACGGGCACGGTGACGCGGTGCCGCACCTCGTTGGCGACGCTGCCGCGCAGGAGATCCTGCACGCCTTTGTGGCCATGGGTGCTCATGGCGACGAGATCGCACCCCTCGCGCTCCGCCGCCGCGGCGATCTCGGGACCGGGATCGCCACCGGCGAGGATGCACTCCGCCTGGATTCCCGCCGCCTCGAGTTCGTTGCGGCGCGCTTCGATGTAGTCGCGGTCGTCGCGCATCTCGGCACTCTCACGCAGCGCGAGCCCCTGCTGATTGCGCGCCGCCCAACCGTCGGCGACGTGGATCAACACGACCGTCGAGTTGTGCACGCGGGCAAGCTTCCCGACGTGCGCGAGGATCGCGTCGTCGTAGTCCGAGTGCTCGAGTGGGACGAGGATGCGTGCGTACATGAGGCGCCGAGAGCGGGGTGCGTCGGTGGGGAACTATCGCTCACGCGAGCCAGCCGCGCACCGTCTGGAAGAGCAGCCACACGTTCAGACCGGCGATGACCGTCGCGATAAGATAGGCGAGCAGCTTGAGCCACGTCGGGTTCACGAACTCGCCCATCTTCAATTTGCTGGAGGTGAACATTACCAGCGGAAAGACGGCGAAGGATAGCTGCAGGCTCAGGATCACCTGGCTGAGGATGAGCAGCTGCGCCGTCCCGGACTCTCCGCCGATGATCGCGACGATGACGGCGGGTACGATCGCGATGAGTCGAGTGATGAGGCGCCGCAGCCAGGGACGGATCCGGATGTTGAGGAATCCCTCCATCACGATCTGGCCGGCGAGCGTGCCGGTCAACGTCGAGTTCTGCCCCGAGGCGAGCAGGGCGAGGGCGAAGGCCGCGCTCGCGCCGGCGCCGAGCAGCGGCGTGAGGAGCTTGTACGCGTCCTGGATCTCGGCCACTTCGGCGTGGCCGCTGGTGTGGAAGGTGGCCGCGGCGACGATGAGGATCGCGGCATTGATGAAGAGCGCGAAGGAGAGGGCGATCGTCGAGTCGACGAACGCGTAGCGCACCGCCTCGCGCTTGCCGGCGGCGTTCTCGTCGTACTTCCGCGTCTGCACGATGGACGAGTGCAGATACAGGTTGTGCGGCATCACCGTGGCGCCAAGGATACCGATGGCGATGTAGAGCTTCTCGCGGTCGGCGAGGATGCCCGGGCTCGGGACGAAGCCGCGCAGGATGCCACCGACGTCGGGGCGCGCGAGGAAGAGCTCGAACGCGAAGCAGGCGCCGACGGAGGCGATGAGGGTGATGACGAGCGCCTCGAGGACGCGGACGCCCTTGTTCTGGAGATAGAGCAGGAGCAGCACGTCGAGCGCGGTGATCGCGACGCCGGCCGGGAGCGGAATGCCGAAGAGGAGATTGAGCGCGATCGCGGATCCGATCACCTCGGCCAGGTCGCAGGCGGCGATGGCGATCTCGCAGAGCAGCCAGAGCATCCAGACCACCGGCGTGCTGTAGTGGTCGCGGCAGGCCTGGGCGAGGTCGCGCCCGGTGACGATGCCCAGCTTTGAGGCGAGTCCCTGAAGGAGGACCGCCATCAGGTTGGAGATCAGGATGACGCTGAGGAGCGCATACCCGAAGCGCGATCCGCCGGCGAGATCGGTGGCCCAGTTGCCGGGGTCCATGTAGCCGACCGCGACCAGATACCCAGGTCCGGCAAAGGCGAGAATCTTCCGCCATTTGGACGTGGTCCCGATGGGGACGCTGCGGTAGACCTCGGCGAGGCTGGGCGCTACGCGCGCACGCCGCCAGCCCTCCTCTCCGGTTGGAGGGGGTGGGGGTGGCGGATTCCGAGGCTCGTTTGGCGGTAGAACGGGATGGATCGCGGACATTCGGCGACGGTGAAGTCGGGGCGCACCGATACCGTTGGCAGCGGGGGCCGCCGAGTTTAGGACTGCCTAAATATATTTCGAGGCAGCCTTCACGCAACCCTGCCCTTTAGCCCATCAGAACTCCCAGGTCAGCCCCATCAAGGGCAGCCGCGGCCATTGGTCGACCTCGCCGCTCACAATCTGGATGGTGCGGCCGTTGACCTCGGCCTGCTTCCAGAGCCCGCGCACGTTCTTGGTCCCGAACAGGTTGTACACCTCGGCGAATGCCGACAGCCTGCCGCGCGAGGTGTCGAAGTAGCGGGTGAACCGCGCATCGACCCGCCGATAGCTCGGCAGCCGCTCCGAGTTCAACGCACCCACGGAGCGCTGAGGGCGCGCAACGAGCTGGCCGGCGCCGTTCACCAGCGTGTCGAGCGCAAGGTTGGTCGGCGTGTACGGCCAGCCGGAGTGCCACACGCCCCCGACACTCAGGCGCCAGGCGTTGCTCGCCGGCCGAAGGGACCAGTCGCCGTGCAGCGCGTGCCGCTGATCCAGCGCACGTGGCGCCCAGCGACCGTCCACGAGATCGTTCGAGGACGCGAGCGCATACCCCAACGACCAGTCCATCAAGCCGCCGACGCTGCGCCCCACCTGGAGCTCGACGCCACGATCACGACTCTCCGTCCGATCGACGCGCATGCGGTCCCACATCACCTCCGGGAATGTCCAGATCTCCGCGCTCGCGTTGGTGTACAGCGGCCGCGCGTTCGTCGTATGACGGTCGTACGCCTCGACCCGCGCCGTCACGCCCATCGGCAGCACCTGCTCCACGCCGAGGATGCGCTGCTCGGCGTTCTCGGCCCGCGCGAACTCACTCACGCCGTCCTGGACCTGGAGCGAGAAGAGCTGTTGCGATTGGCTGTAGCGGCCCCACGCACCGCGCACGGTCGTCCCCGTGCGCGGCTCCCAGGAGACGTTGAGCCGCGGGCTGACGATCGACTCGTCGAGAATCGAATTGTGGTCGAGCCGTGCGCCCGCCTCCACCGTGAGCGAGGGAAGCAGGCGCACGCGCGGGGCGATGTACAGCGCGAGTCGGTTCGTGCTGGGTGACGTCACGATCGCCGTCGTGTCGACGATGGCGCTGGCGACGCTCTTCGTGTCCCGCACCGTGCTGTAGTAGTCGTACGACGCCCCCTCCTGCTTGGCGTCGAAACCCCACTTCAGCATCGCGCTGGGCGAGAAGTCGAAGGTCCAATCCTGCCGCAGCCCGACGCGATCCAGCGTGCGGTGATCCTTGATGAGCGCCGATGGCAGGCCGTTCTTGCTCTCGTCTCCGTCGCGGCGCCAGTTGAGAAATCCGGTGGAGAGGACGCTGGACTCCTTCAGGCGCGAGCCGAAGCGAGCGTCCCAGGTGAGCCACGCGTAGTCGCTCGCGTAGTCGCTCGCGATGTTCGGGTCGTCCTTCTGGAGGTAGCGAAAGGTGTCGCTCGCTCGGAGCACGTGCATCGCGACGCGACCTCCGGCCCCGAGGTCGTACTGCGCCTTGGCGAAGAGATCGTAGTACCGCGGACGAATCGAATCGCGAACGCTCGTGAGCTTGAGCGCGACGTCGAGGTAGCCTGGCCGCATCGAGACGAGCC
>DASVNI010000591.1:0-2258 GCA_036383935.1 Gemmatimonadaceae bacterium | reverse complement strand
GGCAGTCGCGCCATCAGGGGACGCATGGGGTCACCGGTGGGAAGAGGTTGCCCCCAATCTCGCGGCGCCCACGGCCGATAGCGATCCGTCAGGCTACGTAGAGAGCGCGCGAACCTTACGTAGGCTCGCCGGCCGAACCCTGCGACGCGACGTTCGCAACCTCGCTCCGCCTGAAACCGCGAGCAAACGTCGCGAATGTATCGAATTCACCAGGCAGCAGCCGCAGCCGGGAATAGCGGCACGCATCGTACTGTCACCCTCCGCTGCCGACGCGGCTCGTCAGGCCGCGCGCTCGGTGACGTGCTCGCTCGCCATGAGCTCGCACGTCTCCACCAAATGGCCTGAGCGTAAGTGGAGGTCGATTCATGAGTGGCGCTTCTCGCCCCTCAACCTCGACATCAAGCTCGGGGATTCCTTCTCGGCGACCAACGTCGGCGGCGAGACGCACACCTTCACCGAAGTCGAGCATTTCGGCGGCGGCATCGTCCCCTTGCTCAACCATCTCTCGGGCAACTTCCACATAGCTCCGGAGTGCGCGGCGCTCACAGCGCATGACTTCATTCCGCACGGCGGCTCGAGCCCACCGGACACGCCAGACGAGGTGGGAGTGGAGAACTATCAGTGCTGCATCCATCCGTGGATGCGGATGACGGTGACGATCCATCACACCTGAACTGCTGTGAGTGGGTGAGTGGGTGAGTGGGTGAGTGCGTGAGTGCGTGAGTGAGAGACGGCCTTGGGGTGCTTCGCAGCGCCGCAGTTTCACGCGGAGGGCGCGGAGCGGTGCGCCAACGTCGGCCACTCACCGCCCGGGCCCGCGGAGGACGCGGAGCCGTGGCGAAGGGATGTGTCCCCCGGACCATTAGCGCTTTTTGGGGTCGTGGATGGATAGGACGGGTGAGCCTGTGCGAGGAGCTCGACCCCGAGAGTCGTCCTCCGCGTCCTCCGCGATCCTCCGCGCCCTCCGCGTGAAACCGCGGCGCAGCGATCTGTAGGTGCAGATCCCTCGACTCGCTCCGCTCGCTCGGAATGACAGATGAATGCGAGACGGCCTCGGAGCGCCAGAACGTCCCGAGGCCGTCACTCACTGACCCACTCACGCACTCACCCACTCACTGATGTGATACACCAATCACCTGGAACCACGACGCGAGCTTGCCGTCGCGGTACGCCTTGAGGGTCTCCTCGATCGAGCTGACGAGCTGCAGCGACCGGCCCGCGGCGCTCTGCTGACGCAGCTTGAGCGTGCTGTCCACCCCCATGAATCGCCCGCCGGCGAACGAGCGGATGAAGGTGCTCGTCGAATCGATCGGTAGCGTGGCAACGTTCTCATAGAAACGTTGCGCCTCGTCCTGCTGGAAGAGGTACTGCTCGACGTTCGACAGATAGTACGTCGTCACCTTCGCCCCGTGGTCGCGCGCCCACTGCCCCACCGCGCGGACCGCGCTCGGCCCGGCGAAGTTGCCGGTGAGCGGGACGATCAGGTTGCGCTCCTCCATCGACTTCAGCGCACGAAATGCGGCCTCGCTGCCGAGGTAGCTCCAGTTCTTGCCGGCGCTGTCGGTCTCGGAGACCATCGCCTCGTAGGTCGGCATCCAGAATCCGCCGCGTCCGGGGCCCGGGCCGCCGAAGCCGCCGTAGCCGTACCCGTACTGTCCGGCGTTGCGGCACTCGGAGCTGTAGCTGTAGTTGAGCTCCGGCCCCTGCGAGAAGAAGGCGCCGTACACGCAGCCGAGCGAGGTGCGCTCGCTGTCGCTCAGGGCGAAGCGGTGCACGCCGACGAGGCGGTCGGTGATGGCGCGCAGATTCTCCCGATAGCGCGCGGTGTCGGGATTCTGCTTGCGCAGCGCCGTGAACAGCTCGCTCACCGACGACGCCGTGTCCACTCCCTCGAGGGGCGCACGCGCGAACAGCTTTGCGAGAAAGTCGGCGCGATCCTTCGACGTCTCGATCAGCGCCTTGTACATCAGGTGCTGCACGGCGTTCTGGTGCCGGATGTCGACGATGAAGGCGATGCTTGGCTGGAGCGCCGTGATGTAGGTGAAGTTCTGATCGGGCGCGACGCCCATGTACACGCCGCCCGTGGGCGCGCGGCGCGTCATCTCGGGAATCACCCACTGCAATGACGTCTCGTTCGACACGAAGTTCTCGGAGCGGAAGGTGCCCCACGGCTCCGAGTACTCGTTCATCAGGCGCCAGAACGTGCTGTCCGCGAGGCGAGCAGGAACTTGCGCGTCGCTGCGCGACGCGAGCGCGAG
>DASVNI010000590.1:0-11167 GCA_036383935.1 Gemmatimonadaceae bacterium | reverse complement strand
CCGAAGCGCGCAAGCACGCCGCCGGGATGACCGAGCTGCTGCAGCGTGTGCTGAATGGCGTGGACGCCGACAAGAACGGCACGATCGAGCCGAAGATGATGGAAGGGGGCCTCAACGCCGCGGTTCGCGCTGCCGGCAAGGATGGGATCTGAGATGCGAGCCAGGACACTCGATCGCCCGACGACCTCGGCGCTGCACCGCACACTCGCTCTCGCGCTTGCCGCCACGCTGCTCTTCGCGGCGAACCTGCGCGCACAGCAGAACACATCCACCGCTACGACGTCCGGCCAGTCTCTGCTCGACGGCCGCACGCTCGACGGCTGGACGCACGTCGGCCCGGGACGGTTCGTCGTCCAGCCGGACGGCAGCATCGCCGGCGAGGGCGGCACCGGGCTGCTCTACTACAGTGGTCGCTCGTTCCACGACTTCGCGCTCGACGTCGATTACATGAGCGAGACGGCCGGTGCGACGTCCGGCATTCTCGTGCGTGTTCCCACGGCACCGAAGTCGACCGACGACGCGCTGAAGAGTGGCTACGAGGTCCGCATCGACAACCTCGGCGACCCGACCCACACGACGGGCGCGATCGCCGACGTTGCCGCGCCCTCGCGCATGGCGGGGAAGCCCGCCGGCCAGTGGAACCACTATCGCATCGAGGTCGCCGGCCAGCGCTACAAGGTGTTCCTCAACGGCGAGCTGGTGAACGACTTCATCGGTGAGAAGGGTCGCGAGGGCTACATCGCGCTCGAGAACCACGACGCCGACTCGCGCGTCCACTTCCGCGACGTGCGCGTCACGCCCCTCCAGGTGGCGGACGCGCCGGCGAGCCTCGGTGAGCTGTTCGCCGTGAAGGAGAAGCGCACGCCGATCAAGGTCCTCATGGTCACCGCCACCACCGGCTGGCGCCACTACGAGGCGATCGACGCGGCGAAGAAGGTGATGGCGCAGCTCGACAGCACGACCGAGTTCGACATCACGATGAGCGAGGACGTGCCGACGATCTTCACGCCACAGAACCTCGCCAAGTACGACGTCCTCTTCCTCTCCAATTCCACGCTGCGCGCCGCCGAGCCGGACGAGGACAAGGATCGCAAGGAGGGCACGCCGAACCACACCGACCTCGCCCCCAAGCTGACCAAGGCGCAGGAGCAGGCGATGCTCGACTTCGTGCGCGGCGGCAAGGGACTCGTCGTCACGCACAGCGGCGTCGACGCGTTCTACGGCTCGAAGGGCTATCGCGAGATGATCGGCGGCGGCCTGTTCAAGGCACACCCGTGGACGCAGCTCGTCGGCATCAAGGTCGAGGATCCCTCGAACGCGGCGGTGTCGCACCTCGGCACCGGCTTCGGTCTGCGCGACGAGATCTACGTCACCGACACGAACCCGCGCTGGAACAGCCACGTCCTGCTGTCGCTCGACATGCCGAGCGTCGGCATCGACCAGGGACATCCGGACGGCACGTCGGACGACTATCCCGTCTCCTGGATCCGCAACTACGGCCAGGGCCGCGTCTTCGTCACCGTGCTCGGACACTTCGGCGACGTGTGGCGCAGCCCCGCGTACGTGCAGCACGTGCTGCAGGGTATGCGCATCGCCGCCGGCCGCGTTCCCGCCGACTTCACCGGCCATCGCACGAAGGAGACGATCGCCGACAACATCTGGCCCGACGACCTGGCAATCGACGACTCCAACGACGTCTGGATCGCCGAGCTGACGGGGAAGATCCACCGCTATGATCACGCGACGAAGCAGACGACCCTCGCCGCGCAGCTCATCACGACGGATCCGACCAACATCGAGCATGGCCTCATGGGCATCGAGCTCGATCCGAACTTCCACAAGGGCGAGCCGTACCTCTACGCCTACTACACGCAGCCGGAGTCGTACGTCAGCCAGCTGTCGCGCTTCACCGTGAAGGACGGAAAGCTGGACATGTCGACGGAGAAGGTGCTGCTGCGCGTGCCCACAGAGCCGCACTGCTGCCACCAGGCCGGTGATCTCGAGTGGGGGCCGAACGGCACGCTGTTCGTCTCCACCGGCGACACGGGCGAGAGCGGCACCAAGCCGGAAGACGAGATCTCGCTCGCCCGCATCAAGGCGTTCGAGGACAAGAACAAGCTGAGCGGCCACCACTGGTCGCGCATCACGGACTCGGAGCGCACGGGGCAGAACCTGCAGGAGCTGCGCGGCAAGGTCCTGCGCATCAACAAGGACGGCTCCATCCCGCACGACAATCCGTTCTACGGCAAGCCGGGCGTGCGCTGGGAGATCTTCGCCTATGGTCTCCGCAATCCGTATCGCATCAAGTGGGACGCGCCCACGAGCCGCCTCTTCATCGGCATCGTCGGTCCCGACGAGAACGTCACGTACGACTGGTACGACATCGCGCGTGGCGGTGAGAACTTCGGCTGGCCGCGCGCCAACGGAAAGCTGTTCTACAACGAGTGGACGCCGTCGATGATCCCGAACTACGTGCCTCCCGCCTGGGAGTACACCTACGCGGGCGGCAGCCGCTCGGCTGGCGGCGGGCGCTTCTACCGCTCCACGGGCAAGTACGCCTTCCCGCAGCTGCAGAACAAGCAGCTCATGTTCGACTGGTCGCGGAAGTGGATCAAGTACGGCGAGATCGTGAACGGCGTGTTCGAGAGCGACACGGCCGCCGACGTGCGCCAGCAGAAGCACCAGTTCAAGATCCCGGCGAAGCGGATCGCGAACATCAAGACCTTCGACATGCTCGGCGCGACCAGCCCGATCTCGATGGAAGTCGGACCGGATGGCTGCGTCTACATCGCCGAGTTCGCGGGATTCTGGAAGCCGGGCTCCGGCGCGAACGTCAGCCGCTATTGCTGGGTCCACGGCGATTCGCCGACGGCGTCGACGAAGAGTGCCGCACCCGCGAGCGGAGGCGGATCGCGCTGATCTCGACGCTGTCTGCTGGAAACACAGAGGGGGAGGAGCCGATGGCTCCTCCCCCTCTGTCATCCCGAGCGAGCGCAACGCCCGGTGTCATCCCGAGCGAGCGCAACGCCCGGTGTCATCCCGAGCGAGCGAAGCGAGTCGAGGGATCTGCACCTCCACTCATTGGTGTCAGAGTTTCACGATCTCCACTCGCCGATTGTTCGCGCGCCCCTCGGGCGTCGCGTTCTTCGTCACCGGCTTCGTGTCGCCGTACCCCTTCGCCGTCAGCTGATCGGCGCTCACTCCGTAGTCGCTCGTCAGCGCCGCCTTCACCGCCTCGGCGCGCGCCTGGCTCAGCGTCAAGTTCGACACCGCTGAACCCACGTTGTCGGTGTGCCCCTGGACCTCGACCTTGAGATCCGAATGGCCCTTCAGCGCGGCCGCGATGGCCTTCAGCGTCGGCGTGGACTCGGGCTTCAGCTCCGACTTGCCCGACTCGAACAGGATGCCCTGCGTCGACCAGCGCCCCTTCTCCGACAGCTCGTCGTAGATGTCCTTGTTGCTCTCGGCCACGCGGATGCGCGTCACGTAGACGGCGTTCTTCTCGTCGTCGCGCCCCTGCAGGTCCAGCACGAGCGTACGCCCACGCTGGAAGCCGGCATTCGGGATGTTGGCGATGCGCTTCTCGTCGGCGTACAGCTTGAGCGCCTGTCCGTCACCGAGGATGCGGAAGCTCGCCGGATGACCCATGTATCGCGCGACGTCGGCGTCCTTGGCGACCACGTCCATCCGTTGCACGCCGCCGCCGGAAACGAGGAGCCCGTTGTGTCCCCAACCGACCATGGTGTACTTGTCGTCGATGGCCCGCCCTCCGCCCGTGAGGTCGAAGGTGGTTGCGCCGACGGCGCGCGTGTCGCGGTTGATGACGTCGAGCTCGACCGTGAACTTCTGCGGCAGCACTTCAGGAAGCGGGATCACGAGCTCGCTCGGGCTCGAGGCCTTCAGCGCGCGCTGACCGCCTTCGAGCTCGACGACTTCCATCTGACCCGTCTTGAAGGTGAGCCGCTTCGGAAAGTTGCCGACCTGATCTTCCGTGAAATCGGTGAAGAAGATCGCCCGCGAACCAGGGACGAAATCGTAGTTCGCCCATTCCTTCCGGCTCGTCGGCGCGGTGGACGCGGTCGAATTCGTGCCCGCTCCTGCCGATGACTTCGCGCCGTCTTCCTTCTTTCCGTCCATCACTTCATCGACCTTCTTATCGACTTTCTCATCGACCTTCTGGCCGACCTTGGCTGCTGCCCTCTGCTTGATCCTGTCCTTGATCGATCCGAACTGAGCTTCAGCCGTACGGGAGGAGCCGAGCGAGAGAACGGCCACGAGTCCGAGCGGCATAATGATTGGAAAACGAAGCTTCGACATCGCACCACCGACGACTGGGAGGGTGAACCAACGGATTGCACGACGGGGACACTATAAACACTTGAATATGGGTTCCCGGGCGGCCTGTCAAGCAGCACGACTGTTGCTGCTACGCACCCGAGCTCCCTATGCAGTCGCCGACCGAGGCCCCAACAGACGAGAGGAGGCGCAGCAATGTCGTGGAAGCCCGGATTGCCAGGTCATGATGAGAACGAGTGGTTCGCACGCCGTGACATCGAGTGGCTGAAGGAACAGCGTGCGAGGCTCGACGCCGAGCGCGCGGCACGCGACGCCGCGATGCACTGCCCGCGTTGCAAGGCGGATCTCGGCCATCGTCCGTACAAGGGCGTCTCGCTCGACTACTGCCCCAACTGCCACGGCGTCTGGCTCGATGCCGGCGAGCTCGCCATGCTCGCGCACGAATCCGAGCGCAATCTGCTCCGCATCGCCAAGGAGCTCGACGGAAGCGGCCGGTTGGCGTGAGCTCCGCTCACAGCTTCTCCAGCACGCGCGCCAGCTCTTCCGCCGACCGCCGGATCTCAGCTTCGCTGAATCCACCGTAGCCGAGCACGAGCGCACCGCCGCGCGGCGGCCGGCCGAGGTGGAACTTCGACAACGCCCAGCTCCGGATTCCGCGCGCCATCGCGGCTTCGTACGCGACGACATCATCGATTCCCGGCGCGAGTCGCCCGAGCAGGTGCAGCCCAGCCGGGTCGGGCGCGACGTCGATCAGCCCTGTCAGCCACTTCGACGCGGCATCGACGAGCGCGCCTTGCCGCTCCGCGCACAGGTTTCGCACGTGGCGGATGTGTCGGAAGTAGTGCCCGTCGCCGATGAAATCGGCCAGCACGTGCTGGTACGACGTCGGCGTGTGGCGATCCACCGTGGAGCGCGCGGCGCGGAACGCATCCACCAGCTCGTCCGGCACGACCATGTAGCCCAGCCGCAGCCCGGAGACGAGCGTCTTGCTGAACGTGCCGACGTACAACACGTGCGCGTGCTGCCCGGGCTCGCGCTGCTCCGCCTCGAGCCCCTGCAGGCAGGGCAGCGGACGTCCCGTGTAGCGGAACTCCGAGTCGTAGTCGTCCTCGAGGATCCACGCGCCCGACGCGCGTGCCCACGCCAGGAGCTGAAGTCGCCGCGCCGCGCTCATCACGACACCGAGCGGGAACTGGTGCGAGGGCGTCACGTACGCGAGCCGTGCCGCCCTCGCGATACGGATTCCTTCCGCGACATCGAGCCCATCGTCATCCACGCGAACAGGGACTGGCCGCGCGCCCGCCGCCAGGAACGCCACGCGCGCGCCGACGTAGCCCGGCTCCTCGATCCACACGTCGTCGCCCGGATCGAGCAGCACCTGCGACACGAGATGCAGCGCCTGCTGCGCGCCATTGAGCACGAACACCTGCTCGGCGGTGCAGCGCACGCCACGCGCCGCGCCGACGTACGACGCGATGGCCGCGCGCAGCGACGGCTCTCCTGCCGGATCCAGCTCACCGAGATCGACGTCCCCGCGCCGCCAGCGCCGGCCCGCCAGCTTCGCCCATAGCCGCAGCGGGAACGCGTCCATCGCCGGCACGCCGAGCTCGAATGGCGCGTGCGGGCCCGGGTGACGGATCAACATCGTGCCGGTCTCGACGAGCGTGTGTCCACGTGTCGAGAGCTGCGGCGCCGCGTTGGGCGTGCGCGGCGCGCGCGGCGAAGGTGCGACAGCGGCACGTCGCGCCGGCGCGCCGGCGGCGTGGCGCGTCTTGGTGGAGCGCGGCACGGTCAGCATCGCATCCGGCACGACGTCGCGCGCACGCGTGCCGCCCCCGCGCCGCCCGCGCAGGTAGCCCTCGCTCCGCAGCTGATCGAATGCGAGCAGCACGGTGTTGCGCGAGACGCCAAGATCGGCCGCGAGGGCCCGCGTCGACGGCAGCCGCGCGCCGCGGGCGAGCCGTCCCGAGAGCATCGCGTCTCGTAACCCCTCGTACACCTGCCGGTAGAGCGGCGTCGCCGAGTCGGGATCCACCACGAGCTGCACCACCGGCGACGCCGGGCCACGCTTCCTTTTTGGCCCTGTCATAGTGACATAATTTGGAGCTGGTGACAGGTCCAAGCAATGGCGATCGTTCCATCGTACCTGAACATGGACGGGACGACGCATGACACCCCTCGACCTCGCGCTCCTCCTCGGACTCGCCACCCTCTGGGGCGGATCCTACTTCTTCATCCGCGTCGCGGTGCCGGCGTTCGGCCCTGCGGCGCTCGTCGCACTCCGCGTCGTCATCGGCGGCGTGCTGCTCTGGCTCGTCGCCCTCGCGACGCGGCGGCGCATCGACCTCCGGCCGCACCTGCCGCGGCTGGCCATCCTCGGCCTGCTCAACGCCGCGTTGCCGTACGTGCTCATCTCGGCGGCGGAGCTGCACCTCACGGCATCGTTCGCCGCGATCCTCGGCGCGACGGTGCCGCTCTTCGCCGCCGCGCTCGGCGCGCGTCTGCTCGGCGAACGGCTCAGCGCGGCGCGCATCGGTGGACTGATCATGGGCGTCGTGGGCGTCGCCGTGATGGTCGGCTGGGGCCCGATGACGCTCGACACGACGACGCTCCTCTCCGTCGTGGCGATGCTCGCCGCGTCGGCGAGCTACGCGAGCGCCGGCATCTACACCAAGCTGCAGCTACGCGGCGTGCCGACCTTCACGCTCGCGCTCGGGCAGCAGCTCGGCGCCTTCGTCTGGCTCGCTGTGCCCGGCGCGCTCTTCCCGCCGCGCGTCGTGCCGCCGGCATCGGCGCTTGGTGCGCTCGTCGCGCTCGGCGCGCTGTCCACCGCCGTCGCCTACCTGCTCTACTTCCGACTGCTCGAGCGCGTCGGCCCCACGAAGACGACGACCGTCACCTATCTCATCCCGATCGTCGGCATGCTCGGCGGCGCCCTCGTGCTGCGCGAGCCGCTCACCGCCGGCATGCTCGCCGGCCTCGGGCTCGTGCTCGGCAGCGTTCTGCTCGTCAACGAGGTGCGACTCGGCACGTGGCGCGCTGTGCGCGCCCCGTCGCGGAGCGAATCGTGAGCGGCGCGTTCACCGGGAGGCGTCTGCGCATCGCCGCCCTCGCCCTGGCCTTCGTATTGTTCGGGCGCCTCGCCGCCGCGGCGATCCTCACGCAGAGCGCTGCGCCACCGGGCGAGTCGGCGCGCCTCGACGTCGAGCGCACCTTGCCGGCGATGCGCGGCGATCGACTTCGCGCCTCGCTCGTCGAGGTGACCTATGCGCCAGGTGCGTCCTCGTCGCCGCACGTGCACCGCTGTCCCGTCATCGGGCACGTCGTCAGCGGCTCGCTGCGCACGCGCTCCGACGGCGACGTCGAGCACGTCTATCGCGCCGGCGAGAGCTTCGAGGAGGACGCTGGTCAGGCGCACCTGGTGTCGGCGAACGCCAGCGACAGCGTGCCCGTCACCTTCCTCGCCTATTTCGTCTGCGACGGCGACGGACCGCGCACCGTCGCGCTCACGAAGGAGATTCCTCGATGAAGCGCATCGACTGGGTGACGCTGTTCGCGCGTCTCGCGCTCGGCGCCGCGTTCCTCTCGGGCATCGCCTCGCGCTTCGGCTGGTGGGGCGCCGGGATCGGCTACGGCAGCTGGGCGAACTTCGTGAAGTACACTGGCGAGGTGAACGCCTTCATGCCGCGCGCGACGATTCCCTTCCTCGCCGTTGCCGCGACAGTGGCTGAGCTCGTGCTCGGCGTCGCACTCGTCGCGGGATTCCGCCTGCGCTGGACCGCGCTCGCGAGTGCCGCGCTGCTCGCGCTGTTCGGTGTCGCGATGGCGATCTCGTTCGGTCCGAAGGAGCCGCTCGACTACTCGGTGTTCTCGGCGTGCGCCGCGGCGCTGCTGCTCGCGCACAGGTCGGAGCGCAACTTGCGTCGCATCACCAAGCAGCCCGACGGGAGCGGCGAGGTGACGTGAGTCACACTCGCCCCTCGGCGCAGGTGATGAAGTTGACGCAACCAGATTGAGATGGACATGACAGCTCTGCTCCGCTCTCGCTTCGCGCTCGTTCTTGTTCTTGCACTCACCGCGTGCGCCGACGAACCGACGGTAAGTCCCGCTGATGCCGCCGGCACCTTCGTGCTCGAATCCGTCAGCGGTCGCGGTCCGGCGACAGGGACTATCACCCTCACATCCAACGGTCGCGCTGACCGCCAGGCTCACTTCACCTCGCAGGGCAGCCCCTTCGACCAGCACCTCGTCGGCAGCTTCAGGATCGAAGGGGATAGCATCGCGTTCATGCTGGTGCCCAGCGACTCGCCGTCGAACGTCGTCTGGCCGGTGACTGGCCTTTGGCTCGACACGGAGTTCACACTCCAGTATCCAGACCCATCCGACGGCCCCGCCATCGTCGAGCGGTATCGACGACAGTGACGCAACCGACGCGGCTGACGGACCCGAGATCGTCGAGCTCTATCGCCGACGCTGACGCACGGTAGTCGTTTGTCATCCCGAGCGAGCGCTGATCCCGAGCGAGCGAAGCGTGTCGAGGGATCTCCAGCTAGCATCGAGGGATGCTGCACCTAACGTCGTGACATTGCGGAACGGCCTCGGAAGCGGAAGCTTCACGAGGCCGTTCGCATTCCCGCTGCCCGCGTCTCACCCTCATGCGCGAGGGAATATGAAGATCCACCGTCCGCTCCTCATCGCCGGTATCGTCGCGCTCGCGGTCGCGGCGCTGCCGCACGTTCGTCCCGATGTCACCGTCGGTCCCAAGGACATCGGCGGCGTCGTCACCGGACCACGCGGCCCCGAAGCCGGCGTGTGGGTCATCGCCGAGACGAACGAGCTGCCGACGCGCTTCGTGCGCATCGTCGTCACCGACGATCAGGGACGCTACCTCATCCCCGATCTTCCGAAGGCACGCTACTCCGTCTGGGTGCGCGGCTACGGGCTCGTCGACTCACCGAAGGCGACGTCGGCTCCTGGGAGCACGCTCGCGCTCACCGCCGTGCCCGCGCCCGATGCGCGCGCCGCCGCCGCGTACTATCCCGCCGGCTACTGGTTCTCTCTGCTCAAGGTGCCCGACAAGAAGGAATTCCCGGGTACGGGCCTCGAGGGCAATGGCATCTCGCCGAACATCAAGTCGCAGGCCGACTTCATCCGCACGATCAAGTCGGGGACGTGCATGGCCTGCCATCAGCTCGGCTCCATCGGCACACGCAGAGTTCCCGACGCGTTCAAGACGATGCCGACGAGCTTCGCGCAATGGGAGCGACGCACCCAGTCCGGGCAGGCCGGCGCGCAGATGACCGCGGCGATCGGCATGCTCGGCCATCAGGGTCCGCTCGCCATGTTCGCCGACTGGACCGACCGCATCGCCGCAGGCGAGCTGCCCGAGGCGCCGCGCCGTCCACAGGGGATCGAGCGCAACGTAGTGATCACCCAATGGGACTGGGCCGATCCGAAGGCGTATCTGCACGACGTCGTCTCCACCGACCGGCGCAACCCGCGCGTCAACGCGAACGGGCTGCTCTACGGATCGCTCGAGCTGAGCGCGGACTATCTCCCCGTGCTGGATCCCGTGCACAACACCATCAGCCGCGTGCCGCTCACCGTGCGTGACAGCGCGACGCCGATCGCGGCCGGCCCGCCCACCGGCGCGCCCTCCGCGTACTGGGGCGACACCGTGCTGTGGACGAGCAAGGCGAACGTCCACAATCCGATGATCGACGAGAAGGGACGCGTGTGGATCACGTCAGCCGTGCGCGGCCCTGACAATCCCGCCGTCTGCAAGGCCGGCTCGTCACACCCGTCGGCGAAGCTGTTCCCGCTCGCGCGCTCCGGACGCCACCTCGCGATGTACGATCCCGCGACGAAGAAGCTGACGCACATCGGCACCTGCTTCAGCACGCACCACCTCATGTTCGCCGAGGATGCGCATCGCACGTTGTGGACGAGCGGAGGCGGTCCCGTCGTCGGCTGGCTCGACACGAAGAAGTTCGACGAGACCGGCGACGAGGAAGCGTCGCAGGGCTGGACCGCGCTCGTGCTCGACGCGAACGGCAACGGGAAGCGCGACGAGTACACCGAGCCGAATCAACCGATCGATCCGACGAAGGATCATCGCATCAACAACGGCCTCTACGCCGTCTCGCCCGCGCCGGACGGCTCGATCTGGGGCTCGTCGCTCGGATTCCCGGGCGGCATCGTTCGCCTCACGCCCGGCGCGCATCCGCCGGAGACTGCGCTCGCCGAGTACTTCGAGCTCCCGTACGGCAACGCGAAGGCGAAGGATCCCGGCTTCTCACCGCGCGGCATGGACATCGACCGCAACGGCGTCGCGTGGGTCGCGCTCGCGAGCGGGCACATGGCGAGCTTCGACCGTCGGAAGTGCACCGGTGCGCTCAACGGCCCGACCGCCACCGGCCAGCACTGCCCCGAAGGATGGACCTTCTATACCGAGCCACTCCCGCAGCTGAAGGGCGTGACCGAGTCGGGCAGCGCCGAGGGCAGCTACTACACCTGGGTCGATCAGTTCGACGCGCTCGGACTCGGCGCCAACACGCCGATCAATACGGGGAACGAGTCCGAGGCGCTGCTCGCGCTGAAGGACGGCAACTTCGTCGTGCTCCGCGTGCCGTATCCGATGGGATTCTACACGAAGTGGATGGACGGCCGCATCGACGATCCGACCGCCGGCTGGAAGGGCCGCGGCCTCTGGGCCACCGTGAGCACCCGCGCGCCCTGGCACATGGAGACCGGCAAGGGCACGACGAGCAAGGTGATGCACTTTCAGATGAGGCCGAATCCATTGGCGAACTGACGAACGCAGTTATCGGTGATCGGTTTACGGTTGTAAGCCGGCCTCGGGACGCAGGAG
>DASVNI010000589.1:0-3848 GCA_036383935.1 Gemmatimonadaceae bacterium | reverse complement strand
CCTCATCCCCTCATCCCCGCATCCCCGCATCTCCACGTATCGCCAGCCGGAGCTGCTGCAGGCGGTTCCAGAGTGCGCGCTCAGTGGGGTCGTCGCTATTTCGCACTTCGTGCTCGCCGCTCTTCACGATGCCGCCGAACTGCTTCGTGTGATACGTGCCCGAGAGCACGACGCGTGAGGTGCTCCCCGAACCGGTGATCTCGGCGCGGAACACGGCCTCGGCGTCTCCCTGCTTGAACGGCTCGGTCTCCGGTTTCGAGCCTGACGTCAGCGTGCTCCGGATGACGTAGCCTTCCTCGCGAAACGCCGACGTCACGCGGCGCACTGCCGCCGCGCGGGAGATGGGGAGGTCGATGGTGACGTCGCGTTCCGCGGGTTTGCCGCCGACGAGACCACACGCGGTGAGTGCGGCGAGCATCGTGGCACCGGTCAGTAGCTGCGCGAGGCGAGGCATCGTGGCGACCCGACGCGCATGAACTCTGCCAGCGATCCTTTGGCGCGGCAACGACGCGGACCCGGATTGCCCCGGATCAACCGGAAACGGCCGGATTGCTCGGTGTGGCGGAGCGATATCTCCACGAGACCATCAATGATTCTTGGGGTCGAGGATGGAGAGGAGCGGTGCACCCGCACATGGAGCTCGACCCGGAGAGCAGTCCTCCGCGTGCAGTTCCTCCGCGTGCTCCGCGTCCTCCGCCTGAAACTGCGGCGCAGCGATGCCTGAGGTGCAGATCCCTCGACTCGCTCCGCTCGCTCGGGATGACACGTATGCGCATTCCGGGAGGTTGTATGCCAGTCTTCGGTACCAGGTACCTAGTACTCACTACTGGGAGTGGTAGTTCACTCCCACCGGAACCACTTGGTAGCCAGGAACAGGCACAACGCGAACATCGCCAGCAGGGCCGCGACGCTTCCCCATTGTGCGCTCCACGGCGTCCCGTCGTACGCGCCGCGCAGGAGCGTCACGGCGTGCGTCGTCGGGAGAACCTCGGCGACGGCGCGCAGCCCGAGCGGCATTCGCGCGAGGGGGAAGAACAGTCCCGACAGCGCGAGCATGGGATAGAACACCAGCGCGCCGAGCGGCTGCGCGAAGCGCGCGGTCGGCACCACGCTCGCGACGAGGAATCCCAGGCCGAGGATGCCGAGTGTAGCGAGCAGGATGGAGGCGGCGAAGCCCACCATGTCCTCCGGCATCGCGCCGGGCATCGCGCGTTTGCCGGCGAGCACGAGGAGGAGGAAGCTCGTCAGCGTGAGGCCGAGCTTCACCAGCACATGCGCCGAGAGGATCGTCACTGGCGCGAGTGGCGTGGCGCGGAGGCGCTTGAGGATCCCGCCCTCGCGGTAGATCGCCATGATCGCGATCAGCGACTGCACCGCGCTCAGCACGATCAAGAGGGAGCTGAGGATCGTCGCGTTGAAGGCAAGTCGTCCGATCGAGGCGCTGGGATGCGGGACGCCGCGAAGGAAACGCGCCATGATGAGGAAGAAGACGATCGGCATGAACAGCGTGCCGACGACGCCCATCGGCTCGCGCATGAAGACCTTCGTCTCGATCCAGCTCAGCTTGAACAGTCCCTTGAGCATCGTCAGTCCCGGAGCGCGTGACCGGTGAGCTTGAGGAACACGTCCTCGAGCGTCGGCATCTCGGTGCGGAAGCCGTGCACGCGCGTGCCGTCGCGCGCGATGCGGTGGATCACCTCCGTGACGAAGTCGTCCCCCTCGCCAATGAGCTCGTGGCGTTCCTCTGCGCCATTCTCCCCCGTCGTATAGATGACGCGACGCTCGGGGCAGTGCCGTCGCACGAGCTCCGCCGGCGTCCCCACCTCGATCGTGCGTCCGTGCTCGACGATCGCCACGCGATCGCACAGTCGCTCGGCTTCCTCCATCAGATGCGTCGTGAGGAGCACGGTCGTGCCGCGGGCGCGGATGTCGCGCACGAGCTCCCAGATCGCGCGGCGCGCCTGCGGGTCGAGCCCCGTCGTGAGCTCGTCGAGGAAGACGACCTCCGGCTGATGGATGAGCGCGAGCGCGATGAACAGCCGCTGCTTCTGTCCGCCGGAGAGCGTCATGAAGCGTGCGTCGCGGCGCGGGGTGAGGCCGAGTCGCTCGAGCAGCGTGTCGACATCGGCAACGCGGTCGCTGGGGTAGAGCGACGCCCACAGCTCGACCGCTTCACGGACCTTGATGCGCTTCTGGAGCTGGGCCTCCTGGTGCTGCACGCCGATGCGCTGGCGGAGCGCGGTCGCGTCGCGGAAGGGGTCGAGGCCGAGCACGGTCATCGTCCCCGAATCGGGGCGGCGCAGCCCTTCGATGCACTCCATCGTCGTCGTCTTGCCGGCGCCGTTGGGACCGATGAGCCCGAAGATCTCCCCCTCGCGCACCTCGAGTGAGACGTCGGCTACGGCGACGGTCTTACCGTAGCGCTTGGCGAGATTGCGGACGACGATGACGGGCTCTGGCGTCGGGGCACGGTATGCCCCGGGCATCGGCGACGTGTCCCCAAAGGCGGCTTTCACGCCACCCTCTGTGTTCGGCATGGTTGCTTCTCCTTATCGCCCTGAGGGCTTCATGCGCCGCAGCACGCTTCCACTGTACCTCACTGCACTAGCGATTACCACGGCCCCCGCGGCAGCGCGAGCACAAGCAATGTCCAGGACGATGGAACGCGAGTCGATGGCGCCCGCGCTCGCACCCGAGCTGGCGCCCGTCAGGGCGTCGCTGGACAAGTACCAGGACGTCACCGTCGCTCTCAGGGACGGCTATCTCTCCACCGTCGGGTGCATCGACTACCCGAAGGGGGCGAAGGAAGGAGCGGTCGACTTTCCGCCGGGCGCGATGGGCGTGCACTTCCTCAACATGGCCAACGTCGGCCCGAAGCTCGATCCGATGAAGCCGCAGATCCTGATCTACGAGCCGGTGAACGGGAAGCTCAAGCTCGCCGCCGCGGAGTGGTTCGTGCCCGTGCAGGTTGCCGGAGGCAAGGCGCCGACGCTCTTCGGGCAGACCTTCGCCGGCCCGATGGAGGGCCACTATCCGGTCATGCCCAAGAGCCTGCGCCATTACGATCTGCACGTCTGGCTCTGGAAGCCCAACCCGAAGGGTGTCTTCACTCCGACGAACACTGCCTTGAAGTGCCCGGCGGGGGATCCGTACACCTACACGGAAGGCGGCGACGCACACCATCACATGTAGCGCGATTTGACGCCATCACTCGTGGCCCGTATGGTAGCCCTTCCTCACCCACCCTTGGAGGCACCATGCGACGCAGCATGCTCCCCCTGTTCTTCGCCGCACTCGCGTGTATCACGATCGCCCCCGCGATCTCGCACGCGCAGGCCGCAGACAAAGCGGCCGCTCCCAAACAGGCCGGCCACCCCGTCGCCGCACCCGCTCTCGCTCCGGAGCTGGTCTCGGTGAAGGCAGCGCTCGAGAAGTACCAGGACCCCATCGCCGCGCTCAGAGACGGATTCCTCTCCACCGTCGGCTGCATCGACTTCCCAAAGGGCGCGACGGATGGACCGATCACCTATCCGCCCGGCGCGATGGGAGTGCACTTCCTCAACATGGGCAACGTCGGTCCGACGCTCGATCCGGCGAAGCCGCAGGTGCTGATCTACGAGCCGGTGAACGGAAAGCTGAGGCTCGCGGCAGCGGAGTGGTTCATGCCCGAGCAGGTCGCGGGCGGCAAGGCGCCGGCGATCTTCGGGCAGACGCTCTCCGGTCCGATGGACGGCCACCAGCCGATCATGCCGAAGGAGCTGCGCCACTACGACCTGCACGTGTGGCTCTGGAAGTCGAACCCGAAGGGCGTGTTCACGTCGACGAACGCCGCGGTGAAGTGTCCGGTG
>DASVNI010000588.1:0-4887 GCA_036383935.1 Gemmatimonadaceae bacterium | reverse complement strand
GCCTTCTTCGCGCGCTCCTGCCCGATCACGTAGCCGTCCAGCGTGTCCTTGATCTCCTGCGGAGTCGGGACCTGGGTGATCGCTTCCGCGACCTCGCGCTCCTCGTCCTCGGCGAGGATCTCGTTGCAGAGCGCGATGCACTCGTTGCAGATGTAGACGGACGGTCCCGAGATGAACTTCCGGACCGAGTCCTTCGACTTGCCGCAGAACGAGCAACGGAGGTGTTTATCGTGCGACATAGCGGTGACTCAGCGGGAGGCGCACGCCCGGCGGGCAACGAGGGGCGAGGTGGGTATCCGAGAGTTAACGCGCGTCTCGGACCCGGTCAAGAAAGACGATTGGGGCTCGTGAAGGTTTTCACGAACCCCAATGAAAACGGCTACTTGGCGCCGACGGTGGCCGTCGCGGCCTGAGCGGCGATGATCTGCGGATCGACGATCTCTCCGCGGCTCGTGATCACGTTGTCGATGAGGCCATACGCCTTCGCCTCCTCGGCCGACATGAAGAAGTCGCGCACCATGTCGCGCTCGATCTGTTCGACCGGGCGACCCGTGTGCTTGCTGTAGATCGAGTTGAGCTGGTGGCGCAGGAAGAGGATCTCCTTCGCCTGGATCTCGATGTCCGCCGCCGTTCCCTGTGCCCCGCCCGAAGGCTGGTGGATCATGATGCGGGAGTGAGGTAGCGCACTGCGCTTTCCCTTCCGGCCCGCCGCGAGCAGGAACGAGCCCATGCTCGCCGCGAGGCCCATGCAGATCGTGTTCACCGGCGCCTTCAGGTACTGCATCGTGTCGTAGATCGCGAGGCCGGCCGAAACGCTGCCGCCTGGCGAGTTGATGTACACGAAGATGTCGCGGTCCTGGTTGTCCGCCTCGAGGAACAGGAGCTGGGCGATGATGATGTTCGCCACATCGTCGTTGATCGGCGTGCCGAGGAAGACGATGCGGTCCATGAGGAGCCGCGAGAAGATGTCGTAGCTGCGCTCACCGCGGCTGGAGCGCTCGATGACATACGGCGGATACAGTGTTGCCATGGGAATCCTCACCCGTTGGAACCGTTGGTGATTTCGTTTCGAGCGATCAGCCACTCGAACACCTTCTCTTCCGTGATGCTGCGCTCGATCTCCGGGAGACGCCCGGCCTTCTGCAGCGACGCGTACACCTGACCCGGATCACTGCCGCGCTGCTCGGCGACCGTCGCGATGCGGTCGTCCACGTCCTTCTCCGTCGCCGCCAGCTGCTCCTTCTCGGCGATCGCGTCGATGATCATGTCGCGCCGCACCTGCCGCTCCGCGACGGAGGCGAACTCCGCGCCGAACGCGTCCCGCTGCTCCTCCGGAATCTTGTACGCCTGCATGTAGGCGTCGATCATCCGGTTGACCCAGCTGGGCGGCACGTCGAACGGATTCGCCTGCACGATCTCGTCGACGAGCTGCTGCCGCACGCGCGCATCGGCGTCGCGCTTCGCGTTCTCCGCGAGATCGGTCCGGACCGCCGTGGTGAGCGCATCGATGGAATCGAAGTCGCCCACCTCGCGCGCGAACGCATCGTCCAGCGCCGGCGACGACTTGCGCTTCACTTCCTGGAGCGTGACGCGGACGTTCTTCGTCGTGTTGCGCTGCGCCTCGTCGGGGAAGTCCTCCGGCCACTTCACGGCGCGTTCCTTCGTCTCGCCCGGCGCGAGCTCCATGATCAGCTCTTCCACGCCGGGGATCGCCTGGCCGCCGCCGAGCACGAGGTTGTACGGGCTCCCCTCGGGCATCTCGCCATCCGCCGCCTCCGGCGTCGCGAGGAGCACCTTCACCATGTCGCCTTCACGCGGCTGCTCCTCCGCGGGCGCCCAGGTCGCCTTCTGGTCGCGCAGCGCCTCGATCTGCTGTGCGACGGCGTCATCGGTCACCGGCGTCTCCTCGCGCGTGACGCGGAAGCCGTCGGTGCGCGCCAGCTCGAGCTTCGGACGCACCTCGAGGTGCAGCTCGAAGGTGAGGGGTTGCCCCTCATCGAACTTCACGTCGTGGACGTGCGGTTGCGCGGCGACATCCAACTTCTCGCGCTCCACCACTTCCTTGAACGCTTCCTGCACCAGCGTCTCGAGGACCTGCTGGCGGATGGCGTCCTTGAACCGCTTACGCACCATCGCGGCTGGCGCCTTGCCGGGCCGGAAGCCCGGCAGACGTACCTGGCTCGCGTAGCGACGCGCGGTCTTCTCCTCCTCGGCGTTGACGGCGGCGAGCGGTACGGAGACCTCGAGCAACCGCTCGACGCCTTCGCTCTTCTTGGTCGTGATCTGGATGTCCATGTAGTCCGATGTAGCCCGTTGCAATGGCGACGGTTCCGCTCGCTAACGCGACGCGATTTCCGCGCGGATTCTCTCCGAAAGCTAACCCTGACACTCCGTCGCTTGCAGGGTGGACAAGGGCTATCCCGCCGATGGTAATCCGGCGTTTCGGGCGAGGTTCCAGAGCGGGGATGCGGAGATGCGGGGATGTGGGGGTGCGGGAAGACGAACGGCCTCGGGAAGCTTCTGCCTCCCGAGGCCGTTCCGCATCTCCGCATCACCTCATCCCCGCATCCCCGCCAGCTCAGTGCGAGTAGACGACCGTGGCCCCGTCGCTCATGCTGAGCGTGACGCTGCCCCCCGCGGCGATGCCGGTGAACTGGGTCTGCAGCGCGGGCAGGTTGAACTGCATGGACGCGAGGTCGCGCTCGTACGTCCAGCTTCCCGTATTGACGAACGACGCCGTCTGGCTCGTGTCCGACGCCGTGAGGCGATACGTGCGTGTCTCGGACCAGCTGTTGTCGGCGCCGATCACGAGCTCGCCGCTCAACACTTCCGTCACTCCCCCCGCATCGGTCGAGACCACCGTGGGCAACGATCGTCCACCATACGACCGAAGCTCGTACGTCCCCACGACCGAGCTCGGGCTCGTGCTCTGGTCGATCTCGGTGTTGCAGGCCGCGAGCAGGACCACCGCGAGGAGAGCCACGAACCGACGCATGAATGCTCCGAGGAGGGTAGGTGCCCTCGAGAGACGACTGCGTGCCCGCGCCAGCAACGCTTCCTGCCCCCGTTTTCGCACCACGCCGCATCGCACGAGAAAGCATGATTCACCGCCTGCTGCGTAGAGCCGGGATGACGCGGCGAGAACACACCGTCTACGCACCGCTGATCGTCGCGCTGGCGGCGGTGGCTGCCAATTTCGGCGCGCTGTTCGACCAGCTCGCGCTCGACGACAGGGCGATCTTCGCGCATCCCGCGCTCGCGTCGTGGCGGGCGTTGCCGGGCGCGCTCGCGTCGCCCTGGTGGTACGACTCGGGCCGCCTCTATCGCCCTCTCGCCCTGCTGTCCCTCGGTGTGGACCGGCAGCTCGCCGGCGGTGCACCGTGGGTGGCGCATGGCGAGAACCTCCTGCTGCATGCCGCGGTTGCGGCGCTCGTCGTCCTGCTCTGCCGGCGCATGCTGGCGCCGTGGTGCGCCTTCGCGGCGGGCGCGCTGGTCGCGGTGCTCCCCGTGCACGTCGAGGCGGTTGCGTCGGTCGTCGGCCAAGCGGAGCTGCTCGCTGCGCTGGCGCTCGTGGCGCTGCTCCTCCTCGTGACGCGTACGGCCGCTCCCACCCGGAGCGCCCAGATCGGCGCTGCCCTGCTCGCCGCGGCGGCACTGGCGGCGAAGGAGAGCGGGGCTGTGGCACCGTTACTTGCCGCCGCGGCTGCGCACACGGTGCCGCACCAGCGAGCGTACGCACGTCGATGGGGTGTCGCGGCGCTGTGGGGAACGCTCGCGCTACTCGCGGCCCGCGTCGCCGTGATCGGCACCATCGGGGGCGACGTTCCGCATCCATTCTTTCGCGCGCTGTCGCCGGTGGCGCGGTTCGGCGTGGGGTTGGCGAACCTCCCGCGCACCGCTGCCATGCTGCTGCTTCCCATCCAACCCGCCATCGAGGAGGTGCCGCCCCTGGCGGCGGCTTGGCATCCGTCGGTCGTGCTGCTCTGCGTGGGTGCCGCGCTCCTCGTCACCGTCCTCGGGTTGGTAGCGCTGCACCTGTATCGCCCGAGCGCAATCACTCTCGGCGCTTTCCTCCTCGCGGCGACGATCGCTCCGACGTCGAATCTCATCTTCGCCGAAGGCGCACTCACGGCGCGGACGCTCTATGCGCCAAGCATCGGCGCGGCACTGATGGCGGGCGGCGCCCTCGCCTGGCTCGCGGTGCGCGTTGCTCCCTCCGTGCTCGCGGCGGCTGTGGCGGTGGTGTGCGCCGCCAGCGTGGTAGTGGACGCACGCGAGGTGCGTGTGTGGCGCGATACACCGAGCGTGATCGCCGCGATGGTCGAACGCCGCGCTGACAACTATCGCGGCCACGAGCTGCTCGCGTACGCGGTACGTGACGCGGGCGACGATCGCGGCGCACTGCCGCACTTCGCGCGCGCGATCGAGCTGTTCTCGGGCGACGCGGAGCTCCTCACCGATGCCGCTGCCGTCGCGCTTCGCATGCGTGACTCCAGCGCGGCCGAGCGTTGGTTGACGACGGCGGTGCAGGAAAACCCGCGCGCGGCGCGCGCGCGAACGCGGCTCTACACCATCATGCGTGCCCGCGGCGACACGAGCGGTGCGCGCCGACTCCTCGTCGAGGGGCTGCGGCTCGAGCCGCAGCAGCGCACCTGGGCCACGTCACTCGCCGCGCTCGAGCGGCAGTGAGCCTACTTCTTGAAGACGTAGATGTCGGTGCTTTGCGTGACGGTCAGCGTGGAGAGATCGGCGGACACGGAGCCGGTGAAGCTCGTGAGCAGATCCTGGCTGAGGAGCGACACGGCCTTGGTCGACGCGTTGTAGGTATACGTGCCCGACTGCGTGCCATTCGGCTGGTCGACGAGCTGACCACCGGAAGAGGCGACG
>DASVNI010000587.1:0-7422 GCA_036383935.1 Gemmatimonadaceae bacterium | reverse complement strand
GTCCACGGCGTCATCGATCGTCGCAGCTTCCTCGACCAGGCGTCCCGCTTCGCCGTGGGGGGCATGACTGCCGCGATGCTCCTCGACCAGCTCAGCCCGAAGTTCGTCGAGCGGACGGTCGTCGCGAAGGACGACGCACGCCTCGCCGCGGAGTACGTCGAGTACGACTCGCCGAACGGCTATGGGAAGATGCGCGGGTATCTCGCGCGGCCGGACAAGGCGACCGGGAAGCTCCCGGCGATCCTCGTCATCCACGAGAACCGCGGGCTCAACCCGCACATCGAGGACGTCGCACGCCGCTTCGCCGTCGAGAACTTCGTCGCCTTCGCCCCCGACGCGCTCTTCCCGCTCGGCGGGTACCCAGGCGACGAGGACAAGGCGCGTGAGCTGTTCCCCAAGCTCGATCAGGCCAAGACGCGCCAGGACTTCGTCGCCGCATACGGCTTCCTCAAGGGACGTCCGGAGACCACCGGCGAGGTCGGCGCGGTGGGCTTCTGCTACGGCGGCGGCATGGTGAACTACCTCGCCACACAGCTGCCCGATCTCGCCGCCGGCGTCGCCTTCTATGGCTCGGCCCCGAACCTCGAGGACGTCCCGAAGATCAAGGCGCCGCTGCTCATTCAGTCGGCCGAGGTGGACGAGCGCATCAACGCGAGCTGGCCGGCGTACGAGCAGGCGCTCAAGGCGGCGAACGTCCAGTACGAGCGCTTCCAGTATCCGGGGACGCAGCACGGCTTCCACAACGACACGACGCCGCGCTACGATGCGGCGGCGGCGAAGCTGGCCTGGCAGCGCACGGTCGCCTTCTTCAACAAGAACGTCCGGTCGGGGGGCGTCTAGAGCGAGATCCTTCGTTCCACCCGGGGTCTGAACCCACGGGGCGGTTGGGGTCAGAGCCCACGGGCTCTGACCCCGAGCAGTCGGGCTGACCGATGAGTTTGGCCGGCTGGGGCAGTCCAACTTCTCGAACGCAATCGACTACCCACCGGACAATCGAGAAAGGAGACGAATCATGCCCCGCACCTCGCTGCTCGTCGCATCCCTGCTGCTCACCGCCGCCACCATCGCTGAGGCCCAGGCCGTGGGGAATCGCGTCAAGGTGAACGGCATGCAGATGTACTACGAGGTCTCCGGAGCCGGCGATCCGCTGATCGTGCTGCACGGCGCCTACATGAACATCCCGTCGATGGGCGCGATCATCCCGAAGCTCGCGAAGACGCACAAGGTCTACGCGCTCGAGCTGCAGGGACATGGCCGCACCACGGACATCGACCGTCCGATCACCTATCCGAACCTCGCCGACGACGTCGCGGCGTTCATGGATGCGGTGGGGCTCGCGAAGGCCGACGTGTTCGGGTACTCGATGGGCTCCGCCGCCGCCCTGCAGCTCGCCATCCGCCATCCCGACAAGGTGAACAAGCTCGTCGCGGCCTCGGTCTCGTACGACGCGAAGGGATGGCAGCCGGCGTTCACGGCGATGATCCCGACGATGACGCCGGAGATGCTCGCCAACACCCCGCTGCCCACCGAGTACAAGAAGCTCGCGGCGAATCCCAACGGATTTCCCGAGCTGGCGCGTAAGCTCATCCAGCTCGAGAAGGAGCCGATGGCGTGGGAGGCCGACGTCAGAAAGCTGAAGCTTCCGGTGCTGATCATCTCCGGCGACGCCGACGTCGCGACGCTGGAGCATACGGTCTCGCTCTTCCGGATCCTCGGCGGCGGCGAGATGGGGGACATGGGGAAGCCACTGCCCGCGTCGCGACTCGCCGTGCTGCCGGCGACGTCGCACACTTCAGTCATCTCGCAGCCGGATCTATTGGTGGCGTTCATCGAGCCCTTTCTGAAGGGCGAGACGCCGAAGGGGATGTTCTAGCCCACTTTTCCACGAGGTGTTGCATGCGGTACTACAAATTGGCGTTTGCGGGACTGCTGGTCGCGTCGAGCATCGCGTCGGCGCAGGACGTATCGCGCGAGGTGGCGGACGGCGGCATCAAGGCCGCCGGCTGGCTGGGGAAGATCGACCCCGGCGAAGCGAAGAATGGCGGAAAGCTCGAGGGCGCGAAGCTCGAGATGGCCGGCAAGGACCTGCACGTCACGACCGGTCCCGCGGTGGCGTACTGGATGCCGTCGAACGTCGCGAAGGGGAACTACACCGTGAAGGCGACGTTCACGGAAGACAAGTTCATGGGGCTGAACAACCATCCGCATCCGTACGGCGTGTTCATCGGCGGCAACGACATGGGCACGGACAAGCAGTCGTACCTGTACTGCACGGCGTACGGCGACGGCCGGTTCATCGTGCGCGGCTTCAACGGCGACTCGACCTTCCGTCTCAATGGACGCGGCGAGCCGAACGCGGCGATCCATAAAGCGGCTGCCGTAGGGCAGCCGGTCACGCAGGAGATCGCCCTCTCGGTGAAGGGCGACAAGGTCGAGTGCGCGATCAACGGCACGGTGGTCGGGAGCTACGACAAGTCGGCCGTCGTTGGCGCGAACAAGCTGACGAGCACGGACGGCGTGTATGGCATCCGCTTCGGGCACAACACCGAAGCGGTGGTGAAGGGACTCGCGCTGACGAAGAACTAGAGCGGCAGGGATCCCGGGCGGGCGGACTCTAGGGTACCGCGCGCCCGGGATCGTTTCGGTACTTGTCGAGCCAGCCGACGATGTACGCCACCTTCGCCATCATGTTGCTCGGCTTCGCCGAGATGTCGTGCGGGGCGTCGGGGAAGCGGACCATCGCCGTCGGGATCTTGCGGAGCCTGAGCGCTTCGTAGAACTGCTCTGCCTCGGAGCTCGGCGTACGGTAGTCCACCTCTCCAGTCACGAGCATCGTCGGCGTGGTCACGTTACCCACGTAGGTGATCGGCGAGCGCTTCGCGTACTGCTCGGCGTTGTCCCACGGGAAGCCGGGGAACCAGTAGCGCGTGTACAGTGCGTCCTCGTCCGACGTCAGCACGAAGCTGGACCAGTTGATCACCGGCTTCTGCACCACAGCGGCGCGGAAGCGCTTCGTGTGACCGACGATCCACGCGGTGAGCACGCCGCCGCCGCTGCCGCCGGTGACGTTGAGCTGCTGCGGGTCGATGAACCCCTTCGCGATCACCGCGTCCACCCCCGACATGAGGTCCTCGTAGTCGTGGTTCGGGTAGTCGTGGTGGATCAGATTGCCGAACTCTTCGCCATAGCTCGTCGAGCCGCGCGGGTTGGTGTACAACACCACGTAGCCGGCCGCTGCGTACAGCTGAATCTCCGTCGTGAAGCGCGGGCCGTAGTTGGCGAACGGACCGCCGTGAATCTCGAGCAGCAAGGGATACTTCCGTGTCGGGTCGAAGCCCGGCGGCCTGGCGATCCATCCCTGCACGCGCCGCTTGTCGAACGATGACTCGAACCAGATCTCCTCGACGCTCGCGAGTTGCTTGCCCGCGAAGAGGTCGTCGTTGAGGTGCGTCAGCCGGCGCACCGGCTGCGCCGGTCCACCCACGGCCACATCCGCCGGATGGTCCGGCGCGGTCTGCGTGAAAGCGAAGCGCCCATCACGCGCGACGGAGAACGATCCGACCCCGTACGGCCGGCCGAGATCCAGGCCGCCCACGCCGCCGGCGAGCGTCCTCACGTTCCCCGCCAGATCCGTCACGCCGATCTTCGTGTCGCCCTGATCGTCGTACTGGAAGTAGATCGACCGTCCGTCGCGCGCCCAGGTGATGCCGCCGACGTCGCGGTCGAGCTTCGCCGACACGACGCGCGAGCCGGAGCCGTCGCGGTTCATCACATAGAGCCGCGTCACCTGATAGCCCTGCTGCCGGTCGTCGAACCCGGTGTAGGCGATGAGCGTTCCGTCGGGTGAGACGACGGGCTCCTCGTCGGGCCCCTTCCGCGTCGTCAGCGCCTTGACTGCCCCACCACTTGCCTGCACCTCATAGACCTCGCTGCCGAGTGGCTCGTAGTCGGCGTCGGCGATACGCTTCGCGGAGAAGAGCAGCGACGCGCCGTCGGGGGCCCACCGCGGCTCACCGTCGTCCCACGGGCCGTCGGTGAGCTGGCGCGATGTCCCACCGCTCGCCGGCACCACGAACACGTGCCGATGTCCAGCGCGGAGGTACCCTCGGCCGTCGTACCGATACTGCAGCTGGTCGATGAACTTGACCTCGGGGCCCCAGTCGGCGCCGTCCGGCTTGGCGGGAAGCTGGACGAACGGCTTTCGATCGTCGGGGACGAACATGGTGAAGGCGATCCACTGTCCGTCGGGCGACCAGGCCAGTCCCCGCGGAGACTCTTCCAGGTGCGTGAGCTTCGCTTCCTGTCCCGTGTCCATCCAGCGGACGAACAGGTCGGACTTGTCACCGACGCTCGAGACGAAGAGCACGCGCGATCCGTCCGGCGACCAACGCGGCGAGCTCGCCTCCCGCGTTGGGTCGACGAGGGGGCGGAGCTCCGTGCCGTCAGTGTTGACGATCCAGAGCGTGGAGCGCGCGGCGTCCTTCATCACGTCGTAGCCGCCGCGCTCGAAGACGATGCGGCGTCCGTCGGGAGCGATCTGGGGCTCGGCGGCCCATTCCAGCTCGAAGATGTCGCGCAGGCCAAGCCTGGGCACCGTCACCGGAGCGGATTGGGCCGTCAGCTCCGCCGTCAGGGCGACGAGGAGCACAAGAACCGACGTGAGTTTTCGCATGATCATCTCGAGCGCGAGGACTCCGACCGAAGGTGCGAAGCGCCGTAGGGAGGAGCAATCATTCGTGCGTGAGTATGCGGCCGCCGGATGCTGCACGCGAGAGGTCGGGCGCGTAGCTTGATCGAATGAATCGAATCCAGCATGCGCTGTTGGCGGGCTTGCTTCTGGCCACCGTCCGGAGCGACCGCGTCGACGCACAGCAACGCAGCACCGCGCCGAACGTCGTGATCATCCAGGCCGACGACCTGGGCTACGGCGACTTGAGCTCGTACGGACAGACCAACTTTCAAACGCCCTCACTCGATCAGCTGGCCCGCGAAGGGATCCGGTTCACGCAGTACTACGCCGGCAGCACGGTGTGCGCACCATCGCGCACCGCGCTGATGACGGGGCTGCACACGGGCCACGCGTCGATCCGTGGCAACGGAGAGATCGCGCTCCGCCCCGAGGACGTGACGATCGCCGAGGTGCTCAGGACGGCGGGCTATCGCACCGCCGTCGTCGGCAAGTGGGGACTCGGCATTCCCGGAACGACGGGTGAACCGAACAAGCAGGGGTTCGACTACTCGTTCGGCTTCCTCGATCATCGCCACGCGCACCGGCAGTACACCGATCATCTCTGGCGCGACGGCAAGCGCGTCGAAGTCGACGTCGACAGCAACTACGTCAACGATCTCTTCACGCGCGAGGCGCTCGGCTTCATCGATCGCAAGGATGATCGGCCCTTCTTCCTGTACCTGAACTACACGGTGCCCCACGCCGAGCTGCGCGTGCCGGAGTCGTCGCTCGCCGAGTACCGTGGGAAGTTTCCCGAGAAGCCCTACGTGAACGCGACGGCCGACGCGCGGAAGACGGGTGCGTTGCCGGACGGCGCGTCGCTCGGCTATCGCTCGCAGCCCACGCCGCACGCGGCGTTCGCGGCGATGATCACGCGAATGGATCGCGACATCGGCCGCATCGTCGCGGACCTTCACGCGCGCGGTCTCGACCGGAACACGCTGATCCTGTTCATCAGCGACAACGGTCCGCATCAGGAGGGGGGCGGCGACCCCGTCTTCTTCAAGAGCAACGGTGGTCTGCGCGGCATCAAGCGCGATCTCTACGAGGGCGGCATTCGCGTACCGATGATCGCGCGCTGGGTGGGCACGATCCCGGCGGGGCGCGTCAGCGACTTCCCATGGGCGCACTGGGACATCCTCCCGACGCTCGCCGATCTGGCCGGCGCGAAGACGCCCGACGGGTTGGATGGGAAGTCGATGACTCGCGCGCTGCGTGGCGAGTCGCAGCCGCCGCACGACACCTTCTACTGGGAGTTCCACGAGCGCGGGTTCCAGCAGGCCGCACGGATGGGCAAGTGGAAGGCGGTCCGGCTCGGCGCGGGGAAGCCGCTCGAGCTGTACGATCTCGAGGCGGACCCGCGCGAGGCGCACGACGTCGCGGCGGAGAATGCGGCCGTCGTCGAGCGGATGGAGTCGTACCTGCGAACCGCGCGGACGCCGTCGGAGCGTTGGCCCGGCGACTGAGCTCCAATGTCGCCAGGTCTCGCGCTGATAGTGGGCATGGTGATGATGGCCGTCATCGCCATCGCCGCGAACCGATTCTGGGCGGAGCGCGAAGGCAGCGACTCCCACGAGGAGCCACGCACGCCCTGGCTGTTGCGCTGGCTGGAGGTGTTGCGCCGCCTCCCGGATCCGCTGAGCGCACTCGAGCGTCGCCGGTGGTCGCGCCTCCGCGCGCTCCCCTTTCCGGATGCGTGGCGGAAGATCCTCGCACGGAACGTCCCGCTCTACACGAAGCTGTCGCCGGTACAGCGACGCGAGCTCGAAGGTCACGCCCAGGTGATCCTTGGCGAGAAGAAGTTCGAGGGCTGCGACGGGCTCGCGCTGACCGACGAGATCCGCGTGACGATCGCCGCGCACGCCGCGCTGCTGCTGCTCGGCACGGAGAACCCGCGCTACTACCCGAACGTCGTGGCGATTCTCGTCTACCCGACCGCCTACCTCGCGCCCGTAGAGGAGCACAACGGCGGGATCGTCGAGGAGCGCAGCGAGGCGCGGCTCGGTGAGTCGTGGCGCCGAGGGGTCGTCGTGATCGCGTGGGACGCCGCGCGCGCCGACGTGAGTCGCCCGGAAGAGGGCGACAACGTCATCCTGCACGAGTTCGCGCACCAGCTCGACACCGAGGACGGAGTGGCCGATGGTGTCCCGCAGCTCGATCGGCTGAGCGACTTCTCCGCCTGGGTGCGCGTTCTCGCCCCCGAGTACGAGCGGCTGCGCGCCGATCCGGAGGGAGGCGTCCTCGACGAGTATGGCGCGACGAACCCGGCGGAGTTCTTCGCGGTCGCTACGGAGACGTTCTTCACGAGACCACACGAGCTGCGCGAGCAGTCCGCGGCGATGTACGCCACGCTCCGCCGCTACTACGGTCTCGATCCTGCTGCGCTCCTGCCGCCGCCGGACGCAGCCGACGCCAACGACCACGAGTCGACTTGAACGGGACACTGCGGTGTCCACTACTGAATCGTATCCGATAGGAGGTCATCGTGGACGTCGCACAGCAGGGCGGTGACGATCAGGCGGCGCTGTGGAACCGCACCGCGGGATGTGCCTGGGTCGACGCGCAGGCGACGATCGATCAGATGTTCAAGCTGCTCGAGGATCTGCTGGTCGACGCCATCGTCGCCGGCGCTCCCCACCGCGTGCTCGACGTCGGCTGCGGAACGGGCGCCACGACGCTCGCCGTCGCGCGAC
>DASVNI010000586.1:0-13637 GCA_036383935.1 Gemmatimonadaceae bacterium | reverse complement strand
CGGATCGCATGACGCGCCCGCTGTACCGCCCCCATGAGATCCACGGGCATCGCCCCCGCCCCCACTGCCGACAACAAAAAGCCGCCGATGAGCAACCCCACTCGGACCCTCTTGACCATGTCTGCCCCGACCCCCGCGATCGCCGAATCTCTCTCTGCTGAAGCGCCGAGGCCGATCTGCAAAAGCGATGCTTGACACCTCCGAGGTCGCCGTTTACGATGCGCGCCTCCTCGGGAATGCAGTCCCCCCGAGCCGAGTTAACAAGGTTCCTCGCGCCGCAAGGCGCACACGACCGCGGGGTCGTAGTTCAGTTGGTTAGAACGCCGGCCTGTCACGCCGGAGGTCGCGGGTTCGAGCCCCGTCGGCCCCGCCAAATTCGCTTCGCTCACCAGCCGCCGCGAGGCGGCTTTTTTGTTGCGCGCCGAAGACGCCCCGAATGGCGCCACTCTCATTAGCACTCTCAATAGCGCCGCTGTCACTCGTGTTCGGGCCGCTCGGTGTGCGTCGCTTTCGGGTCGCTCTTCTTCACCTGCACGGTGACGGTCACCCGCGAGGCGGCGTCACCGGTGGCGGGGCCGACGCGGATGTAGGCGGCGTCGCCGGTGACGTTCGCATCCATTGCACCGGTACGTCGGAGCGAGAGCTGCTTGAGCGCCGCCTGCGAGGCGTCGCGCAGGCTGACCTGTACCGGGGCGCCGTCGACGGTTGCCGTCACGCGCACGTTCGACGTGGCGGTGAGAGGCACGCGGTACCACACCCACCGCGTTCCGCTGTCTCCGCCGAGATCTGCAACGACACTCCCTTTTTCCAGCGTGGTAGCGGTGGACGCGGGCGGCTCGACGAGCGGGACTGGCACCGGCACTGGGGCGGGCGTCGGTGGAGGCGCCGGAACCGGCTTTGTTTTCGAATCGCCCGGGGTTGGCGGCGGGGCCGGTGTCTTCTTCGGGTCCTTCTGCGGAGTGGATGACTGCCGTACCGGCTTTTTCTCGGGTGGAGCGGGTGGATCGAGCGTGAACGCAGCGTACAGCGTGTACCTGGTCAGGTCGGCGCCCTGCTCGCAGTAGACCTTCACGTAATAGAGCCGCGGCGGGGCCGGCAGCACCATGTCCTGCGGCTCATCGAGGACCACCCTCGAGCCGAACATGGTGATGTCGTGCTTGCGATCGACGACGCTGCTGTCGAAGACCTCGAAACCGGCGAGCTCGCCGCGCTTCAAGACCATGGTGAATTCCAGAGTGCCGGGTTTCAGCGTCTGGAAGCGATACCACCTGAAGCGCATGCCGGTGGCACCGCCGATCTCGCCTTCGACGTATGCAGGCAGATCGAGCCATTCGGAGTGATCCGCGGCAACGTCGACCAGCTCCCAGCGGACCGGCTCCGGGGGCGGTGCCGGGGCTGGCGGAGGAGGCGCCGGCGTCGTGCACGCTGCCAGGAGCAGCGCGGTGAGGAGAGTCCGCGCGCGCCCCATCACCACCACAATCCTCGCCGGTCCTTGCCCAGGATCGCCTTCAACTGTTCGAGCAGCTCTTTGTCGTCCAACGTCTTCTGGAACGCCACGGCGGCGCTTTTGAACTCTCGCAAATCCAACTCGCCTGCACGATTTTTCAGCAAGGCGAGCTCGGGACCGTTGGCGAACCTGCGCAACTCGTTGATCAAGGCGTTGAGGCGCGCTGTGGCGGCCTTCACGGGTTCGTCGTCGGCGAGTCCCCGAAGGCCCCGTTGGCGGACCTCGTCGATGCCTCCACTGGCAGTGAGCGCCTCGACGAGGGTGAGCATGCGCTCGTATTCACGGTGGCCGCTCGGGGTCCAGTGCGTCTGGAGCTGTCCGCGCAGGCCCCACGCCGCCGGCAACGTTGCTTTCGAGATCGCCTCGACGCAGCGTGACAGCACCTCGGCCGCGTCGGTGCGAGGTTTTTCTGTAACCAGAATGACGGACGCGAGCATGCGCAGGAGCGGAAGCGCTTCCGGCTTCTCTTTCAGGATGTCCGTGAGCTCCAGGAGATTGAAACCGGCATCATCGTGCAGCGCGGCCGCGAGGTACCACGACCATCGTTCATTCGAGCCGAGCGTCTGAAGGAGGGCCTGTGGGTTCCACGCTTCGACGGCGTCCGCGGCCAGGCGCACGAGCCGCTCGCGGAACGCCTGCTCCGCCGCCGGCAGCTCATGGTGAGCCTGGGCATCCGTGACCTGCCGTTTGCGACCGTCCGTGTTCCCGGCCCACTGTGTCGCGTAACGAACGTGCTCCGAATCGAGGAGTGCAGCGTCGTCGACACGCCGGAAGTAGAGAACAAAAAGGTCCGCGATCTTTTCGCGCGGGCCTGAGCTCGGAGCAGCCTTGATCGCTCGCGCGAGGAGGTCGATGAGGAAGTTCGGCTTCCAGCCCTGCGCCGGTCCGTCCAGCGCCGCGGTGAGCGTTTCCTGCGGATGTGCGCTCGCCGTGGCGAGGAGCTCCTGTTCGCCGCCGGCCGAGTGCTGCCGCTCCAGGCGCAGGAGCGCCAGCGCGATCGCGGCGGTCCGGTCGTCCTGCAGTTGCCGGGTCAACTCGCCGTTCGCCTGGGCCACGCCCGTGGGGCTTTTCGCCATGTAGCGGAGCACGCGGTTGGCGTCCTTCCAGGCGGGTGTGGAACGGAAGGTCCAATCCGAAAGCACCGACGCGATCGCGTCAGGCGGGAGCTCGTCCTCGACACCGAACGCTTTCTCCAGCGCCTGCAGATCTTCGATCCGACGGCGGTCGGCCGGTATCGCGCGAACCGTGGCCACGATCAGGTCGCCTGCTCTGGTGGTTGCTTTGAAGGTAGCGGTGTACAGGCGAATGAGCGCGGATGACGGCTGGCCGGCGAGACGCTCTGCCATCGCCGCGACCAGGGAAGGCATGTCGTCTTTCCCCGCCGGCTCCTTCCTGAAGAAATCCTTGAACGCATCGCCCTCCTCCTCGCTCACGTTGCGGACGAGTTGCGCGAGGACGCCGCGCCGCTTCTCCGCGGCGTCGGCGCGGCCGGCGATCATCTGCAGGTATCGCGTTGCCGTGGGCCAGCGCTCATGCGGTTTCTCGAGCGTGGCGAGCATGGCCCGGTACGCGGCGTATTCCTGGGTGGCGGTGGCGAGGGAGCGGACCAGGATGTCCGCAGGGATCGAGCGCGCCCGGATCCAGTTGTCGATGAAATCGTGCAACTCCACGAGGCGGCCTGCCTGTGCGGCTTCGACGAAGCGGACCGGCAGGTCGCCGGGCTCGTTGAGCTTTTCCTGAAGCACGCGGCCGCGCGGCATCTCGACGATCGACGCCGCCGGATCGACCTTGAATGCAGGAAAGCACTGGACGGCGATGTTCTTCGTCACGTCCGCGCCATGGGTGACGAAACGAATCCCTCTGCGCAGCACCGGCGGCAGGTAGCGGAGGATCGACGTGATGTCTTCCGGCCGCACGTTCGGCCAGATCAGGATGGTCTTCGCCGAGTAAAGAAAGCACTTCAGCAGGAGCAGCAGCACTTCCGGAGAAAGCGGTGACGCCGGCTCCGGTCGCGTGAGCGGTCCTTCCGAATACTCCCAGGGCGGTCCCGTTGCTCCTTCCGCCTTGTCGTAGAAGACCTTTTCGGGAAGCTGCTGGAGGAAGGGCTGCGCATCGCAGCGGGCAGCTTCGAAGTCCGTGAGGTCGGCCAGGCAGATGTCGCGCTGCACGAAATGCTGGCCGGTCGACATCGTCCCTTCGCTTCGATAGAAGTGCGCGAACACCGCCCACGCCTTGAACTCGCCGAAGTAGCCGAATGCCTCGGAGGTGGTTCGTTCGTCGTGGCGCCCGGCGTCGGTCTGGCCGACGAGCACCGACATCTCCTGCTCGGACAGGACGATGCTGCTGGCAAGGACCTGCCACCCGTTCGACCGTACCGGCACGCCGAACGTGATCCTTTCACCGGTCATGGCACCGATCATGGCTCATTGTCGATCAGCCAGTCGAATGGTTCGACGACGCCTTCGGGTTTCGGATAACCCTTCAGCTTGTATTCACCGGTGTCCGTCCGTTCGACGTTGTCGCGTCCCACCGCGGAGAACGCGAAGAATTCGCGCATCGGGCAATACGTCAGGATGGTCGAGAACGCCGGCACGCCCATCGTATCGAGGAGGAACTTCTCGGGCGCGTCGAACGCCGCGAGGTGCGCGTCGGCCTTGGCGACGCAGATTGCCACCGGGATGTCGAGCGGTCCGCCGCTGTCAGGGTTGAGCAGCGACGAAAGCTGGGTGAAATTCTTGAACAGCAGCTCGAAGTAGTCACTGTCGTCCGCGCGATCGGGATCGATGATGCAGATCAGCCCCGTGCTGGCGATCAGCGACTTGCGGAAGCTGTTCGCCTCCTCGTTGTCGAGCATCAGTTTCTCCGGAAAGGTAAAGTACTCGCCGGAGGGGTCGAGGAGATCGAGCTCGATCGTCTCCACGCGCGCACCGCCGATCTTCATCTGCTTCCAGATGCCATTCACCGGGCGGTTCAGCGCGTAACGCATCGGTTCGAGCGCGGAGCTGTATTGCAGCGGGTTCGATTCCGGGAACTGCTTGTCGCGGAAGCGCTGATACCCTTTGAGAACCAGCTCCTGCGCCCTCGCGTTGTTGGCCACCATCGACCACCCCTCGCGCCTGAGGACCTGTCGATTCTGAAACTCGGTGAACAGCGCGACGAGCAGCGAGGTCTTGCCCGAACGGGCTGCACCCATCATCGAGATCATGAGCGTCTCCTTCTCATGCAGCGCTGGTCACGAGCCAGAGCGCCGCTTCGCTATACCCCTGGGGGGTGAATCCCTGCGTGCCGCGGTCGCCGGGCGCGCCTGAGCGGTCGGTCACGGCGAACGCCTCCCACGTGCGGCAGTTCTGATCGAGCAATTCGCTCGTTCGTTTTGGGAGGGCGTTCGTCGCGCGTCCCGGCGTCAGCGCCGAGAGGTCCGCTTTCGACAGCAGCACGGCCACGGGGAGCCGTACTTTTCCGCCGTCTCCCGCCAGGCCCGCGCTGCGCAGCGCCTGCAGATGCCGCTGCAGCTCGTGGCGGATCGCCTCTTCGCCGCCTGCTGCCGGAACACAGATGGCGATGGCGGCACGCTTGCGGGGAAGGCGCGCGGACTCGAAGTGGCGCAGCTCGACGAAGTCGACCGGGATCGGCCGGACGCCGGCATACGGCGCCCAGGGCCGATGGCCGACCAGCGTCGACCGCGGCACCTCCCCGAGCGGCTGGATCTCGTCGGCGCCGCGCGCGCGGGCATGGAGCTGCGCCGTCAGGCGTGCCGTGCTGGGCATGGCGTTGAATTGCCACTCGGCGTTCGTCTTGTCGAGCGGCAGCACGCCGATGAACGTCGACTTGCCGGCGTCGGGCGCGCCGAGGACGAGCACGGTCACGGGCTGTCCCGCCGCGAGCTGGAAGCGTCCCGGTGCGAGATGCGCGAGCAGCGAGAGCAGGTTGACCACGTACCACCAGTTCGAGACCGCGGCCGCGCCGGCGATCTGACCTTCGCGGTAAAGCAGCGCGACCAGGACCACGATGGCGAGGGTGGAAGCCAGCCACAGTCCGAAGGACCGCGCGATGAAACCGATCTTGCGAGTACGCAAGGCGTAGACGACGCCGATGGCGCGCTGCTGCTGGTTGCGCTGGGCGAGCACGACGACCGGCCGCGTCAGGAATGCTGCCAGCGGCAGGAGGAGGAACAGTGCGCCGGCGCCGGCAACGGAGCGCGTTCGCAGGAAACCGCTGATGGCATCGTTTGCGAAGTAGACGATCGCCGCGGCTGCCAGCGCGAGCGCGACATAGACGATTCTCTTCATGCAGCCCGCATTGCCTCCGTTGCACTGAGCTCGGCTGCGTTGCGAGCCGGGATGGCGCTGGCGGCGATCGTGGCCAGCGACGCCGTCAGGATCGCCACGCCGAGGAGCCACCATTCGACCGGAAAGAGAATGGCCTCGACCTCGGCGCTGACCGCGCGCTGCAGGAGCAGGCAGATCGCGGACCCGCCGGCAAAGCCCAGGATCCCGGCGGCGATGGCGGTGATGATCGCCTCCGCCAGCACGAGGGAGAGGATGGCCTTCTTCGTCGCGCCGTAGGTCTTGTAGATGGCGAACTCGCGCATGCGCCGCATCACGGCCGCGTAGGCGGTGTTGAAGATGCTGATCGAGCCGGTGAAGAGCGCGATCAGGCCGAGGGAGGTGAGGACGACCCCGGCCACGAGCATGATCTGCCGGTACCGCTCCACGGAATCGAGGATGGACGCGGTGCGATAGCCCCGTTTCTCGACGGCCGCGCGCAGTGCCGGCACGTCCTCCGCGCGGTTCGCGTAAAAGAGCGCCGCCGTGTATGCGAATGCCGGGTCGTCCGCCGGTGCGGTCATGGCGCCGCGCGCGGTGAGCCGCGGATCGCTCTGCCACCGCGCCACACGGCGCATGAAGCGCAGCGGCGCGTAGACGCGCGCATGGCGCGTCTTCCGCGCGACCACTGCGATCTTCATCGGCATGAGCAGCGACTCGATCCCTCGCTCGCCGGAGCGGGTGATGTGCAGCGTGACCACGCGGCCGATCGCGCCCTGCGCGGGAGAGAAGCCGAGCTCGCGAGCCGTCTCTTCCGGCACCATCAGCGACTGATCGCCGCCCAGGTTCTCGTACGACCCGGCGAGCAGTGGATTGCGCGTGACCTCGGGGTCGTTGGGCGCGACCGTGCTGGCGAGGGAGATGAACGTCTCCGGCCCCTTGTCCAGACGCAGGTCGGCGAACACGCTGTCGACGACCGGGGTGATTAGCCGGCAGCCGGGGAGTTTCCCGAGCTCGCGCAGCGTCGCGAGCGTCAGCGGCTTCGCTCCCGGCGTGCGTGCGTCGAAGGTCACCTCGATCATCTCGACCGACGCCTCGCTCTTGAGGGTGGCGTCGACGTAACGCGACAGGCCGACGGCCATGGAGAGCATCACCACCACCAGCAGGATGCCGACGGTGATGGCAATCAGGTTCGCGTAGAAGAACACCGGCGTGCGCCGGATGTGCGCGAAGGCGGCGCGGAGCACGTCCGAGAGCCTCACTTGTGCGAGCCTCCGCTGACGATGCTGCCATCTCGCAGCTCGATGCGTCTCTGGGTGCGATCGGCGATCGCCGGATCGTGCGTCACGAGCACAGTGGTCGTTCCAAGCTCGGCGTGCTGCCGGCGGATGGTGTCGATCACGGCGTTGGCGGACTTGCTGTCGAGGCTTCCGGTCGGCTCGTCCGCCAGGATGACCGACGCATTCGCGACCAGGGCGCGCGCGATCGCGACCCGCTGCTGCTCGCCGCCCGAAAGCTCGTACGGATAGCGGGAGTGCTTCTCGCCGAGGCCGAGCTGCCCGAGCATGTCTCTGGCTCTGGCGTCGCGATCGCGCAGCGGCACGCCGCCGAACAGCAGCGGGAGCGCGACGTTCTCCGCGGCGGTCATGGTGTCGACGAGATTGAAGGACTGGTAGATGAACCCGATGTGCATGCGCCGCGTGACGGCGCGCTCGTCTTCGCTGAGCTCGTGCAGCGGCAGCGGCTCCCCTTCGGGAGGGTAGAACATCACCGAGCCGTCGTCGGGGGAGGTGAGGCCGGCCATGACCTGCAGCAGGGAAGACTTGCCGGAGCCGGAGTGGCCGACGATGGCCAGCAGCTCGCCGCGATGAACGTCGAGCGTGACGTCCTGCAGCGCGGAGGTGACGGCGCCTTTGTCGTCGTTGCGGGCGCGGTAGCGCAACACGACGTCCTGCAGCCGGTAGACGCTCTTCATCAGTTCCCCGGCAGATATTCGCTGGGCAGCCACCCGAAGCCTCGCTCGTCCCAATTCCTCGGCTCCTCGTAAAACGTGCGCAGCCTCCGTAGCCTCTGCTGCATGCGCTCGGCATCCCGCCGGATCTCGGCGGGCTGGCGGTCGGCGATCCGCGACGGGCCGCGAAGCTTGCGCAGGATGCGCCGCACCGCGCCGACGTCGTCGCCCTCATTCGTGACGTGCCGCCCCACGCGCACGTTCACGTTGCCCTTCAGGATCTGCAGGACCGGATGATCCGAGTTGCTGCCTCCGCGCAGCTCGACCAGCGATTCGGCGAAGCTCTCGATGTCCGCCTTCAGCTCGGGACGGGTGGTGAGATAGAAGAACCGAACGTCGTCCGGGACGCGGAGCTTCTCGGTCCAGGCCGTCCCGACGGCCACGTCGGAGAAGTCCTGCTTCTGCCAGATCATCGCGACCTTGTAGTGGCCGTCGTGGCTCTCGAGCACGGGGCAGGGATCGCCGTCGGAGTCCGCGTTCTCGTCGTAGCCGGGGCGGCCGCTGATGCCGACGTCTTCGCGCTTCTTCCAGAGATCGAAACGGCGCCGCGACGGGTTGTCGTACTTCGGCTGAAGCGCTTCCTTGGTCGCCCAGAGCAGTACGCGCTGTTCCGGAATCCAGCCGACGGCTTTGCCGCTGGTCGGGTCGCGAGCGAGGGCGAGATAGCCATCCTTGCGCTCGGCGGCGAACCAGGTACTGAACATCGGTGCCGTCGCGACGACCGGACTCGTTGCGTCCGGCGACTCGCGGAGCGTGGCGCCCTTCCGCGGCATGACCAGCGCCTTGAGCGGGATGAGGCCGCCCTCAGCGGTGAGGCAGCGGTAGCGGGACGTCGTCGCCGCGACCGGCGGCTCCTTTTTCCCCCGCAGCGCGAGCCAGATCACGAACACCACCGCGGCGAAGACGAGCAGCGTGAACAGCACTTCTCCGCACGTCGCACCGCGCTCGCGCCTGTTCATCGCAGATACCTCGCCAGGACGGCCTGGTTGTCGCGCACGTATTCCCCGAGCCAGCGCGTGGCGTCCCCCATCTGCGCTTTCTCGCCGACGAACGAGAGAACCACACCCTTCTTCACGACGCCGTTTGTCTCGTCGGTCCAGCGCACGATGGCGATGACGAGCCGCGAGGTGGTCGTGCCGTCGCCCGATACGGCGAGCGTACCGGTCTTTCCGTAAATGCGAATCCCCGGAATCGACGCCAGAGCCGGCGGCAGCAGATTGCCGCGCGCGAATGCCGCGGTTCCGCTGTTGATGACTGCGGCGAGGCCGGGCCGCAGCTTCGCGGCGATCCGCGGGAAGTGCTCGCGATTCGGTCCCGCGACGGGGGCGGTCTTGCTGCTCAGGATGTGCGGCATCACCGGATGACCCGTCACCGCGGTGCCGAAGCCGCCGGCGAAATCGACGTTCGCCCAGCGATTCTCGTTACCGCCGAGCAGCAGGCTGACATACTGCCTCGGGTTCGTGATCGTGTCGAAGCCGAGGTTCGCGGCCTCGGGTGAGATGACGTCGAAGGCGCGGTTGATGCTGCGCGTCGGCGGCGTGCCTGGCTGAGGCGGCGCCGCCACCGGTCCAGGAGCAAGATCATCCGCTCCATTCAACGACCAGAAAGAGTAGCGAACCGTGCGGAGCTCGCCCTGCTTGACGCCCACGCCGTACATCGACCTGATCTTCCGCGCGAACAGTGTGTCGTCGATTCGTACCATCTCGTCCGACTTCCGGAACGAGAACTCCATGTCGGTGGGATAGCGCGGATACCTGCGCCACTCGTTCGCACCGTCCATCGACTCGCGCACCGACGGCGAACGGGCGGGCTCGGTGGCGAGCTCGCCGTTCGGGCCACGCTCGGCGAGCGCCAGGAATCCAAGCCGGACCTGGTAGCGATTGTCGGACTCGCCGAGAAAGCGCTCGAAGTTGGTCCATCGCGGCGAGAAGTGCGCCTCCCAGCCCGTCTTCCCCGGGATGCGGATGCCGAACAATTCGCTCTCGATCTCGGAAGGGCCGGTCACGTGGAGCCGCTCGATGCCGGGATGTGTCGCCAGCGCCGCCGCCGCGAGCAGCGGCTTGGTGCTGGAGCCCATCTCGATGCGGTCGAAGTTGCGGTCGCCGCCGAAGCGCGTCCTCACCGCCGAGGGTGCCATGCGGTCGAGCCAACCGGTAGGCGGGCACCAGTGGTCGAGCATCGTGCATGGGGCGCCGATGTCACCCGTCGCGGCGCGCGGCCAGCCGGCCATGGCCAGCACCGCGCCGTCGGGAATCGAGATCACGGACAGCGCGACGCGCGGCGGATGCGCGTTCTGTGTGACCCGCTGCAGCCTCGCCATCGCCGCGCTGGCGGGCGTGCGGCTCGCTACCGCGGCGTAGCTGTTGAGACGGCGCTGATGCAGCTCGCGGCCATGGAGCGTGGTCGAGCTCTGCGCTGCCTGCTGCAATGCCGAATCGATCGTGAGCATCTGGTACTTCGCCTTCGCCTCGGCCACCCCGCGGCGATCCCACTCGAAATCGAGCGCGGTGACGAGATACGGCGTCCACGGCAGCGGCGTGTGACTGTCGTAGGTCACGCGCCACCGCCCCATCACCCATGCCGGCCCGATGAGTGGCGCCGGATCGGCCGGGAAGACGGTGAAGCCGGGGTCGATCGCCGTGGGTGTCGAGAGGTGTACGCGGTCTCCAGGGAACACCTGGATACGCCGCCGCGACGGTAGGGGCACATCCGTTGCGCCACGCCGTACGCGCAGCCCATGGTTCGTCTTGTTCTCGATGAAAAGGAACTTCCCCTGCTCGACGGTGAAGCGCACGAACGGCCGCGGCTGACCGGCCGGCGGACGGAGAAATACATCGCCGCGCGGCGAGCGCGGATTGTCGTCGAGTGTCATCGTCAGGTCGGTGGCCGTCGGCGTGAGGTGTACGGTGCGCATCTCGTGAGGCTGATACGCGCGTTGCGGGACGGAGATCGCGAAGGAGCCGCCTTGCAGAAGAAACGAGGTGAACGCCTGTCCGGGCAGGAAGATACGTGGCAGGTCGTCTTCGGCCGCTCGCGGCCGGAAGCTGATGCGCGTGTTGAACTCCGGGTTGGGCTCGATGCGGAATGGGGTGGAGGTGATCCCGAGAAAGCCGAGGTCATCGAGCGTCTCGGGCTCCGCGACCAGACGGAACAGCGGCGGATAGGGTGCCGGGCGGTCGATCTGCGCCGCGGCCTGCGACCGAAGCACGGACTGGTAACCGTCAGGCGTGCGCACCGCGAGGAGCCGCGGAAGGAAATCGGGCGCGTACGTCTCACCGAGCCGCTCGTTGAGCGGCAACTGGTTGAACGCGCGAACCTGCTGCGTCAGTAGCGAGTCCTCGGTCGCGATGTCGGAGGCCATCACGATCTCGTTCCGCGGATTGAGGGTCAGCTTACCTTCGCGAGTGAGGGCCGATACGGTCTGAAGCAGAGAATCCCAGGTGAAATGCTCAGCCAGCCGCGCGTCGCGCAGGTTGCTGACGCCGCCGTACGCGATCAGCACGACGAGGAGCAGCGGAACGCCGGTCGCTACGAGGGTGACCACTCGCCGCCGTGGCAGGGAGATGATGGCGTCGCTCTTCCAGAAAGGCGTGCCGGCCGCGATGACCAGAAGGCAGAGCCACTTCAGGACGTCGGAGCCCGAATGCACCGACATGAGCGGCAGGTTGCGTCCGGCAAACGGCACAGTCCCGACGTTCATCGCGGCGTGGAACCAGGCCTCGAGAAAGAACGCGGTGCAGATCACGAGGCCGAACGCGGTCGCCAGCGAAAGCTGGCCGCGTGTGGTGATGATGAAGAGTGCGATCGGGACGGCGTAAATCAGCATCAGTGCGAGCGCGCCGACGAGCCCGTACTCGCTGGCCACGAAGAAGCTGAACACGCTGTCGTACTGCAGGGTGTCCTGCGCGACGTGTGACCGCCGCGTCGGTGCCTTGCTGAAGCCCATGCCCCACGCACCCCCCTCGTGCGCGATCGCCTTGTTCTCCCAGGTGTGTGTGTATGCCTCTTCGAGGCCGCGAGAGAGGCGCAGGATGTCCTGCTGCGCGCTGTCATCGCGCTTGAAGGCCATCACGCGTGCCGGCACGTTGCCGCCGAGATCGCGCGACTGCATCACCGGATAGAGGCTCTCGATCTCGAAATAGGAGACCAGAGCGATGATGCATGCCATGCCGATGCAGATCCAGGTCACGAGTGCCGCCCGGAGGCCGCGGTCAGCCATCGTCAGGATCGCCAGCATCGGCAGGAAGACCGCCGCCGTGGCGAGGATGCTTCCGGGATCGCCGATCGCGAACGGGATGCCCAGCACCGGGATGCCGACCGTCAGGGCCGCCCAGAAGAAGTGCTTGGTCCAGTAGACCGTATCTCGAGCCAGGTTGGACCGCATGGGGCGCCCGGGTACGTTGTCGCGGTAATACCTCGCGGCCGAGAGCCAGAGCAGAGCCGGCAGCAGCGTGAAGAGCAGCGGCGTGAGGACTTCCTGCACCACGCGCAGGCCGGGGATGCGCATCACGAGCGCGAGACCGAACAGCACCGCGATGAAGATGCCGGCGACGATCCCGTACCAGCGCCCTTCGACGCCTTCGCGCCGGTCGGAGACCGATGTCCAGAACTGCTGCGCGTTCTCGGCGAACCGCTCGTAGCTGACGATCGGCTCCTTCTTGCGTCCCGACAAGAAATATGCGCGGCGGATCAGCCAGAGTGTGCGCGCGGCGACGACGGTCAGGATCACCGTCGTCAGCAGGTACGTGTTCCGGCTCGGTGCGAGGTTGCCCGGAAGTGCGGGCCAGGTCGAATTCGCGGCGCGGAGCTGGAGCAGCGCCGCGCAGAGGATCAGCGCCAGGTAGCCGGTCGCGTAGATCGCCGCCCGTTTCGCTTCGCCCCGTTTCGCGGGGATCTTGCCGTCGAGCCGCAGCCGTGCCTCGAGCAGGATCAGGCCCGGCAGGAGCGTCGCGGCAAAGAGGGAAAGGACGATTCCTTTCACGCTGATGTCGTCGATGAACTGAGGCTCGACGGCATAGCGCACCGCGAGCGTGATGCGGAACACCAGCAGGACGAATACCACGCTCGCCAGGCCGGCTACGATCCAGCGCGCGCTGTTCTCCGTGCGCGGAGCGAGCAGCAGCAGTCCCGCCCCGGCGGCGAGTACGGCCATGAACAGGTGCAGCAACACGCCCCCCGGGTGGAGGACGTCCGAGGACAGAGCAAACAGGAAGTTGTGCGTACCTGCGCGAATGGAGGTCTCGGAAGCGACCGCTTCTGCCTCGTTCGCCGCGCCGTAAAGCGCGTCGTCGAGCGTGACCTGATGGGCGAACTCCGGACGCCCGGACGTTTCGGTGATCCACAGCGGCGCGCGCGGGTCGGGCAGGCCTCCGCCGAGCGGGAGCAGGAATGCGCGGTCGTTGGGCTGCGGGAGCCGCGTCACGACGAGCTGCCGGATGTCGCCAACCCCTTTCTCCGGCAGCGGTGAGACATGACGCCACGGCCGGGCGAAGCGGACGCGCGCGCCGGCGTTCGGGGGTGCATCGATCGAGACGCGAAGTGAGCCGCGACGCCATTTCAGTTGCACGTCGGTCGGCAGCGAACACGTCCACGTACCGGCCCAGGTCTGATCGAGAATGTACAGCCGGTGGTTGGTGATCCCGACGAGGACAGGACGGGACCAGTTGTCGTAGACGCGATCCTTCGGGAGATCTTCAGGCGATCGCGAGTTCAGGTATTCGAGCGAGATCGTGCGCCTGCGGCCGAACAGGCCGGGCCGCGAGATCCGGAACTCCGCTACGAGCCGGTTTCCATCGAGCACGCGAACGTGATAGCGCGTGCCGAACGGGCGCAGGAGCATCGGCAGCGCGCTGCG
>DASVNI010000585.1:0-4383 GCA_036383935.1 Gemmatimonadaceae bacterium | reverse complement strand
AGCGAGTGCACGAGCGAGTCGGGGAGCACGGTGAGCCGTCCAGTCGCCATCGCGGCGGGCAAGGTGGACGACTGCGTCGAGAAGTACGAGCCGGTCGAGCAGCCGCGCTCACAGGGCCCACAGTAGTGACAGGCGGCGCGTCCCTTGTGATCGGCGGTGAGGATCGCGACGCGGCCGATCGTCATGTGACGATCCTTGAATCGGCGCTGGATCCCCGCCTTCACATGCTTCTCGCCGGCGTTCATCGGCATTGGCGGGAGGAACTCGCCGTCGGGAAGCTGCGGCAGGCCGAGCCTCTCACCGCTCACGCCGACGTGCTTCTCGACGTAGCTGTACCAGGGCGCGATGTCCGCGTAGCGGATCGGCCAATCGACGGCGGTGCCGTCCTTGAGGTTGGCCTCGAAGTCCAGATCGCTCCAGCGATAGACCTGGCGCCCCCAGATGAGCGACTTGCCGCCGACCTGGTCGCCCTGGATCCAGGTGAAGGGCTTCGCCTCCTCGTAGGCGTGCGTCGTGTCCTTGGCGAAGTGCTGCTTGGTGGACTCGCGGAACTGCCCGGTGCGCGATTGGATCTGGTACTCCTCCGCGCCCTGCTTGGTGGGATCGAGCCGCGCGTTGCGCAGGTGCATGTCCCAGGTGGGCTTGTGCTCCATCGTGTAATCGCGACGGTGCACCAGCTCGCGACCGCGCTCGATCATGAGGGTGCGGAGCCCCTTCTCGGTCAGCTCCTTCGCGGCCCATCCACCGGTGATGCCACTGCCGATGACAATGGCGTCGTACTCCGTTTGCTGCTGTCCAGTCATGTCTCGGTCCAGTGAGAGTGCGTCAGGCCCAGGAGTGGCCGACGCTCCGGTAGGGGATGTCGGCGCGATAGACGCCCATCGGGTTGACCTTGAGCTCGGTCATCGCACCCGCATTCGATGTGTAGTAGCCGAGCAGGGTGAGCTCCTTCATGCGGCGGAAGAACCACCCCTTCTCCAATTCACGGCGCTGCGTCTCGTTGGCGCCCGCGTCGGCGGAGGCACGCGTCGGATCGCTGATCGTCGTGGAGGTGCTGCTCTGACGCACGAGCGAATCGCGCATCTTGGCGCGCTCCGTGTTGAGCGGCTCTGCCTTGGCGAGTACGCGCTCCGGCGGATACGACTCCGCATCCATCGCGTGGAGCAGCGCGAGCTGCTGCGCGGGCGTCGAGGCGAGGAAGGTCTTGCCGTTCGCCTTCTGCGAGCGCGCATCGACGTCGGCGAGACCGGCGAGGAATCGCTCGCGCTCCGGCGCCTTGTAGTAGTCGGAGAGAATGACGTCGACGAACTTGTCGACGCCCGCCGCGCGCGCGCCCGGCGTGTCGGTCGCGGGCATGATGTGCTCGGCGATGGTGGCGACCAGCTCGCTCTGTGGCGACGAGAGCGTCTGGGCGCGCCAGTTCGGACCGGCCGCTGCGGCCCAGGCAGTGCTCTCCGCGCCGGCGAGGTGCGCCGCCGCGAAGGTACCGCCCAGGAGTAGTGCAGTGCGCGCGACGGCCTCGCGACGCGTGATGTCTTTTCCCTCGGTCATCGACGATCCTGCGTGAGGAGGATGGTCGCGCCGGCGCGCCGCCCTCGCGAGCGGCGCGGGCGCGAGTCGTTTGTAACTCGATCTAACGAAGTGTATGGCGCGGCACGCGGCCGCGCACCGGTCAGGGCAGTGTCCGGATGCGCATCCGGCGGATGCTGAGCTCGCCCTCGTGGTCACCCTGGATGCCGATGACTCCACGCGTGAGCGTGCCGTACTTCGGGTAGTCGTTGAACTTGCTGGCCTTCTTTCGTGCCGCCCAGTCGGGGCTGCCTTGCTCATACTCCACGACCTTCACTCCGTTCAGCCAGTGCTCGATGTGCGGGCCACGGGCGACGATTCGCGAGCTGTTCCATTCGCCGGCGGGCTTCACGTGGCCGGCCGGGGACGGATAGAGCGCGTAGGCGGAGCCGGCGGCGGTCAGACGGCTCTTGCCGTCCTCGTGACGCGCGTCGTCGAGGAGCTGATACTCCGGCGCCGTCCAGTAGATCTTCGAGTCGGACTCGTCGCCGCGGTAGAAGACACCGGCGTTGCCGCCTGGCGGCAGCTTCCACTCCCACTCGAGCTCGAAGTCGCCGTACTCGGCCTTCGTGATCAGGTCGTTGACCGACAGCTTCTTGTTCAGGTCGCCGTTGATGACCGCCCAGCCCGCCGGGACGCCTTGCTCCTTGTAGCCGCGCCAGGCGGTGAGCTTCGGATCGATCAGGTTGACCCACTCGCCGTTCGTGGTCGACGCGCTCGCCGAGGGCGAGGCGCTCTGGGACGACATCACGCCGTTGCTCGACGCGCTCGAGCAGGCCATGGCGGCGCCGGTGGCGGCGACCAGTGCAAACAGGGTATGGAGCTTCATGACGTATCTGCCTCGTCGAAGTGTTGCGGCGAAATGCGTTGCCTCGACCGCTCTGGCCGAGGCGACCTCGCTCACGGTCGCCAGGTGCCGCGCGCGACCGCGGGACGAAAAGTCTTCAGATCGGAGACGGGAAGCGTGAGAGTGCGCTCCTCTTCAGCGCTCTTGTAGGCCGTCATCAGCACCTCGACGACCCCCACGCCGTCGTCGAGGGTGAGGCGAGGCTCCTCGAGTCCGAGGAAGGCGCGGGCGAAGTGGCGGTTCTCCGCCTCGTAGCCGTACACCACGGCTTCGTTGGGAACCACCGGCATCATCCCGGTCTCGGCGTTCTGCTTCTCGACGAGATCCTCGCCCTCGGGCCCCTGCACGGCGCGCGAGAAGAAGAGCCGCAGCCCCGAGTCGAGCGAGCTCCATTGCATGGAATACTCGGGGCCGAGCAGCTCGGCGGAGAGACGCAGTCCCGGACCGACGTAGCTCCACGACGTCGTCGCCTCGCCGAGGACGCGCGCGCCATCGCTCGTCTCGAACTCGATCGTGAGCCCGGCGAAGTCTTCGGAAGGTGCCCGCGTGTAGTCGACCTTCTCGCCAAACGTCTCGCGCAGGTGCTTGGCGTAGTTGGGGCGCGACCATTTCAGGCTGGCGATCTTGCCCGTCACCTTCACCGGGCGCACGCTGGAGAGCGGCTCGCCGGGACGCGTGAGCAGGTGCCGCACGAGCAGCGCCGAGTGGCACATCATGTCGTTGAGCACACCGCCGCCCTGGAGCTCACCCTGCCAGAACCACGGTGTGTGCGGGCCGCTGTGCTCCTCCGCCGCGCGGGCGAGGTACGGACGGCCGGTCGTCGCGGCGCCGCGCGCCCAGAGGAGCGCGCGCCCCGTCTCGACGTGCGGCGTGAAGAGCTGATCCTCGAGGTACCCGTGCTTCAACCCGACGCGGTTGACGAGATCGCGCACCTTGATCGCTTCCTCGAGGTTGCGTGCCAGCGGCTTCTCGCAGGCGATGCCGAGCAACGTTCCCTTCCCCGACTCGATCGCCGAAACGATCTCCTCGATGTTCTCGATCCGCGCGTGATTGGGTCCGCAGATCCACAACGCCTGGATGGCGGGATCGGCGACCATCTCCGTGATGGAGCCGTACGCCTTGCAGGCGCCGACGTCGAGATCGCGTGCGAGCTTCGCCACACGCTCGGCGCTCTCACGGCGCGGGCTCCAGCAGCCAAGGATGTCCGCGTCGCGGACTCCAACGAACGATTGTACGTGAAAGCGGGTGATGAACCCTCCACCCACGAAGCCAATGCCGAGTCGTTTGGTCATCCGGTTGGTTGATCGGGCGGGATGCGGGTGTCCATGAGCGCGAAGCTGACGCCGAGCTTTTGCATCGCCTCGGGGGGACAGCCCTGCCAGTTCGGGTTGAAGACGTTGCCCTGATATCGCAGGTCTTTCCACCCCGTGGCGCTCGAGAAGAATCCGGCGCCGACGAAGTCGCGGAAGCGCGAGAAGAACGCGGTGCCCTGGCTGAAGCCTGGCTTGACCTTATCGGGCCACGCGATGTCGTCGAGGATCTGGTGCCGCTGGTCGGCGGTGAGCGACGCGTAGTTCTTCTTGAAGCGCGTGCGCGACTCCGTGTTGAGCCAGGCGAGACCACCGCGCATCGCCACGCGCAGGTCGTCCGAGGTCTCGGGCACGGACATCTGGAAATCGATGAACGCGGGGACGCCGGCATCGGTTGCGCTGCCGGAGCGACCATCGCGCGGGATGATGTCGTCGGCGAGGACACCCACCGTCTTCAACTCCGCCGCGGTGAAGAAGGCGGATTTCTGTTGGCTCTTTGGTGGGTTCTTCCCCGTGCCCTCGACGGGGGGCGACGTCGTCTCGTGCGTCTGCTTCGGGAGCTGGGGCGATTGCTGCGTCGGTGTGCCCTGCTGTGCGAAGGCGGCGGTGCCGATCAGCGCACCGGCGACGGGCACGGTGCCGAGGACCTTGAGCGCG
>DASVNI010000584.1:0-7053 GCA_036383935.1 Gemmatimonadaceae bacterium | reverse complement strand
CTCGGCGCGCCGGTCATCACGGTGATCGGAAAGGTCGTTGCGCTGCGCGACGAGATCGGCTGGTACGACCGGCAGCCGCTCTTCGGCAAGCGCATCGTCGTCACGCGCGCGACGGCGCAGGCCGGCACGTTGCGCGGGGCGCTCGCGTCGCTCGGTGCGGAAGTGCTCGAGCTGCCGGCGCTGCGTGTCGTGCCGCTCGATCCGGCGCCCCTGCGTGAGGCGCTCGACCGCATCACCGAATACGACTGGATCATCTTCACGAGCCAGAACGCGGTCGCGCTCCTGTGGGAATCGCTCCGCGTCGCCGGCCGCGACGCACGCTGGCTCGCCGGCCGCAAGATCGCCTGCGTCGGGCGTGCGACGGCGGACACGCTGCTCGCGCGCGGGCTCGCGGCGGAGGTCGTCCCCGACCGCTTCGTCGCCGAGGGCGTGCTCGAGGCGTTCGACGAGCGCGACGACGTGCGTGGCACGCGCGTGCTGTACGTCGCCGCGGAAAACGCGCGCGACGTGCTCCCCGACGGGCTCACGGAGCGCGGCTGCCGCGTCGACGTCGTCCCGGTGTACCGCACCGCGAGCGACGGCGCGGGCTCCGGTGCGCTGCGCGACGCACTGGCCGCCGGCCGCATCGATGCGGTGACCTTCGCGTCGGCGTCGGCGGTGCGCGGATTCATCGAGGCCGTCGGCGCCGACCTCGCGCGCCGCGCGCCCGCCATCTCGATCGGGCCGGTGACGAGCGAGGCGATAAATGCCGCGGGGATCCCGCTCGGCACCGAAGCGACCGAGGCGACGATCGACGCGCTGGCGGCTGCGGCGGTGCGGCTCGTCGGCCATGGGAAGCCCGCGTGAGCGAGCCTCTCCGCATCGGCACACGCTCGTCGGAGCTCGCGCTGCGACAGGCGCGGCTGGTGCAGGCCGCGCTGCTCGAGCGGGGCGTCGAGAGCGAGCTGGTGACGTACAAGACGCTCGGCGACAAGCGACTCGACGAGCCGCTGAGCGCGATCGGCGCGAAGGGACTGTTCACCAAGGAGCTCGAAGTCGATCTGCGTAGGGGAAAGACTGACGTCGCCGTCCACTCGCTCAAGGATCTGCCGACCGATTCGCCGCCCGGACTGCTCGTCGCCGCGGTGCTCGAGCGAGAGGATCCGCGCGATGCGCTCGTGCTCAATCGCGGCATCATGGGCCAGTCGCTCGACGACCTGCCGCGCGGCTCGCGCGTGGGGACGTCGAGCTTGCGGCGTCGCGCACAGCTGCTCGCGCTGCGTCCCGACCTGGACGTCGCCGAGCTGCGCGGCAACGTGCCGACGCGCCTGAAGAAGGTGGATGAAGGACGCGTGCACGCCGCCATCCTCGCCGCGGCGGGGCTGCACAGACTTGGCGCGCACCAGCACATCACCTGCTACCTCGACGCGCCGGAGTGGCTCCCCGCAGCAGGGCAGGGGGCGATTGCCATCCAGGTGCGTGATGACGACGACCGGATCCGCGCGCTGGCCGACGCATTGAACGACCAGCCTACGATGCTCGCCGTGCGCGCCGAGCGTGCCTTCCTGCAGGCGCTCGAGGGAGGCTGTCAGGTTCCGATCGGCGCGCTCGCCGTCCCGACGCCGGATGGCGCGCTGCTGCACGGCATGATCGCCGACGTGCGCGGCTCGCGCGTCGTGCGCGGCACGATCACGCTCGACGTGGCCGAGCCGGAGCTGAGCGGCGTGAGACTCGCGAACCAGCTCCGCGGCGAGGGGGCAACCGAGATTCTGGAAGGATTGCGCCGCGCGAACCACCTGCCGTCGCCGCAGCCGGAGTAGAGGGTCGGAGCTGGGGCCAGATCCTGGGGTCAGATACCGAAGGTATCTGACCCCTTTTGCCGAGGAGTCTGGCCCTTCATGGCAAGGGGTCAGACTCCTTTGAAACTGCCAAAGGAATCTGACCCCGCGGGACGCTGCAGCTAGATTCCAACCATGCCCTCCTACCCAGCGTACCGCCCCCGTCGGCTCCGGCGCACCGAGGCTCTCCGCTCGCTCGTTCGCGAGACGGTGCTCGTGCCGTCGCAGCTCGTGCTGCCGTTGTTCGTACGACCAGGTAAGGGAGTGCGCGTACCGGTGTCGTCGATGGTGGGTGTGTCGCAGACGTCGGTCGACGAGCTCGTGCGCGACGCGACGGCTGCGGCCGAAGCGGGAGTTGGCGGCGTGCTGCTGTTCGGCATCCCCGACCACAAGGACGACGTGGGATCGAGCGCGTGGGACGAGCAGGGGCCCGTGCAGCAGGCGGTGCGCGCGCTCAAGCGCGAGCTGCCGCAGCTCGTCGTCATCACCGACGTCTGCATGTGCGAATATACGTCTCACGGACACTGTGGTGTCCTCATGGACGGTGAGGTCGACAACGACCGCACGCTCGAGTTGCTCGCGCGCGAGGCGCTCTCGCATGCGCAGGCGGGGGCGGACATCGTGGCGCCGAGCGACATGATGGACGGCCGCGTCGGTGCCATCCGTGCCGCGCTCGACGGGGCGGGGCACGCGAACACCTCGATCCTGAGCTACGCCGCGAAGTTCGCGTCGACGTACTACGGACCCTTCCGCGAGGCCGCGGAGAGCACGCCGCAGTCGGGGGACCGGCGCGGCTACCAGATGGACGCCGCCAACGTGGACGAGGCGTTGCGCGAGACCTGGCAGGACATCGAGGAGGGCGCCGACATGGTGATGGTGAAGCCGGCGGGACCCTTCCTCGACGTCATCGCGCGCGTGAAGGACGAGACGGGCTACCCGCTCGCCGCGTACCAGGTGAGTGGCGAGTACGCTATGATTCAGGCGGCGGCCGAGCGAGGCTGGATCGACCGCGATCGGGCGATGATGGAGAGCCTGATCGGTATCCGCCGCGCGGGAGCCGATGTGGTGATCACGTACTTTGCGCGGGACGCAGCGCGCGCGCTGCGCGCGCAGTGATCGGTTGTCGGTTATCGGTTTTCAGCCGGCACACCAAACTGATCACGCCGTCGCACTTCCTGCTCGCGGACGTGAACCGACAACCGAAAACCGTCAACCGGCAGTTCCTGTTGGCTGACGTGAACCGAGAACCGTAAACCGTTTACAGGCGTAGGTCGTCCATGCGTTACCGTCAGTTCCCCGGCACCGACCTCTCCGTCTCCGAAGTCGGCTTCGGCACCTGGACCATCTCCACCGGCTGGTGGGGCGACAAGACCGACGCCGAAGCGGTGTCGATGCTGCGTCGCGCACTCGACGAGCACGGTGTCACCTTCTTCGATGCGGCCGATGCGTACGGTAACGGACGCGCCGAGCGGCAGATCGCCGAAGCGTTCCGCGGGCGTCGCGATGAGATCGTGATCGGCACGACGGTCGGCTACGACGTCTATGATGCAGCCGCGGCCGCTGCGCGCCGCGGCCAGCAGGAACTGCCGATGCGCACCGATCCGGCGTTCATCCGCTTCGCCGTCGACAAGTGCCTCGAGCGCCTCGAGACCGACTACATCGACGTGCTCCAGATCCACAACGCGAAGATGGAGCACGTGCGCGACGCCGAGCTGTGGGGCACGCTCCGCGAGCTCCAGCGCGAAGGGAAGATCCGCGCGTGGGGCGCCGCGTTCGGGCCGGCCATTGGGTGGCTGTACGAGTCCGTCGAGCTGGTCGAGCGCGAGCCGGACATCAACACGATCCAGATGATCTGGAACGTCCTCGAGCAGCACCCGGGCTCGGCGATGCTCGAGGCGGCGCGGCGCCACGCACCGAACTGCTGCTTCAACGTGCGCGTCACGCACGCCAGCGGGATGCTCGAGGGGAAGTACACCGAGGACACCGTCTTCCCGGAGACCGACCACCGGCGCCACCGTCCGCGCAGCTGGCTCGTGAACGGCGTCCAGAAGGTGAAGACGCTCGACTTCCTCGCGCGCGAGATGACGCTCGGCCAGGCGGCAATCAAGTGGTTGCTCGCCGAGCCCCTCGTCGTCACTACGCTACCGAACATCTACGATGACGAGCAGCTCGCCGAGTTCGCCGCGGCGAGCGACAAGCCCGAGCTCACTGCCGCGCAGCTCGCCCGCGTGACGGAGCTGGACGAGACGAACTTCGGTGTCGAGGAAGGTCCGATGAGTTACAAGGGCGCGATGACGCGCGAGCGCGGAGCGAACCTGGATCTTCAGGCCGCGCGAAACCCGACCGGCCGGCCGGCGCTGCAGAGCGTCACCGCGCGAGAGAACTGATGCTCAACCTCTGGCACGACCTCCCCGCGGGGCAGAACCCTCCCGAGATCGTCAGTGCGGTAATCGAGATCCCCTCGGGCAGCCGCAACAAGTACGAGCTCGACAAGTCGTCGGGGATGCTCAAGCTCGACCGCGTCCTGTTCAGCGCCGTCCACTATCCGGGCGACTACGGGTTCATCCCGCGGACGCTGCACGAGGACAATGATCCGCTCGACGTCCTCGTGATGGTGAAGGAGCAGACCTTCCCCGGATGCCAGATCGACGTCCGCCCGATCGGCGTGCTCAAGATGCTCGACCGCGGAGAGCCGGACGACAAGATCCTCGGCGTCCCGGTGCACGACCCGTATCAGCAGGAGTTCTTCGACATCGCCGACATCCCGCAGCACATGCTGAAGGAGGTCGAGCACTTCTTCCACACCTACAAGGACCTCGAGGGGAAGCGCGTCGAGATCAAGGGGTGGGGAAAGAGCGAGGAGGCGATGCGCGTGATCTCCGAGTCGATGTCGCGCTACGAAGCGACCTACGGCGTCAAGCCCGCGCTACACGTCTAGCAGCCTGCGGTCGCGGCGGCGGATCGACCAGTACAACAGCGCGCACACCACGAGCGCTACGCCGTTGAACACGATCCTCGTGGTCTGGAGCTCGGCGCCGGTCCAGTTGCGACCGGCCACGGGGCCGAACCAGGTCCGCCTCGATGCCGGATCGGCGAGCACCACGTCGCGCATCCAGTTCACGGCCGCGTGGAAGCCCGTGGCGGCGAGCACGCTCCGCGTGCGGGCGAACACCAGCCCGAACATCAGCGACCCGACCACCGAACCGGTGTACGCCACCTGCCACGGGTAGCCGTTCAGGAGGTGATACGTCGCGAACATCAGCGCCACGATGAGCAGCGCCGGCCACAGCCCGATCGAGGTGATGAGCCGCTCGAAGGAATAGCCGCGGAACAGCAGCTCCTCGACGCCCGCCGCGACGAGGAAGTAGAGGAGCCCCGTCGCCGCGAGCTTCGGCAGGAAGAATTCGTTGCGCGACCATTCGAAGGGCAGGATCGCGTGCAGCAGCACGGCGATCACGCCGATCAGCAGCGCGCCACCCACCAATCCCCCGAGCAGGTTCGCGAGCGGCCGCCAGGACAGCTCGAGCCCGAGCTCCGAGGGCGAGCGGTTGTCCCACCAGAGAAAGAGCAGCGTTGCGCCGAGCACCACGCCGAGCATCGCCACCGGATGGAACGCCGGGAAGCGCTTCGGCAGGAGCCAGATCGGCGAGGTCGCGACGATGAAGAGGACACCGCGCCGCAGCGCGGTCGAACGATCGGACGATGCGGGGCTCTCGTACGGCATCAACCGTTCGGCTCTACGGGACCGTGCAGCACGTTCTCCTTCCCGCGGCGCAGGAAGAGCTGGTCGTACAACAGGGCCGCGGCGATCCCGCCGAGGATCGGCCCGATCCAGAACACTCCCTGCGCCTCGTACTGCCCGCTCACCACCGCGGGCCCCAGCGACCGCGCCGGGTTCATCGACCCTCCGGTCATCGGCCCGATGGCGAGGATCCCCGCCGTCACCGTCAGACCGATCGCGAAGCCGCCAACCTTTGGTGCGTGCGGATCGACCGCGGTGCCGAACACGGCGAAGACGAGGAAGAAGGTGGCGATCGCCTCCGCGATCACGCCCTGCGTGAACGTGACGTCGAGCGCGAGCGCCTGGCCGCCAAGCCGCGTCGCGGTGGCGATGTCGCTCGGGAACACCGCCTTGAGCGCATAGGCCGCCACCAGCGCGCCGAGCAGCTGCGCCACGATGTAGAGCATCCCCATCATCGGCTCGATCCGGCGCGTGACGAGGAATCCGAGCGTCACGGCGGGGTTCAGATGCCCCGAGATCCGCATCGTCGCCGTGACCATGATGGCGAGGATGAGCCCATGCGCCGCGGCCGCGTTCAGCAGAGTATTCGAGATATGTGCCATCTGCGATGCCATGATCGACGCACCGCCGACGAACACGAGAGCGAAGATGCCGACGAATTCGGCAACGCAATGACGCCAGGCGTCGCGCATGGGAGTTGGGGGCTGGATGTGAGCACGCGCGGGCTGCGAGGCCCGCGCGTGAAAGGTTAACGGTGCCGGTGCGGCGCCGTCAGACCCCGTCGTGCCGCTTGAGCACGACGGCGGCGTTGATTCCGCCGAAGCCGAAGCTGTTGCTGAGCGCGTACTCGACGTCGACGTCGCGCCCCACCTTCGGGATGTAGTCCAGATCGCATCCGGGGTCCGGCGCGTCGAGGTTGAGCGTGGGCGGTAGCCACTTCCGCTCCAGGGCGAGCGCGGTGATCGCCGCCTCGATGGCGCCCGACGCGCCGAGCGCGTGGCCGTAGTATGCCTTCGTGCTGCTCACCTGCAGCTTCGGCGCGTGATCGCCGAACGTCGCCTTCACCGCGAGCGTCTCCGTCGGATCGTTCAACGGCGTCGAGCTGCCGTGCGCGTTCACGTACGCCACCTCGGAAGGCTGGACCTTCGCGTCGGCGAGCGCGAGGCGCATCGTGCGCGCGGCCTGCGCGCCGTCCGGGCGCGGCGCGGTCATGTGGTGCGCGTCGTTGCTCGTGCCGTAACCCACGATCTCGCAGTAGATGTGCGCCCCACGCGCGATGGCGCGGTCCAGCTCCTCGAGGATGAGCACCGCTGCTCCCTCGCCCATCACGAAGCCGTCGCGATCCTTGTCGAACGGACGCGAGGCCGCCGTGGGATCGTCGTCGCGTGTGGACATCGCGCGGATGATCGCGAACGCCCCGAAGCACAGCGGCGCGAGCGGTGCCTCGGCCGCACCGGCACCGTTAACCTTTCACGCGCGGGCCTCGCAGCCCGC
>DASVNI010000583.1:0-9969 GCA_036383935.1 Gemmatimonadaceae bacterium | reverse complement strand
GCTGACCTGCGTCTTCCCGTCGGGCGACGCCACCGTGAGAGGTGATTGCGCGGAGATCCTCGTCGGCAAGCTGCCGAGAAGGATCGCCGTCGCCAGCGCGCGAAGTCGTGGTGCTCGACTGCTCATCGGTTCCTTTGGGGGCTAGTGTGAGGGATGGGCCCCAAGAAATACCGTGCGTCGCGACCACGCCAGCACCGAGCGCACCGCAATCGTGTGCGGTGCGACGCTGGGCGCTCCGCAATCGTGTGCGGAGCGGGATCGTGTGTGACGAACGGGGAGCGTTACGCCCCTGAAAGCGTGCGCGCTATGCTACAGCGCGTCGAACTCGATCTTCACGCGGACCTTGTCGCCGTGACCCTTGGTCCCGCGCACGCGCTTTGGCACAGGGAGAAGGGTACGCCCCGACTTCTCGCGCCAGACACTGGTCTCCCACGCGATGCCGTCGACCGTCGCGCGCACCGGGGTTCGTCCCCACGCTTCCCTGGCCGAGGGCGCGAATTGGTCCGGTACCGTCGCGAAGGTCCAGCCGCCCTTGCCCGGGTAGGTGAACAGCTCGGAGGGAAACTCGCCGCCGTGGCGCGGCGGCTGCCGTCTCTCGCGTGCGGTGGCCTGGCGTCGTGCGCTCACCGGCGGATCGCCGTCGTGATCGACTGCACCCGCCCGTCGTGACGCTGGAGCAGGTAGTTCACGAAGGCGCCGACGAGCGGGCTCGGCTTCCGCGATCCCCGCGTCACGACGCGCGCACTGAGCACGGACGACTGCGCGTCCCACTCGACGTTGAGCGCGCCTTTCATCTCCTCGCCGTGGAGCTTCAACCAGCCCGGCGCACGCCCGGGCTGCGCTTCCTTCGTCACCTGCAACTTGTAGCGATCGATGCGCGAGTCGTCGGCGATCGCCTGCCGCATGCTTGGGCCCTTCGTGCAGAGCGCCTGGATGAGGATCTGCATAAACGCGGTGAGTTGGTGAGCTGGTGAGTTGGTGAACGCTTTGAGCTGGTCAGTCAGTGAGGCGGTTGCCCGGTCCGGAAGCAGGAGCTTCCCGAGGCCGGCAACCACCTCACTAACTCACCAACTCACTAACTCACTGTTCCTATGCAAATCTCCGTCTCGACCGCTCCTTTGCCTTCCGGATCTCCTCTTCACGGTCGCGGGGCGGGGCGTTGGTCTGCAGGGAGTCGATGAGTCGTCGCGCTGCGGCGGTCACCTCCTCCACGGCGAGGTCGAACGCCGCCTCGTTGGCGCGGGAGGGGCGGGCGGTCCCGCTCAGCTTGCGCACGAACTGGAGCGCCGAGGCGTGCACCTCGTCGTCGGTCGCCGGCGGCTCGAAGTTCGCCAGCGTCTTGATGTTCCGGCACATGGTCGTCGTCCTCTGGTGAATCGCTAGGTCGTCGCGGGAGCGGCTGCGCCGCTCCGGTCGCGGAGATAGTCGGCGATCTCGGTTCGCTCGCCGTACACCGCCCAGTCGAGCGGTGTGCCGTCGTGGACCTGGTCGCGCAGGTCGAGCCGCGCGCCGTGCTCGACGAGCAGTCGCACGACGTCGAGGTGGTTGCTCCACACCGCCTGATGCAGGGGCGTCGAGTGGGCGTGGTGGCCTTCGGGATTGTATCGATCGGGATCGCTGCCGGTGGCGAGCAACAGGCGCACGACGCGAGCGTGGCCGTGCATGCACGCGAGCACGAGCGCCACCTGCCGGCTCGTGTCGTCGGCGGTGGGAAGGTACCGAGCCGTCTCTCCGAGCTCACCCAATCCGGCGGCCACGCGGATGTCCTCCGGCTTGCCGACGCGACTGGCGAGCGCGCGCGCCGTGTCGAGGAAGCCGAACGCGAGTGCGCAGCGGATGGCGGCATTCCATTTCGACCCTGGTACGTCCTGCGCCGCGCCCCGCTCGACGAGGAGCTCGGCGAGCGGCAGTTGCAGTCCTGCGTCGTGCGGCGGGGTGCTGGAGACGAGCATGCCGAGCGTGGTGCAGCGCTCGTCGTACATGTCGGCGAGTGCGTCGGGATCGGCGCCGGCGTCGAGGAGGAGTCGCGCGATGTCGACCGCGTTCGGGGGCGTGCGCTGCCGGTAGCCCTCGACACCGTTGGCGGCCAGGTAGTGGAGCAGCGTCGCGTGATGGGAGCGCGCCGACCGGGCGCGCGGGAGCGACGGATCGTCGCGAAGCATCTGCTCGAGTGCCGCGCGATCCCCCGCGATCACCGCCTCCACCGCGGTCTCGAACCGCGCGACCGGCCCATCGGCGGCGGCGTCCGACGCGAAGCGGGCGAGGGTGTCCCAATCCTCCAGGAAATACTCTCGCGCGACGAGCAGGCGGGCGTCGTCCAGGGTGAGGTTCGCGGCGCGCACCTCCCTGATCCCCCATCCCCGGAAGAGCGGGTGCATCCACTTGAATCGCCACGCGGTGGCCTCGTCGCCGGCGCGGAGCGCGTCGAACGTCTGCTCCGCCAGGCGGAGGTAGTCGCCGAGTGGGGCGCGGAAGGAGAGCGGGGCGAGGGAGTGTGAGGACATCGGGCGACGGGCCGACGGAATGCCGGGGTTCCCTGGCGAAGTTAGGGCTGGAGGCACCCCCGGCAAGCAGGGGGTTGACGGCGCGCCCCACTGTCCATAACATTCTGGTTATGCAACCACTCGGTTATGGAAACCTGTCCGCGGCACGGCTCGACGCGACCTTCGCCGCGCTGGCCGATCCGACCCGCCGCGCCATCCTCGCCCGCCTCGCCACCGGCGACGCTTCGGTGCGCGAGCTGGCCGAACCGTTCACGATGAGTCAGGCCGCGATCTCGAAGCATCTCAAGGTGCTCGAGCGCGCAGGACTGATCTCGCACGGGCGCGACGCCCAGCGGCGCCCGCGAAAGCTCGAGGCGGCGCCCCTCGCCGAGGCGAACGAGTGGCTGGAGCGCTACCGGCAGTTCTGGGAGGAGTCGTACGGGCGACTCGACCTGCTGCTCGAAGAGATGAAGCAAACCGCGAAGCCGCGCACGAGCGGGCGACGCGCCACCTCGAAACGCAAAGGGAGACGCGAACGATGACGACGACGAAAGCGGGAGGGAGAGCGCTGCAGGTCACGACGCCCAGCGACCGCGAGATCCGGATCACGCGGAGCTTCGACGCGCCGCGCCAGCTCGTGTGGGAGGCGTACACGCGCCCCGAGCTGCTCAAGCGATGGCTGGGTGCGATGCCCGGCTGGTCGTGGGCGGTGTGCGAGATGGACGTCCGCGAAGGAGGGCGCTACCGCTGGGTGTGGCGCGGCCCCGAGGGCGCCGAGCTCGGGCTCGGCGGCGAATACAAGGAAGTGGTGCCGTTCGAGCGACTCGTGTCCACCGAGAAATACGATCAGGCCTGGTACCCGGGCGAGGCGGTCGGCACGGTGGAGTTCACGGAGCGGGGTGGGCGTACCACGCTCGTGACCACGCTCCGCTACGACTCGAAGGCGACGCGCGATGCCGTGCTCCAGTCGCCGGCGCTGGGCGGAATGGAGATGGGATACACCTTGCTCGACACGCTGCTCGCGTCCATCGCGACCGCGTGACCGCGCTTCACGTCAAACACACAGTCGAGGAGGAGATCATGATCGACGCACCGACGATTTCCCAGACGGCCGAGCAGCCGACCGCGGTCGTGCACCTCACGATCCCGAAGGACGCAATCCAGCGCGAGATGGGCCCCGCGCGCGAGGAGGTGCTGCGTACGCTGGCGGCGCAGGGCGTGACGCCGGCGGGGCCGTGGTTCAGCCGGCACTTCCGCATCGACCCGGCGGAGTGGGACTTCGAGGTCGGCGTTCCGGTGGCGGCGCCGATCACGCCGGCGGGACGCGTGAAGAATTCGGCGCTGCCGGGCACGCGTGTGGTCCGCACGAACTATCGTGGCGGTTTCGAGGGGCTCGGCGCAGGGTGGGGCGAGTTCGACGCCTGGATCGCGGGCGAGGGGCTCCTTCATGACGGCAGCCTGTGGGAGAGCTACGCGGCCGGGCCGGAATCGGGAAACGATCCAGCGGGGTGGCGGACGGAGTTGAATAGACCTCTGCTTCGGTAGGTTGGTGAGTTGGATCGTGGGCTAGTGAGTCGGTTGATGAGTTGGTGTGAAACGGCCTCGGGAAGCTTCCACTTCCCGAGGCCGTTTCCAACCCGCTCGCTATCCACTCACCAACTCACGCGTTCCATCCCCTAGCCGTCGCGCCAGGCTCGCGTTGATTCTGTGGTGCCATGACGCCGAACCTCCAACGAACGCTGCGCGAACTGCGCCTGCCGGCTTTCGTTGCGCTGTCGTTCGTCGTCGTCGCGACGCTGGTGTGGTCGACGCGTCGGCTCGAGAAGGGCCGCATCACGAGCTCGTCGGTGCAGTCGGTGTGCGCGCGTCTCGTGGACGAGGCGTTCGGGCTCGATGGTGCGCGAACTCCCGACTCCGTGCTGTTGACGCGACTGCTCGTGCACCGCTCGCGCTGCAAGGGCGATCCGACCTACGTCGACCAGGCGCGGCGACTCCTGCTGAGCGTGCAGCGTGTCGACGACGCACGCGCGCTGCTCGTGGATGCCGAGCGCAGCCGGGTGTTCGCGGGAGACGCGCTCGCGGCGCAGCGCGCGTGGGTCGACCTCGAAGAGTCGCGTCAGGCGTTCCGGAACGGTGATGTGCAACGCGCCGCGACACTTCGTGCGCGCCTGGCGCGGACGCCGCACCGCCTGCGCGACGCGTGGCCCGAGTGGGCGCCGCCCTACGTCCTCCTGGCGGAGCTGGAGCGCAGTGCGCCGATCGAGCCGGAGGCGTCGCGCGCGGTCACGGAGAACGCGTACGCGCTCGAGCGCGCGGCGCACCGGAGCGTGACGACGGGAGCGTTCATCCGATCGCTCAACAGCAGACAGACGTATGCCGCGGTGTGTGCGCTCGCTGCGCTCGGCATGCTGGGGCTCGGTCTGGCGGGGAGTGGCGCGATCGCGAGCCTCGGAATGCGACGCATGGCGACGGTACCCGTTGCCGACGCGAAGGTCGGGTACGTCGAGCTGACGGGGACGCTGCATCTGCCGCCACGGGCCGACGCCGTCATCGCTCCGCTGAGCAAGGTGTCGGCCGTGTGGTACGCACTCGAGACCACCTTCGGATCGAGGGGATCGCACACGTGGCGCGATCGCTCGGCGCAACGATTCCTGCTACGCGATGCGACGGGCGAGGTGGCGATCGATCCGTCCGGCGCGGTCGTGCGCACGCGGCACGTCCGGTCGCGGTTCGGCGACGGTGCCATCCTCCTCCGCCGGCGAGAGACGGAACGAATGCTTCGCGATGGGGACGTGGCGTACGTCGTCGGTGAGCTCTCGCTGGCGAAGAACAGGTCCGGCGTGGTCGAGCGCGCGGTGCGTGCGCCCGAAGACGGCCGGCCGTTGCTCGTGTCGAACTACACCGAAGCGGAGCTGATCGGACAGGAGCGGATCTGGGTCTGGAGTGGAGCGCTCCTGTCCGCGCTCGCGGTGGCGGCGTTGATGTGGGGGTATGTGCAGCGGTTCGAGGTGCGAGTGGTGCCGTAACAGCGATGAGGGCACGACGTCTCGTTTTGCCCCACGTCTGCGCACGCGTTGACGAGTTCGCCATGAAGCCGCAGCTTGAGCGCGGCCAGAAACCTCTGGCTCCCACTCGCATCCGCGCCCGAACATGTACATCCCATCAACGACGGCACGCCATGCCCGCCGTGCACTCTGCATCGCGCTCGGGACCGGTGTAACCATCGCCGTGCCCAATGCACGTGCGTCAGCACAGGGAGCGCGTGACGTCGATTCGGCGAGCGTCGCGCCTGGGATCCGTGTTCCAGGTGCGCTCGTGGGGGCATCGCGGGCCATCGTGGACTCGAGCGACGTACGCCGCGCCGCCGCACTCACTTTCTCCGAGCTGATGCAGGCGCGCGCGGCATCGGTGAACGTGTCGATGAGCGGTGGTCGCCCGGTGGACGGCGGACAGTTCCTCGTGCGCGGTCCATCCACGATCGCCAGTGAGGGTGTACCGATAGTCATCGTCGACGGAATGCGGATGATGGACGACGAGGACGATGCCGTGAGCACGGTGACCCGTCTCGACGACATCGCGATCGACGACATTGCGAGCGTCGAAGTGCTGCGCGGCCCCAGCGCGGCGGCGTTGTATGGTGCCGGCGCGTCGGCGGGAGTGATCGTCGTGACGACGAAGCGCGGAAACGCTGGACCGCTGCGTGGACATGTGCGAGCGGTCGCAGAAGGGAGCCAGGATGCTGGCCACTACATCGACCGATTTCGCCGCCGGCCCGTCGGCTCGACGACCAGTTTCAGCTGCACGCTGTCGGCGCAGGCGGCGGGGACATGCACGCCCGGTCCGCTCGAGCGATGGAACCCGCTCACCGAGGGAAACGTGTTCCGAGCGGGGATGGGAGCGGCGGCCGCCCTCGACCTCGAGGGAGGTACACGGGCGTCGGATGCGCGGCTCTCCACCACGATACGTCACGCGAATGGGATCTCACGGGGCGACGGGATCGGACATCTCGCCTCCAGACTGAACGCGACGCATCGGATCGGCGAGCGGCTCGACGTCACCGGTCGCGTGGCGTACACGAACGACCAGACGAGCGGTTCGCTCCTCGGTGATCTCATCGGGGACGTACCGTACTCCTCGGTCGGCGCCACGCCCCTCGATGCATTCGCGCAGTGGGCGAATTTCGAGCTGAGCGAACCCGCAATCGACGGGCGGCTCGATCATTTCACGGCAGGAGGCGAGCTCGCGGCTCGGGTGACGCGCTGGCTGACGCTGCGCGCCGCGGCGTCGACCGACAAAGTCAGTGAAGGCGCGGAACGGATCAACAGAAATCCGGCGCTCAACAGCACCGACCCGAACAATCTGTACCTCCAGGGCCCGCCCGAGGATCAACAACACATCCGCACGTCGCTCGACAACAAGCAGCGCTCCGTGCGGGCCACGGCAGAGCTCACGCTTCCCGTTCCTGCGTCGCTGCGCGGAAGCGCGCTGCTGATCCTCGGTGCGGAGCACGAGCGGCGCGATCGCTTCTACAAGACGTCAGAAGGGTTCGGTCCCGGCACCATGGACAGCTGGGAGACGATGAAACGGTGGTCCACGAATCCTGCGCAGTTCATTCTCGGCCGGCTCGCGATCGCGGATCGCGTCGCCTTCGCGGCGGGTGCGCGTCGAGAGAACGAGTCGTACACCGATTCGAAGTGGCACATCTATCCGATGGCCGACGTCGCCATCCGACCGGCCGGGCGAGTCGCTGGAGGCCAGATGCGGTTGCGCGGCGCATTCGGGGAATCGGCGCAGCGCATGGCGATGTCCTCCGACGTCATGTCGGCCGTCGCCCCTCCAGTCATCTACTTCGGTCCGGCGCCACCCGCGCTCCCTACGCCAGAGCGCATGAAGGAGCTCGAGGGCGGCTTCGACCTCGAGTGGGGCACGGCTGGCGCGCTCTCGGCCACGTACTACCATCGCACGATCTCGAACGTCGTGTTCGGCCAACCGGCACGCTTTGGTGGAGTGAACTTGTCGGTGCTCGATCTCGCCAGTCATGGGGTCGAGCTCGATACGCGTGCGATGGTTCTGCAGCGCGGCGCACTGAGCTGGAGCCTCCGCGGCATCGTCGCGACGAACACAAACCGCGTCATGACCGACAGCGTCAGCACGACGCCGGGCGGAGCAGCGCTGGTGACGGGATATCCGGTCGGGGTCGCACAGCGACTTCGATACACCGTCAATGACGCAAACGGCAACGGCGTCTTCGATGCCGGGGAGGTGGTTCTCGGCAGCGGTTTCGAGCGCTTCGGCGGATCGACACCGACGCTCACCCTGGCGCTGCACTCCGAGCTGCGAATCGGGCGTCGGCTCTCGCTCACTGGCGTGGTCGATCGACGGAGTGGTGCCTGGACGCTCAGCAGTTATGCGGGGAAGAGTTGCGCGATCCCCGAATACAGCTGCAGGCAATACCAGGATCAGTCGACGTCAGTGGCCGATCAGGCGGCGGCGTGGTTCGATGCGTTTTACGCCTCCAACAATCCGGCCGCATTCGATGCGAGCTTCACGCGCCTCCGCGAGCTGTCGTTGCGTTGGACGCTGAAGCCGGGATCGGCACGCGTGGGTGGAAGCAGTGCAATGCAGATCGTCCTGTCGGGGCGCAACCTCGCAACGTGGACGCAGTGGCCGGGCTCTGACCCCGAGATCAACTCACTCGGCCGCGACTCGATCACGCGCAACGACGCGACGGCGGTGCCGCTGCCGCGGAGAGTGATGCTCGGGGTGGAGGTGGGGTACTAGGCGGGAATGCGGGAATGCGGGAATGCGGGAATGCGGGAATGCGGGAATGCGGGAATGCGGGAATGCGGAACGGCCCCGGGAAGCTTCTGCTCCCGAGGCCGTTTCCAATTGACCAACTCACCAGCTCACCGCGTAGCGGCATGCTCCGCGTTGTCCACGATGGTGTGTGCGCCTTCGTGGTGCGCGCAATGTGCACAGCAGTAGAAGGTGCCGTTCGCCTCGATGCCGTGCCCGACGATCTTGCAGCCGCAGTGCGCGCAGATCGGTGCGAGCTTGTGGATGGCGCACTCGAAGCTGTCGAACGTATGCGTGACGCCTGCGGTGACGACCTGGAACGCCAGGTCGTAGTCGTTGCCGCACACCTCGCACTTTGCCATGGGAGTTTCTCCGGGCGCGCCTGAGGCGCGGTAAGCAGTTATGGGTGGTCGGGTGGGAGTGATCCGCAAACGTGATTGGTGAATGGCTGGCCTCGGGATCTTTCTCCGTCCGAGGCCGTTCCGCATTCCTCATTCCCGCGAGCGTAGGTGCAGATCCCTCGACTCGCTCCGCTCGCTCGGGATGACGCGGGGGCGCTGCACTCGCTCGGGATGACAGTGTCCCGCAGAACCTCTTGCGCGATCGGCCGGCCGGTCATATACTGAACCATATGGTTCAGTATTCATCAGACCTCGATGCGGTCTTCGCGGCCGTCGCCGACGGGACGCGGCGCGGGATCCTCGAGCGACTGGGACGACGCGAGGCGTCGATCTCGGAGCTGGCCGAGCAGTTCGACATGACCCTCACCGGCATGAAGAAGCACGTGCAGCTGCTCGAGGACGCCGGACTGGTGCGTACGCAGAAGGTCGGACGCGTCCGCACCTGCTCGCTCGGCACGCGTCGCCTCACCGCCGAAGCCGCGTGGATCGCGAAGTACCACCAGATGGTCGAAGCCCAACTCGACAGCCTCGGGGACTTCCTCGAGCGGACCAAGGGAGATCAGCCATGACCACGACTGCCAGCACGACCGGGACAACGATGCGGCACACACTCAGCACGCCGACGGACCGCACGATCCGCGTCGAACGGATCTTCGATGCCACGCGCGACCGCGTCTGGCGCGCCTACACCGAGCCGGCGCTCGTCGCGCAGTGGTGGGGACGCGGCAACAAGCTCGTGATCGAGAAGATGGAGGTGCAGCGCGGCGGGCACTGGCGCTTCGTCGAGCACACGCCCGACGGCGAGACGCACGGCTTCGAGGGACGCTTCCGCGAGGTGACGCCGCAGGATCGGATCGCGCGCACCTTCGAGTGGGACGGAATGCCGGGCTACACGATCCTCGAGACGGCGGAGTTCACCGACCTGGGCGACGGGCGCACGCGCGTCGTCGGCACATCACTGTTCTTCACGCCCGAAGAGCGCGACGGGATGCTCCACTCCGGGATGGAGGGCGGGATGGCGCAGAGCTATGCGGCGCTGGACAAGCTGTTGGCGGAGGGCCGTGATCGGTGACGCCGTGATCGTTGGAGCCGTGATTGGTTATCGGTGATCGGTTTACAACCGGCCTCGGGAAGCTCCAAGACGGCAAGGGGTCAGAGTCGATTCGACTCTGACCCCAACCGACAAACCGATAACCGAAAACCGTGAACCGTCAACAGCGTTTTCAGTTCGCGAGCGGATTCGGCCTCATCTGAAAGTGCATCACCGTGCTCGTCGTGCCCTTGCCGGT
>DASVNI010000582.1:0-9369 GCA_036383935.1 Gemmatimonadaceae bacterium | reverse complement strand
AACATCGTCGACGGAAATCCTTCACCTCAGCACGTGTGGCTTACGGCGTTCGCTCGTGCCGTGGGAGCACCGGCGCCACCTCGCGTCAGCGAAGAGGAGGCGCTTCGCGCGGCAGGCCCCGACGCGGTCTACTACGCAACGAGGCTCAGGGGGGCATCGAACGAGAAAGCCAGGCGCGAGCTCGGGTTCCGTCCGCGTCCGCTCGAGTGGATCTAGGACTCGTCGTCCGGAGCGCGCGCCTCGCCGATCGTCTCATCGCCCTCAGCGAGGATCGCTTCGAGATCGAGATCGCGCTGGATGCGACGCATGACATCGTCGCCGAGAGCGTCGTGGTCGCGCAACGCGAATAACGCACGGTGCTCGGCCGCCAGCATCGCTGATCGGAGGCGACGCGACTCCTCGTCCCGGTGATCGATATCGGCACGCTCGTCGCGGGGCGGAGCGACGACGTCATGCGCTGAACCCGCCTCATGTTCGACGGAAAGCTCGGCTTCACGACCCGACCAGCGTCGTGCGAGCTGGCGCTGCTGCTGCTCCAATGATTTGAGAACGCCCGCCTCGAATCCACGTGCGACACCAGGCTCTCCCAACAGGCGCAGCGCCGCTTCGGCGGCGACGAGACGAGCATGGGCTTCTTCCTTCGCGTCTTCAACGGCACGAGTGAGCCCGAAGCCACGCGCCAGTGGAGCCAGCGTCGGCGCCTGGACGATCAACCCGAGAAATATGACGGTGAACGCGATGAAGATGATCTGATCGCGCGCCGGAAATGGTTGCCCCGCACTGGTTGCCAGGGGCACGGAAAGGGCGAGCACCAGGGAATGGATCCCCCGAAGGCCCGCCCATGCAACGAACGCAATAGCGCGCGCCGGAGGCCGCATCGGCTTCTCACCGCGAAGCCTTCGCCCGAGGTCTCGAACGAGGTACGCGGAGGGCAGCACGTATACGGCGCGCACGACCACGAGGCAGACGGCGATGATGATCGAAGCGCGGAGCAGGAACAGAATGGGGGCGTGCTCCAGCCCGCCCGTCACGCGCGCGAGGCTGAGCCCCACGAGCAGAAAAGTGAGACCCACCAGATTGAACCGGACCACGCCCCAGGTCGCTCGAAGCCAGAGCCGTGCTCGTGGACCGACGACGAGGGGAATCTTGCGACCGGCATACAGTCCTGTCGTCACCGCGGCAAGAACACCGGACGCGTCAACAGCCTCGGCGGTCATGAACGCGGCGTATGGCGTGAGCAGACACATGGTGCAAACGAGGGCCGGACGTGAAGCGCTGATGCGATGCGCAAGCAGCGAGATCCATCCGATCGCTAGTCCGAGGGCCACGCCAACAACGGACTGCACGACGAAATCCACGCCTGCCTGCGACGCGGAGAACTGCCCGCTCACCGCCGCTTCGACGGCCACTCGGAAGAAGACGAGGGCGACCGCGTAGTTCAGCAGCCCCTCTCCTTCCAGGATCGCTTCCATCGCTCGGCGAAGCCTGATCGATTGTGCCGCCGACACCACCGTATTCGAATCGGGGGGGGCGAGTATCGCCCCGAGCGTCAGTGCGGCCGGCCAGGTGAAGGCGGGGTCCAGCGAGCGGGCAACGACGGCGACCGCGACGATCGAGACCAGTACGAGGATCACCGCGAATTGAATGATCGTCACGAGCTCACGGCGAACATCTCGCAGCGGAAGCGACTCTGCGCCTCGGAACAGCAGTGGCGGCACAGCCACCAGGAAGACCGTCTCTGGTGACACGCGCGCCGATGGCAATCCCGGGATGAGCCCGACGCCCACTCCGGCGACGACGAGCGCCGGCACATAGGGGATCGCGAAACGCAGCGAGACCACCCGGAGCGTGGCCGAGACAGCAACGAGCGCGAGCACGAACTCGACATCTCGCATCTGCGTGACTTCCTCGGTTTCAGCGTGAGTCGCTTACCGGCCGCGCGCGATTTCAGCTCCGGTGCGATTCGCGCGCAGCATCAACGGTGCCGGACGCGCTTGCACGTTGCGACTTGCGGAGCGCCTGCGCGCGACGACGGCGGCGCGAGGCACGCGTCGCATCTCCTCATGGACCAGCCAAAACGAAGCATCGTAGGTACGCGTAATGCAGCGCCCCAGACTGAGGTCAGCGTGGAGGGCGCCATGAGAATTCGCGTTGTCGTTCCGGCAGCGATCGTTGCGTCGCTGGCCGTCGCCATGAGCTGGAGGGTGGGCGTTGCGCGTGGGAGAGCCGCCACACCGATCGGCGCACCAGTCAGTGCTGCGCCGTTCGACGCGCGCATCCAGGAGAACGCACAGCAAATGCTCGCCGAGGGCCGGCAAACATTTCGCTTCGACACCTTCGGAGACGAAGCCTACTGGTCCGATGAACTCGGCCTGGATCGCGCGATCGCGGGCGCGAAGAACGGAGGCGTCGGCGGGGGAGTCAGCCCCAAGACAGCTCTGTCGCTCGGGCTCAAGGTGGACATGGACGCGCTGCCGGCGGCCCGGGTGGATCAGATCAAGGCAAACAAGGTCGACCTGAACGATCCCGCCACGACCATCGCGCTCATCAAGCTCAACTCGGTGCTTGGCGTCGTCGGCACGTTCGACGCTGCGGGAAAGATGATGAAGGTCGGGCTCACCTGCGCGGTGTGTCATTCGACGGTCGACGACGCGTTCTCGCCCGGGATCGGCCACCGCCAGGACGGCTTCGCCAACCGCGATCTGAACGTTGGCGCGATCGTCGCGGCCACGCCGAACGTTTCCCTCGTCGCGAAGACGCTCGGCGTTGACCTGGCGACCGTGAAGAAGGTGCTCGGCAGCTGGGGCCCCGGGCGTTTCGATGCAATTCTCGAGAAGGATGGCAAGGGTCTGCGCCCCGACGGCAAACAGGCAGGCACGATCATTCCGAATGCGTTCGGGCTTGCCGGCGTGAACAACCACACGTGGGGCGGCGGGTGGGGCGACGTCACCTACTGGAATGCCTTCGTCGCCAACACTGACCTCAAGGGGAAAGGCACCTTCTACGATGCCCGGTTGGCGAACAAGGCGAAGTATCCGGTGAGCGCTCGTACCGGCAGCTGGAACCTCCGCAACAAGCCGGACATGATCACGTCGAAGCTGGGCGCGTTACAGGTCTATCAACTGTCGATGCCGGCCCCGCCTCCGCCGGCGGGATCGTTCGACGCTGCGGCCGCGAAACGCGGCGAGTCCGTGTTCAACGGCAAAGGCCGCTGCGCAACGTGCCACGTACCGCCGCTCTTCACGGAACCCGGATGGAATACTCACAAGCCGAGCGAGATCGGCATTGACGATTTCCAGGCGAACCGGACTCCGGATCGCAGCTATCGCACGGCGCCGCTCAAGGGACTATGGACGTACGACAAGGCGAACGGGCACGGAGCGGCCGGGCCAGGATACTATCACGATGGTCGATTCAAGGACTTGAGTGAGGTGGTCGCGCACTACGACTCGTTCTTCAAGCTGTCACTCACCCCGGAACAGACGCGCGACTTGATCCAGTACCTGAAGTCGCTGTAGGGATCACGCTAGTCATTGAACAACGCCCGACGCGGCATGTCGCACCATTGTTCGGGGACGATGGGAAGCATTGGACCAACTGGCTGAGCAGATCCAGCGGGGTCAGGATAGGCTGGGTATCGGTCGTTCTCACCCGCCGTTCCTCCAGCCACAGCAAGAAGGAGGATTGATGTCTCATCATACATCAGCATCAGCCGTCGACGCGATCAGTCGCGCGCTCCGCGACGCGGATACGTCGAAACGCACACGCCGTTGGTTCCTCGAACGCACGGCGCTGGGAGCAGTCGGTATCGCGGCGGCGGGCGCCGTCGTCGGTGCCGGCGATGCGCGCGCCGCCGCGCGGCACGAACGGAATACCCCCGACCCGGTCAAGGAATGGGGCGTGTTCGCGTCCACGACCGAGGCGCTGACGGTCACGATCCTCACCGAACTGGTGCGACGCGCGGGCGTCAATCACGTTCCAAGCGCGGTGTCCGCCATCTTCGACGGCGTATACGCAGCCGAGCGTGACCATTGGGAGTTCACTCACAAGCTTTGGCCCGCGGCGACGACGCGGTTCTGGATTCCGGACGGCTTCTTCGGCGGCGCCGGAGACGCCCTCGACCTAAAAGCCGTCGGCAGGGGCGTCGCGGGCGGCGAGCACCTGTTCGTGAATACGTATCTGCTGGGCGTGACGATCACCGCAGCGGCAGGGCAGCCGAAACTTGCCCGCTACGCTGCCGAGCTCGCGGCCGTAGAGTCCGAGCATCGCGTGCTTGGGCAATCTCTCGCCGGCGCGAGCCCTCCCAACGACCTCGGATTCGGGGTCTTCGAATTTGCAACTGTCGGCGATATCGGGGCAGCCGCCGAAAAGGACGGGTTCGGCTTTGGGAAGCAGGGAACAGCCGCTGGACGCTTCTACGACTTCCCCCAGTCTCCGGCATCTCCTCCCGTGGCGATCAAGGGGAATACCCCGACATAAGACCGCGGGCACGTTCACCGCACCCTGACAAGGAAGGGAATTCGATAAAACACATGATACCGCGGGCGCCGCGAGCAACACGCTTGCCCGGCCCCGGCACAGCGGCGATCAGCGCGAACCGCGGGCCGGAGAGAGCGGCGGCACGTGCCCTTGGGGCTCCGCAGCAACCTGCTGATTCGCGGTTAGGTGCATGACATGTACGCGCTCTTCTCTGAACCGGAGCGCAATGTCGGCGGCCGCAAATTGCTGCGCCGTGTAGAATCCCGATGGTGAATGTCGCTGACGTATTGACCGCCACCGGCGTCGCGGAGCAGTAGTTCGGGATCCCGTAGACCGAGTTGCAGGCGGGGACTGCGCGGCCGAGCTCACCGCGGTTCCCCGCGCCCCAACAGTACGCACGGCCATCTTCGCTCAGTCCGCAGGTGAACGAGCTGCCCGCGCCGAGCGAGACGAACACCTTGCCACCCGGAACCTTGTTCGGCGCCGCGATCGTCTCACCGTAGGCCGTGCTCCCGGTCTCGCCAATGAAGTTGAAACCCCAATAGTACGTCTCGCCCGTCGACTCGATGCCGCACGCGTGGCGCATCCCGGCGGCGATCGCCATGAAGCTCTGCCCGGAGATGGCGAGCGTCGTGCGTGCGCAGCGCACGCGCTCCTGGTTGTCGCCTTTCTGCGCGGAGCAACCATACGTCGGATGACGTAGCACCGTCGCGGCATGACGTAGTGTCGCGCCGGATGCGGCGCGTGGGGTTCGTCTCCATCTTCATGCACCATGATCACGCGCATCGCCCTCTTCCTCAAATCCGCCGCCGTCGGCGCGGCCATCGCCGCGAGCTCCGCGGTCCCCGCCATCTTCGTCAACCAGGTCGCGTACGACCTGCGCGGACCCAAGGTGGCGTTGATCCAGGCGGATGCCCCTCTCTCGGGCGTGGTCACTGCAACCGTGATCGACGATGTCACCTCCGCCGTACAGATGACGGTGATGCTGACCGACGCGGGAACGGTGAACGATTGGACGCCGGGGAAGTTCTACTACAAGGCCGACTTCTCCTCACTGCGGAACGCCGGCACCTACCGCGTTCGTGCGACCATCGCCGGCACGCAGGTCACCTCGGACGCCTTCGAGGTGGACGAGAACGCGTTGGCCAAGGCGACCATTCCGTCCATCATCAGCTACTACTTCCGGCAGCGTGCCACCTCCGCCGAAGAGTGGGCCGCTGACTCGGCGGTGCGGGTCAACGATGGATCGAGAACGGTGGACATGCGCGGCGGATGGGCCGACGCGTCCGGCGACGTCAGCAAATATTTCTCGCACCTGGCGTATGCCAACTTCGTCTCGCCACAGCAATCGCCCATGGTCGCCTGGGAGCTGGCGGACTCTTACGAGCGCATTCCGGCGCTGCTGACAGCGGAAGGCGTCAGAGACGACATGCAGGCGGAGGCGCTGTGGGGCGCCGATTACCTGTATCGCGCCCTGGCGCCCGAAGGCTACTTCCACATGGTGGTCTTCAGCTTCTTCAGCAAGAACCCGAACGACCGGCGCGTCGTCGGGCTGTTGGCGGACAGCAAGACCAACAACCGCTGGCAAGCGTCCTTCCGTTCCGGCGGCGGCATGGCCATCGCGGCGCTGGCGCGCATCTCACGATGGAAGAAGAACGGTACCTACTTCACCTCGCAGAACTACCTCGACGGCGCGAAGAGGGCCTACGCCCATCTGCTCGTCAACAACAAGGCGTACGACGACGACGGCAAGGAGAACATCATCGACGACTATGGCGCACTGATGGCGTCGACGGAGCTGTGGATCGCCACGGACAGCGCGCTCTATCGGGACGAGGCCCGCAGGCGGATGAACAACCTGGCCGGCCGCATGACGCCGGAAGGTTATTTCCGCGCCAACGATACCAACCGCCCCTTCTGGCACGCGGCGGATGCGGGCCTGCCCATCGTCGCCCTGGTCCGGTATCTGGACAAGGAAACCGACGCGGCGTCGCGCGCGACCGCGCTCGGCACGATCAGGAAGGCCCTGGAGTACGAGTTGAGCGTCACGCACAAGGTGGGCAATCCGTTCGGCTACGCGCGCCAGAACTTCCTGTACAACGGGGCGGTGAAGGAGGGATTCTTCATCCCCCAGACCAATGAGACGGGATGGTGGTGGCAGGGCGAGAACGCCCGCCTGGGTTCTCTCGCGGCGGCAGCGATTCTCGGTGGACGCCTGGTGTATCCCGCCGACAATGGCTGGGGCGTCAGGAATGATCTGGCGGAGCTCGCGACCGAGCAGATTGCCTGGATCCTCGGACGGAATCCTTTCGGCGTCTCCTTCATGCACGGCTTCGGCAAGAACAACCCGCCCGTCATCACCGCGCTCTTCGGCCACGGCACCAACAAGGGCGGCATCGCGAACGGTGTGACCGGCAAGAAGGGCAACGGAGACGGCAGTGGCATCGACTACAAGACCGAGGACGACGGCAACGAGTGGCGGTGGATCGAGCAGTGGATCCCGCACTCGGGCTGGTTCCTGGTGGCCGCGTCGGCCATGGCGCAGTCTCCGGTTGTGCGAGTACACCCGAACTCTCATTCGCGACGCTGATGTTGTAGCGGTACCGGCATGCTCTCACGAACAGCGAAAGCCATCCGCTCGACACTGGCCAATTCGTATGGAGAACGAGGACGATGAGCGCTGGAACCACCGTGTCGACGCAGGAGACGCACTGGGATCTGGTCGTCATCGGGGCCGGCCAGGGCGGCCTGCCACTCGCGCGCGCGTTCTCGCGCGGTGGCCGGCGTGTCGCGCTCGTGGAGCGGGTGCATGTCGGAGGCACCTGCATCAACGAGGGGTGCAGTCCCACGAAGACGGTCATCGCGAGCGCACGCGTCGCGTACCTGGCGCGACGCGCGGCATCCTACGGCGTCGGCGCACGCGCCGACGCCGCCGCGACACTGGGCGCATCATCAGCGCTCGTCGTGGACCTCGGTCGGGTGCACGAACGCAAGCAGCAGATCGTCGACAGCTTCCGCTCCGGGGACGAGCGCTCCCTCGCGTCCGCCGGCGTCGAGCTGTCGCGGGGCCAGGCGCGGTTCATTGGCCCGCGTACGGTGCGGGTGACCGCATCCGGCGGCGACGGCGAGGCCGATGCCGATGCGCGCACTCTCTCGGCCGATCTCGTTGTCATCAACACTGGCCTGCGTGCCGCGGTGCCGGCGCTGCCCGGGCTCGACACGGTGCCGTACCTCACCTCCACCTCGGTTTTGGAGCTGACGGATCTTCCCGCGCACCTGATCGTGCTGGGCGGCGGTTACGTGGGGCTCGAGTTCGCGCAGGCGTTCCGGCGCTTCGGGAGCCGCGTGACCCTCGTCCAGCGTGACGCGCAGCTTCTCCCGCGCGAGGACACCGACGTGGCCGAGGCGGTGACGGCCATCATGCGCGACGACGGCATCGACGTGATCCGCGCGGCCGAGGCGATTCGCGTGGAGCGAACGGATGGCGGCGTGCGGCTGCTCTGGCGGCCGCGCGGTGCTGACGGAGACGAGAATGCCGTCGACGGCACGCGCCTCCTCGTTGCGACTGGTCGCGTCCCGAACACGGGCGACCTGGGGCTCGACGCCGCGGGTGTGGAGACGGATACTCGAGGCTTCGTGCGGGTGAACGAACGGCTCGAGACGACGGCGCAGGGCGTGTACGCGATCGGCGACGTGAAAGGTGGACCGGCATTCACCCACATCTCGTACGACGATTTCCGCATTCTGCGCACCAACCTGCTCGAGCGCGGCTCGGCGACGACCGCTGAGCGCGTGGTACCTTATACGGTGTTCATCGACCCTCAACTCGGCGCAATCGGGATGACGGAGCGCGAGGCGCGTCAGGCGGGGAAGCGCGTGCGGGTGGCGACGCTGCCGATGTCGAGCGTGGCGCGCGCCCTCGAGGTCGACGAGGCGCGCGGCCTCATGAAGGCCGTCGTCGACGCGGACACGAGCGAGATCCTCGGCGCGAGAGTGCTCGGACTCGAAGGTGGGGAACTGACCGCACTCTTCCAGATCGCGATGATGGGGAAGCTGCCGTACACTGCGTTGCGCGACGCGGTGTTCTCGCATCCGACGCTGGCCGAGTCGCTGAACAACCTGTTCATGGCGATGGACACGGTCGGGTGACGGAGCCTGCGCGGCAGTCGCTCGCGAATGAAGGCACAGGATGGGTGCGCGGGCCGGCGAGTCTCGAGGCGCGCGGCGTCGTGCACAGCTACGGCTCCGTGCGCGCGCTCGACGGGGTGGATCTTCACGTTCCCGCCGGGGGCAGCGTCGGTCTCGTCGGGGAGAGCGGTTCGGGGAAGACCACGCTCCTGCGCTGCTTCAACCGGATGGTCGAGCCACGAGCGGGGCAGGTCACCATTGGTGGCCAGGATGTACGGAGCGGACGGGTCGAAGCACTCCGCCGCGCGGTGGGCTACGTACCGCAGAACGGTGGGCTCTTGCCGCACTGGACGGTCCGGCGCAACGTCGCGCTGGTGCCGACTCTGGTCGAGCTGCCCGATCCGGGCGGTGCCGCCGCCGACGCGCTCGCTCTCGCCGGCCTGGCCTCCGATGTGTACGGCGGTCGCTATCCCGACGAGCTCTCCGGCGGACAGCGACAGCGTGTCGCGCTGGCGCGTGCCATCGCCGCACGGCCACCGGTCGTACTGCTCGACGAGCCGTTCGGTGCGCTGGACGCCATCTCGCGGGCGGATCTGCAGCGCGTCTTCGAGGAAGTGCGGCGTGCGACCGGCGTGACCACGTTGCTCGTCACGCACGACCTGGTCGAGGCGGCGCGGCTGTGCGACATCCTCGTCGTGATGCGGGCGGGGCACATCGAGCAGCAGGGCTCGTTCGCCGAACTGCGCGCGCGACCCGCCACCG
>DASVNI010000581.1:0-12719 GCA_036383935.1 Gemmatimonadaceae bacterium | reverse complement strand
CTCTATTTCTGGAAGAGCGCGAAGTGGGTACGCGGACTTCGCTTCTCCGAGCAGGATCGACCGGGCTTCTGGGAGCAGCTCGGCTATCACAATCGCGGGGACCCCTGGCGCGAGCAGCGCTACCAGGGCGATCCGTGACGCGACTCGAGTGGCAGGTATCGAAAGTGGTCAGCGTCCGCGAGGAGACGCCGCACGCGAAAACGCTCGTGCTCGAGGTTCCCGCGTGGGCCGGCCACCGCGCCGGGCAGCACGTCGACATCCGCCTCGTCGCCGAGGATGGCTACCGCGCCGAGCGATCGTACTCGATCGCGTCGGCGCCCGAGAACGCGTCGGTGGAGCTCACGATCGAACGGCTCGGTGACGGCGAGGTATCGCCATACCTGTGCGACGTGCTGCACGCCGGTGACGGACTCGAGGTGCGCGGTCCGATCGGCGGCTATTTCGTGTGGAGCACGCTGCAAGCCGGCCCGCTGCTGCTCATCGCCGGCGGTTCCGGCATCGTGCCGCTCATGGCGATGCTGCGCCATCGCGGGCTCGCGGACCCCATGCTGCGCGACCAGGCACCGACGCGCGTGCTCTATTCGGCGCGCACCTGGGACGACGTCATCTACAAGGATGAGCTGCGCGAGCTCGCCGACAAGAGTGGTGCGACGGTCACATTCACGTTGACGCGCGAGGTTCCCAGCGACTGGCGCGGCCTCGCGCGACGTGTGGATCGCGCGATGCTCGAGGAAGTCGGTTGGCCGGCGTCCGATATGCCCAATGTCTTCGTGTGCGGTCCGACGCCGTTCGTCGAAGCGGTCGCGACCCTGCTCGTGGAGCTCGGCCACGAGCCCTCACGCGTGCGTACCGAGCGCTTTGGACCCACGGGGTAACGATGCAAATGGAAGAGATGCGACTCGACGGCAACGCGGCGGCAGGAATGCTCACGGAGCTGTTCGCCATGGATGCCACCGGCGCAAGCGCGACATGCGCGGGCTGCGGCAGGATCGCGCCACTCGGCGCGCTACCCGAGTATGGCCAGGCCATGGGCGTCGTGCTGCGTTGCGCTTCGTGCGATACGGCGGTGTTGCGGATTGCGCGAACGCCGGGTCGCCTGCACGTGGATTTCAGCGGCGTGTCGTTGCTGATGATCCCAGTGTGAGACGCGAGTGCGAGTGCAGAGCCGACTCGACGATCAGCCTCCGGGCCGCGTCCACCTGGCCCCAGATGTTCCAGAGTAGTACGCCGCGCACACGGTCGTCGCGCAGATAGTAGATCGCGCCTTCGTGGCAGGGCACCTTCCAATCGGTGACCATCTCGAGGCGGGAATCGATCTGGCCGACCGCCTCGTAGCCGAAGTCGAAGAAGTCGGAATAGAAGAAGGGCGTGTGGTCGTACGCGACCGTCCGGCCAGTCATGGCGACGCCGGCGTAGCCGCCCATTGTGTTGGCATTGTCTTCGTGCTCGACGCGGCGCCACTCCTTCAGTATGGCGTCATAGAAGCTGGCCACGTCTCCCGCGGCGTAGATGTGTGGGTCGCTCGTGCGTAGGGCGGCATCGACGCGAATGCCATCCTCCACCTGCAGGCCTGCCGCCTGGGCCAGCTCGACATTCGGTCGAACACCGATGCCCGCCACTACCGCATCGACCACCACTTCACGCTCGGCGTCGGCGACAGTATCGCGAACCGTGAGGACGGTTCTATCGTCGCGCAATTCACACCCGGTCACGGTCGAGCGGGGCGAGACCTCGACGCCCTTCTCCCGATACAGCTCGTTCAGGAAGGTCGCCAGCTCGGAAGGATAGACGTGGCTCCCGATGCCTTCATCGGGAAAGATCAGGACGACCTGCTGGCCGTTGCTGGCCAACGAGGCAGCGAGCTCCGAAGCGATGAAACCGCCGCCCACGATCGCGATACGCGTGTCGCGCCAAGACAGTCCCCTCAGTCGCTGCCAATCATCGACGGTGCGGAAGTAGATGATCTGGTCGTCACCAAACGGGAATCGGCGTGGCGAGCATCCCGTGGCGAGCAGCAGCTTGCCGTACGTGTATGACGTACCCTGGTCGTCGACGACCTGTCTGCTCGTTGGGTCGAGGCTTCGCGCCGTCCTGCCCAGGTGCGAGCTGACGCCCTGGCGGTCGACGCTCCGCCAGATGCTATCCAGCGGATCGCCCTTCCACAGCGCCTTCGTGAGCGGCGGGCGATCGTAGGGCGGGTGCGGCTCGGCGCCGATGAGGCCGATCGTTCCGTGGCGATCGATCTCACGGATGCCTGCGACAGCCGCGGCGGCGGTCATGCCTCCGCCAACGATCAGATACTTGTAGTCAAACGATTCGCGATCCATCAACCGTCGCCGGACAGCCAACCAACGGCTTCGAGCATCTCGACCTGACTGAGCGCCTTGCCCCACAACGCGCCGCCCGGCTCGATGATCTGAGCGTTGCCGAGCCCCCCGAGGTCGACCGGCTCGACACCGATGCTGCGCATGAACTCTCCGACGACTCCTCTCGCCTGAGCGTCATCGCCGGCGAGTGGCACGCCGAGCCTCTCTCCCGGCTGCGATGGCGGCGCGTCGACCACCGCACGGAGCGCATCAGCGGGCACGCTCGCAAATGCGCGGACGACGCGCGAGCCGGGGAGTGCCGCGTCAAACGACGCGTCATCGCTGCCGCCGCGCTGGTCCGCGGATCGCCCCCGGTCATCCTGACTCGGTGTAGTCGCGTCGACGAAGACGATGTCGCGGGCGCCGGCGGGTGCGATCTGCGCCAGCATCGGAGCGAGTGCCTCGCGCGTATCCGCCAGGATTGCCAACCGGCCCATGTCGCTCGCCTGCGCCGGCTCTGCGGTCGTCAGCCGGCGAACGCTGTGGCCGGCTCGCTCCGCCAGCAGCGCGAGCGGCTCGGCGAGCGGGCCACGACCGAGGATCGAGATGTTCATGATCGCTTGTCGCCTGCTACATGAGGTTGCCGACGGCGCTCACGATAGCGGTCACGCCGGTCAGAGTCATCCTAGTGTTTAGCCGCCGCGTTCGCCGCCGCGACGATCACGCTCACGACCGTATCGGGATCCCCCTCCGAGGCACCGCTGATCACGGCATCGCCGTACGAGTGGCCGACCAGCACGACATTGCCCGGCTGTGCATCGACGAGGCGCTTCGTGGTGGCGACATCCTGCGGCAGGCCGGTCAGTGGATTCTCGACCGCCACGACGTTGTAGCCACGTTTCTGCAGACGATCGATGATACCCGACCATCCGGACGCGTTGGCAAAGGCACCGTGAACGAGGACGATGGTTGGCTTGACCTGAGCGCCTGCCGTCGCCGCAATGACGACCGGCAGGAGGGCCTTCATGAGGCGAGCGAGCCGCATGGTGATTCTCCTGTGGCGTGCGACCGTGCCCACTGCATGGCGTGTTCCGGGTTGCTTTCCCCACCTCGGACACGGATGGCGAAACAGAAGGGCAGGTATGGAATTCGCGCGAGGCGTGTTGATTCGCTCAACCCGCTTGGCAGGCGTCACATGCTTCGAAGACTCACGATCCTCACGCTGCTGGCGCTCGCACGTATGCCCGCGATAGGAGGCGCGCAGGTGCCCGCATTCCCGACGACCTTCGCGACGCGCGACATACCATCGAACGGCACGACACTACATGTGCGCACAGGCGGCAGCGGCCCTGCTGTCGTGCTATTGCACGGCTTCGGCGACACGGGCGACATGTGGGCGCCGCTCGCGGCGAACCTCATGCGTGACCACACCGTGATAGTCCCCGATCTCCGCGGGTTCGGATTGTCGGCGCGACCGTCCGGCGGCTACGACAAGATGACGCAAGCTGCCGACGTCGCCGGCGTGCTCGACGCCCTTCGCGTAGCTCGAGCGGACGTCGTTGCACACGACATCGGGAACATGGTCGCCTTCGCCTTCTCAGCTCGCTATCCGGATCGTGTCTCGCGGCTCGTGCTGATGGATGCGCCGATTCCGGGAGTCGGCCCATGGGACGAGCTCGCGCATGCCCCGCAGGCATGGCACTTCTACTTTTACGGGCCCGACGAAGAGCGACTCGTCGCGGGTCGCGAGCGCATCTATCTCGATCGGTTCTACAACGAGCTCTCCGCCACGCCTTCCAAGATCGACGACGCAACGCGCGCGCATTACGCGGCCCTCTATGCCCAACCGGGCGCCATGCATGCCGCGTTCAGTCAGTTCGCCGCGTTTCCTCAGGACGCGAAAGACAATCGCGCGGTGCTCGCCAAGGGGAAACTCGCGACGCCGGTGCTCGCGGTTGGCGGCAGCGGGTCCTACGGTCGCGTGATGCCGGTTGTCGCCCGTGCGGCGTATTCCAACGTCACGAGCGACACGATTCCCGATGCAGGCCACTGGCTCATGGAGGAAAACCCGCAGGCGGTCATCCGCGCGGTACGCGCCTTCCTCGACAGACCACAATGATCGAGCAGACGTCCGTCGCCGCTCCCGCGCCACTGCGGCGGCGTCTCGCGCCGATGGCGCTGAGAACGCAGGGGGCGGCAGCGTGCAACCCGCTGGGCACGTTCGGGGCTGACCAGCGGCGCCGTGCAGTTGCACGGCACCGCTGACTCGTCATCTCGAGCTCGCGGCCCGCGACGCCGGTTCGGCGGATCCCCGGCGCCCCGGTGCGGCGCTCTTTGCCTTCTCGCTCGCAAACGCGAGCAGGTCGTCGTCGAACTGCTTCTGGTGTGTGTGCATCACGCCGTGCGGCGCTCCCTTGTAGACATGGTACGTCGCGTTCGGCAGCATCTTCGCCGCCTTGTTTCCGCCGACATCGATCGGCACGATCTGGTCGTCATCGCCGTGGATGATCAGCGTCGGTATGTCGAACTTCTTGAGGTCCTCGGTGAAGTCGCTCTCGGAGAACGCCTTGATGCAGTCGTACGCCGCGGCGAGGCCGCATTGCATGCTGATCAGCCAGAACCGGTCGAGGACGCCCTGGGGAACCTTGGCGCCCGGTCGGTTGGCGCCGTAGAACGGCTGAGCGAGGTCCTCCCAGAACTGCGACATGTTCGCGAACACGCCAGCGCGCATGTCGTCGAAGAGCTTGATCATCAGGCCGCCCGGCTTCACCAATCCTGGCGTCACCGCATCGACGAGCACCGCCTTTGCCACGCGCTTCGTGCCGTGCCGGCCGATATAGCGCGCCACCTCTCCGCCACCGGTGGAATGCCCGACGTGAATCGCATCCTTCAGATCCAGCTCCTCGACGAGCGCGGCGAGATCGTCGGCATACGTGTCCATGTCGTTGCCGGTCCACGTCTGTGTCGAGCGCCCATGCCCGCGCCGGTCGTGGGCGATGGCGCGATAGCCATTCGACGCGAAGAGAAAGAGCTGCTCGTCCCACGCATCGGCATCGAGCGGCCAGCCATGGCTGAACACGACAGGTTGTCCCGAGCCCCAGTCCTTGTAGAAAATCTTTGCTCCGTCCTTCGCGGTGATCGATAGCATTCGCTTCTCCTGCCGGTACTGCGCGCCGGCGCGTGATCGGTGAGCCCGAATGAATTCCGCGACTCTGACTGTCTCGCCATTGGCTGTTGGTCGCAGCACCGAGCTGGAGGAGCATTGATGTGCGCGCGGTCGCGAAGCCGGCGACCTGGATGAGGATGATGTGAAGTGAGGCTCAGGGCGCGGCGTGCTGAGCGGCGTCCTTGATCACCGCCGCGACCTCTGCGGGTCGCGCCTCGTACACGTCGTGACCGACACCCGGAAGAATGGTGGTACGACTGCGAGCCCGCGCATACCACATCTTCTCGACTTCCGGATTGATGATCTTGTCATCCGCGGCGACGATCGCCCAGCTCGGCTTCGTCTGCCACGCCGCGACGGTCAACGGCGTGCGAAACACTTTGGCGGACGCCATGACCGGCGAGCGCGCCGCGAACGCCGCGCGACGCTCGGATTGCTCGTCTTCGTCTTCGACCTCGAAGTGGCCGACGGATGGCGCCGCGGCCGCGACGTAGACGAGGCCAGCCACGCGAAGAAACGCGTTCCGTGGCATGTGGAGTGCTCCGGACCTTTGAGCGGCGGAGCGCCCGCGTTGCAAGTCCCACGCTAAGGGCGAGACCGGCGACGATGCTGCGCGATGCCTTGCGCAGTCATTGGTGGGGAAACGTCAAATGAGCGGTCGTCTCGAAGGCAGATGTGCCGTCATCACCGGAGCGGCACGAGGAATTGGCCGCGCCGTGGCGGTCGCGATGGCGCGCGAAGGCGCCGACGTGGCCGGCATCGACATCGTTGTCCGCGCGCCCAGATACGAAGAGATCTCACTGGCCAACTGGCTGGCGCACGTGCCACCCGAGCTGGTGATGCAGCACTTCAACCTCACGCGCCAGGATCTCGAGAAGTTCCCCAAGGGCGCGCGCGGCATCGCCCCGGCCTGAGTCACGGCAATGAATGCGGAGCCGGCTTCACCGACGGATCCACGCCACTATTTCGCCGCTGAGCGAACGTATCTCGCGTGGATTCGCACGGGACTCGCCTGGCTGACGTTCGGGTTCGTCGTCGCGCGGTTCGAGTCCTATCTCGCGGAGATCCAGCTCGGCCCGCGCGCCTCGGCGATACACGGGCGGTTCTCACTCTGGACGGGAATCGCATTCGTCTTCGTCGGCGTGGCGACGAACCTCTTCGCGACGCATCGCTATCTGCGAATCCTCCGGGAGATGGATCGCGGCGAGTTCACCGATCGCCGCCCGTCGCGCGGGGCGGTGATGCTCTCCCTGTTCCTCGCCGCCGTGGGAGCGGCGATGGCGATTCGATTGATTTTCCTCTGAGCTCGTGGTGTGCCGGGCTGCTCATTGCCGAGACGGAATGTCGTTGACTGATTCGCCGACCGGCTCGCTCGTCTGCAGGAGCAGGGTCTCGAGATCGAGATCGCGCTGAATGCGGCGCATGACGTCATAGGCGATCGCCCCGTCGTCACGCAGCTCGACGACCGCGTTCTGTTCGGCGTCGAGCATGGCGGAACGCACCCGGCGATATTCCGCGGCGCGGCGCTCGTCCAGCGCGCCGGCCTCGTGTGAGGGCGCCACGATGAAGTGATCGTGAGCGCCATCGCGGTGCTCGCCGTCGTGAGGCCCGGTGTCGACCGCGGCCCACCGCCGTGCGCGCTGGCGGTGCCGCTGCCGGAGATACCGGATCACTTCAGGGTAGGGTGAGTCCGCCAGCGCCGGATCGTCGAGCTTCCGAAGCCCCGATTCGGCGACGACGAGCCGTGCATGTGATTCCTCCGCTTCGCCCTTCTCGACACTCAACCCGAGCCAGCGCAGCATTGGCGCGAGCGTCGGCCCCTGCACGACGAGCGTGGCGAAGATGACGCAGAAGGTGATGAAGATGATCTGCTCGCGCGCCGGGAAGCGCGCGCCGGATGCCGTCTGGAGCGGGAGTGCCAGCGCGAGCACCAGCGAGTCACCCCCGCGCAGTCCGGCCCAGGCGACGAACAGCACCGACTGCCACGATGGGAGCGGCTCGTGGCTGATGCGCAGCAGTCTGCCGAGCGACTTGAAGCCGTATGCGCTGGGAATCACCCACACGAGTCGTACGAGCACCAGGCACAGCGTGACGATCGCGGCCTCGCGAAGGAGGAGGGTGAGCGGAAGGCGCTCCAGCGCCTGTAGAACGGAGGGCAGCTCGAGGCCGACCAGGATGAAGACCAGGCTCTCGAGGATGAACGTGACGACGGTCCAGATCGAGATGAGCAGCACCCGCGTCTCCGGACCGACGAGCTTCGGCACTCGGCGGGACGCGTACATCGCGGCGGCGACGACGGAGAGAATTCCCGACGCGCCGACGAGCTCCGCCGGCAGGTAGGAGGCGAACGGGGTGAGCAGCGAGACCGTCGCCGACACGGCCGGCACTGAGCGTGTGATGTGGTGCACGCGGGTGACGATCATTCCGACCACCAGCCCGATGGCTACTCCCCCCGCGGCGGCAAGCACGAAGTCGAGCGCCGCATGCGACGGTGCGAAGCTGCCCGTCACGGCGGCGGCGACCGCCAATCGGTAGATGACGAGCGCCGTGGCGTCGTTGACGAGACCTTCGCCCTCGAGAATGCTCTCGATCAATCGCGGCGCCCGCAGCGATCGCGCGACGGACAGCACGGCCACCGGATCCGGCGGCGAGACGATCGCGCCGAGCGTGATGGCGGCGGCCCAGCTGAACGACGGGTGCAACGTCCGCGCGACGACGGCGACCGCCGCGGTCGAGACGAGCACGAGCAGGATGGCCAGGCGGACGATCGGGCCGAGCTGGCGCCGAAAGTCCCGCAGTGCGTACGACGCGGCGCCCCAGTACAGCAGAGGCGGTACGAAGACGAGGAAGAGCACGTCGGGTGGCAGCGTGACCCGCGGTAGCCCTGGGATCAGCGCCAGCAGCAGACCGCCGACGACGAGGATGGCCGCATACGGAATGGCCACGCGCTCGGCGATCAGGCGCAACCCGGCGGAGGCCGCCAGTAGCAGGAGGACGAGCTCGAGGCCAGCCATGGTGTGGCGATGGTCGTACGTGCAAGCGACGCGTGGAAAACCGTTTCACGCGGCATGCCGCATTCTAGGACGTACGGCCGATACTCCTGGACCCGGCCACGCAATCACCTTGAAGCGCGGTGGCCCACTCTGGTCCGCCTTGGAGCGGTATGCTCGCAACAACGCGGATGGCGCCTCGGCTGCGTGATGTGCGCTGGCCCGTCCGAGACTCACGCCGGCATGAGCCGGGAGGTCGCTGTATGGCCACGCTGATCGATTCACTTTCGAATCTCATCGCACCAGCAACGGGACAGATCGCCACGAAGCTCGGTGAGTCCGAGGCCGCCATCTCGGGCGGGGTGACGTCTACCCTCGGCTCCGTGCTCGGAGGGCTCCTCAACAAGACGAAGGACACGGCTGCCTTCGGCCACATCTTCGACGTGATGAGCAGTGCGCCGCCGAGCACGAATCTCACCGGCGATCTGGAGTCGGCCGTGGGAGCGATGGGAACGAGCGGCGGCGGCGCCGCCAGCACGGCCACGAACTTCCTCGGGATGCTGTTCGGCGGAGGCACGAACGCCATCACGGATCTGATCGGCCGCACGGCAAGCTTCAAGAATGCGGGGTCCGCTGCGGCGCTGCTGAAGTTCGCGGTGCCGATGGTGATCAACTTCTTCGGAACGAAGATTCGCGAGGGTGGGTTGAATGCGGGCAGCCTGTCGAACCTGTTGACGGGCGAACGAGACAGCATCGTCGCCGCGGCGCCGCCGGGCTTGATGAACGTGCTCGAAAGCGCTCCGCAGACGCCACGCGTGGAAGAGCGCGAGGTTCAACGGACAGCGGTTCCTGCCGACCGTCCCTACGTTGGCACCACGCGCAATGAGCGCAGTGGGCGGTGGCTCTGGCCCGCGGTGGGCGTTGCCGCCGCCGTCCTCGCGTGGATCGCCATCTCGCAGTCGCGGCCGCACCGGGTAGCGCAACGGGTGAGCGCCGGCGTCGTGGCGATCGACACCACGGCGCGTCCCGGCGGAATCATCGACACGGCCGGCGGAGAGGTGAGCCCGAACATCAGTGGGCTCGGTGCGTTGGGTAAGCGTCGATTACCGAATGGCATCGTGATCAGCGTGCCCGCGTACGGCATGGAGTCGCGGGTGCTCGGGTTCATGGAAGGATCGCAACCGGTGGGCGCGCTCTCGACGTTCGACTTCGACCGGTTGACCTTCGACCAGGGCTCTGTGCACCTCCGGCCCGAATCGCAGGACCAGGTGACCAGTATCGCCTCGATCATGCGCGCGTATCCCGACTTGACCGTGAAGATCGCGGGCTACAGCGACAACGCGGCCTCGCCCGTGGCGAACCTGAAGCAGTCGCAGCAGCGCGCGAACGCGGTCAAGCAGGCGCTCGTGGGATCGGGCATCGCGTCGAAGCGAATCACGACCGAGGCTGGAGGAGTGCGGAACAGGAGCGTCACCTTCGAGATCACGCACAAGTAGTTCGCTGTCGGCAAGCGCCGGCGTGCATGGCGGGCCCGCCAGGATGAACCTGGCGGGCCCGCGGACGTTACCGGAGCCACTGCTGGACGCGGTTGCTCAGACGTCGATCACCGCCGCTCGCCACGCATCGGTATCGGTGTCGGCGCGCAGAATGGAGCTCAGATCGACTGCTACCGAGCCGCCCTGGCGCGTCACTCGATACCGATCGAGGTCCCGCGATCGCCGCCCCGAGTCATGCGAGCCGTCCGCGAGGAAGCGCGCCTTGTGTTTCGGGCAGAAGATTCGCTCCTCCTCCTCGATCCACTCCAGCCGCGCGCCACGATGTGGACACTTGAGCGAGAAGGCGTACACGCGGTTCTGCCATCGTGCGAGAATGACTTCGTTGCCCACGTCGACCGCGATCGAGTTGGTGGAAGGCAGCGCGTAGGTGCGCAGCGGACCGTACGAGCCGGTGGCCCGGGTTTCCGTGACGGCGTCCGCCAACGCGGCGGCCGGCGATGTGGCCGCGCCTGCGGCGAACAGCGTAGCGACCACCGCGCCGATGTCGCGCAGGAAGGCGCGCCGGCTTGCCCTGGTGACGGGGCAGGCGTTGCATGCCGTCGCCGATGGATCTCCATTCTGGTTCTGTTTGATGCTCATCGTCGGCTCCGGCTAGCGGTCATCGTCGTGGGCACGCTCGCCGCGGCGCTCGCTCGCGACCACGCCGGCCCGGCTCGAGTCTCCAGCGACCGGGCCGCTCCCGGTGTACGCGCTCGCTGCACCGTACTTGTAGACCAGTTGCCCGCCGGTGTGGCCGACCCTGGTGACGACGACGACCAGCGCGAGCGAGCCCGCCAGGGTGGCGAAGCGAGCGAATCGCCCGGTCACGCCGCCGAGCAGTCCCGCGGCCGAGATGAGCGCGATGACCGCCGAGGTTGCCAGGAACGTCTCGGCTAGCTCTTCGTGGGCCTCGATCGCGCTTTCACTGACGACGCGCTCGACGCGCTCGTCCTCGGCTTCGCCGGTCTCGACGGAGGCCCACGCGCTCACGGCGAGTGCGGCGGCGACGACCGTCGGCAACAGCCACGCCCGCCGCGGGACGACCCCGCGACGCAAGGCCCAGAAGCCGGCGGCAACGAACAATGGAAGAAGGAAGGCGAGCACCACCGGGAAGTGCACGACCGCGGGGTGCAGGGGATTGGGAAGCATGAGCAGACGCTCCGATGCAAGGGGACGCCTGCAAAGTCGCCCGCCGGTGCCGGCGCACCATCCGACATGTGTACTTCGCCCCCTCCGACATTTGCCCGATGCGCATCGGGCGTCCGCGGGTGCTATATATGCCCGACATGGACATCGTGGCCGACAACGACGGAGGGCCGCGACACGATGTGACCAACGCGCACGCGCTGACGGTGGCGGAGGTCGTGGCCGCCCTGGCGGCCGACATGGAGCGTGGCCTGTCATCGGACGAGGCACGCTCGAGGCGCGCCTGCGTCGGGCGCAACGAGCTGGCCTCCGCACCGCCGATCCCGGCATGGCGCCGCTTCTTCGCGCAGTTCAGGGACGTGCTCGTCCTGCTCCTGCTCGTCGCCACGGCCGTCTCGGCGGCAACCTGGTGGTACGAGGGCGGCGAGGCGTTGCCGTACGAAGCGATCGCCATTCTCGCCATCGTGATGCTCAACGCCACGATGGGCTTCGTGCAGGAGTCGCGCGCCGGGGCGGCCGTCGCGGCGCTGCGTGCGATGTCGGCGGACAGGGCGACCGTCGTCCGCGACGGGCAGCGCCAGCAGATCCCCGCGACCGAGCTCGTCCCCGGTGACGTGCTTCTCATAGAAGAGGGCGACACGATTCCCGCCGATGCCCGCGTCGTGCACTCCAGCGCGCTGCACACGGCCGAGGCGGCGCTCACCGGAGAGAGCCTGCCGGTGGCGAAGGATCCCGAGGTGGTCGCGGGCGACGCGGCACTTGGCGATCGGTCGAACATGGTCTTCAACGGCACCTCGGCGACCTACGGCCGGGCGACCGCCGTCGTGACGGCGACCGGCATGCGCACCGAGATGGGGCGCATCGCGGGGATGCTCAGCGCCGCCCCCGACGCGAGCACGCCCCTCCAACGCGAGCTGGATCGAACGGGCCGGTTGCTCGGCGGCGTCGTCATCATCGTCGCCATCGCGATGATCGCGACGGTCATCTTCGTCGAGGACATTCACGGACTGTCGGCGACGCTCGAAGTGCTCATCCTCGGCGTCGCGCTGGCCGTCGCGGCCGTGCCGGAGGGCCTGCCCGCGATCGTCACCGCCGTCCTCTCGTTGGGCGTCCAGCGCATGGCGAGACGCAACGCCATCGTCCGCCATCTCGCGGCGGTGGAGACGCTCGGGTCCGCGAGCGTCGTCGCATCCGATAAGACGGGCACGCTGACGAGAAACGAGATGACCGTGCGTACCGTCGTCGTCGCCAGCGGTCGGATCGAGCTCACGGGATCGGGCTACGCGCCGGAGGGCGAAGCGCGGCGCGAAGATGGTGGCCCGATCGAGGGGGCACTGCGATCGGAGCTGGATCGCGTTCTCACCGCGGCCGATCGCGCGAACAACGCCGTGATCGCGGAGCAGGATGGGCGTTGGATGGTGCACGGCGACCCAACGGAAGGCGCCCTGCGCGTCGCGGCGCGCAAGGCGGGCGTAGGGGCGGCCTCGCTCGAGGAGCGCTTCCCACGCGTGTGCGAGATCCCGTTCACCTCCGAGCGCAAGCTGATGACGACTATCCATCGCGATCTACACCGCGA
>DASVNI010000580.1:0-10392 GCA_036383935.1 Gemmatimonadaceae bacterium | reverse complement strand
CACGGCGTGTACGTGACGGTCGTCGAGTCCAGCTGTGGGATGATCCGGACCTCGTATGCGGGCACCCCCGTCGCGCGCGGCCAGGCAAAGCGCAGCGTGTCCTTCGAGGCGTCGAAGCGACGCTCCGCCATGAGTTGCGGTAGCGGCGTGGCTGGCACGATTGCCTCCCCTTCCGTGATCTGGCCGTCCGCTGTCACGACACGCAGATGGTAGGGCGTCCCGACGCTCAGTGCACCAGGGGAAACGTCGTAGCGCGCATCGTAGTTCAGCTGACGATCGGCGTCGCTTGGCGAGGTGACTTCAGACGCGAGGTGCACGGTCCCGTCGGGCGCCGTGAGGGTCACCGTCGCGCCGTGAACCGGAACGCCAACCGTGATGTCGACTCCACTGTGGCGAACGTCGACATGCTGCACCGACCTCGTCGGATTGAGCACGGCGTGCACCACTACGACGTCCGCACCAGGTCCGAGCGGGGTGTGGTCGAGGCACCCGCCAACGAGCGAGAGCGCGAGAACTGCCCACTTCGTACTAGAAGACATAGCGGATCCCGAACGTCGGCAGGAAACGGAAATTGGACGCCCCGGTGCGCTCGCGCGGCGTTCCGGTATAGTTGAAGGTGTAGATCGCCGGATTCAGCGCGCCGTACACGTTGGCGATGCTGAGATACGGCGTCAGCCGCGCCGTTCCGTCGCGGCCGATGCGCGTCAGACTCACATCGAGCCGATGCGCGAGCGGATAGTGCTCCCCATTCCTTGGCCCCAGGAGATACTGCCGCGACCCGCCCTGCGCGTCCTCGCTCCAGTCGTCGAATAACGGATCGTACCGCTGTCGGTGGTACACACCTTCGACGTTCGTGTATGGTGTACCGCTCGACAGCCCGAACCGCGCGCCGAAGAGATACCTGCTCGTCCGCCAGCTCCCCACGAGATTCAGCTCGTGGCGGCGATCCTGTGCGGGTGTGTACGAGAATCCGCTCGCGTCCGTTCGACGCGACAGCGAAAAGGAATAGGAGAGCCAGCCGGCGAAGCCGTTGTGTTCTGCCTGGCGGAGGAGGATCTCCGCACCGCTCGACCGTCCATGCTCGATACCGATCGCCTCGCCTGTGCTGAGCGTGTCCCCCAATGCGTCCGGCGCGACGAGACCCGAGAGCTGCTTGTGGAACAGCTCGACGTGCAGATCGCGCCACGCGTCGAGGCGGCGCTCGAGACCGAGGGTGTACACCCACGCCCGCGAGGGCGGCAGCGCGCTGTCGCTCGCGACCCAGAAGTCGAGCAGGCGGATGGGGATCTCTTCGGGCAGCATCGAGTGCATCCACTGCGCGTGGCGTCCCACTGCTGCCGTCACCGTGGTGCTCGGGTCGAGCGCCAACCTCGCGGAGACGCGTGGTGAGAGTAGCGCACCACCGATTCCCGCGACGACGTCACCTCGCGCCCCTGCCTCCACGCTGAGCCCGGAGGTCACCTGTCGCCGGGCCTCGTACCAGAGCGCCGCCGAACGTAGCTCGCCCGCCGATCGGCCTAGGGGAACGAAGTTCCGCGCCTCGGGGACCGACGGTGAGAAGGCGACATCGCGGTCGATCTGTTGTCGAGCGAGCTCGTACCCGAGCGTGTGTCGCGTCGTGGAATCGAATAGTGATAGCGCGCCGGCGATCCGTACGTCTCGCACCCCGCTCGAGCCGGTCAGCTCGGCGCCGTCCTGATAGCCGGAGGAGTGGTAGTCGGTGATCGACGCGCGCTGCTCCACGGCTGCGCTCCCGCCGAAAAGCGCCAGCGCCGGCGGCACATGCTGCATCGTCCTCGACCACGAGACCCCCACCGCACGATTCCCCGCCGACATCAGTACCGTGTCCGGTCCGCGCCGATAGTCGACGACGTCCTGATCGTCGTACGCCGTCAGCTCGAGGCGCGATCCGCCGCCGAAGCGGTGCGACAGGTGGAGATTCGCATCCTCGAAATGGTAGGGCAGGTTCTGTCCGACGAGTGCAGCGACCACATCGGCATAGGTGCGCCGCCCCGCGACCAGCCACGACGTCGATCCCGAGCGCGTCGTGCCGCCGAACGCGGCGCTCGACGACAACAAGTTGAGGTCCGCCGTCCCGTGCACGCCGGAACGTGGTTCCTCCGCCGACCGGACATCGAGAACGCCGGAGAGATGGCCGCCGTACCGCGCTGGAAACACACCCGTGAACATGTCCATTCGCGACACGGCCGGCTCGATGAAGCTGCTCAGCAAACCGCCCAGGTGGAACGGATGATAGAGCGGAATGCCGTCGAGCGTGACGATCGCCTGATCCGACTCGCCGCCACGCACGTTGAGGGCGGTGGAGTAGTCGTTCCGCGCGCTGAGGCCGGGGAGCAGGCGTGCGTTGCGCAGCACGTCCGTGCCGAAGAAGCCCGGTGCGAGCCCAAGCTCGCGCGCGCCGACCGTCTGCATCCCGACGAGCGGCGCGGCACCGAACAGTCCTTCCCGGTTGGGTGTTGCCGACACGACGATGCGCGAGAGTCGCACCGCGCGCAGCACCGAGTCGGACGTGACGCGCGCACTCGCTGCACGCGAGTCCGTCGTCGGAGCGGCGACGACGATCAATCCGCCCTCCACGCCGACGTCGATCTCGAGGCCGCGTCCGTCGACGACGAGCAGCAGCGCTTCCGCCACCGACCGCCGCCCTCCCGTCAGCGTGACTCGCTCGCCGACGGCGGGGAGGGACGCATCGAGCGTGACGTCCACGCCGCCGCGTCGTGCGATCTCGCGGATCGCATCGCCGACCGTCATCGCGCCCGAAGGCAGCTCGACGACGTGCTGGAGCCGTGCGATCCCATTTCCGCCGGCGCAGAGACGGACCCATTCGTGCGCCGGCGCCGCGGGCGCTGCGCATGGTGCCGACTGTGCCCGAAGCGCCGCCGGCGCGCCGCAGACCAACACGCTCGCCCACGCGAGCGCGCACGACAATCTCACTTCGCGCATCACTGACGCTCCGAATCGTCGCGCGGAAGGAGCATGTACCCCGCGCTCGTGCGTTCGGCACGACTGCCGGTCGCACGGGTGATCGCCGAGAGCACGCCGTCCAGCATCGGATTGGCGTACGTCGCGCTCACGCGTCGCTGAGCGACGCGCGCATCCACGCGCACGTCGGTATCGAACCAGCGTGAGAGCTCGCGCGCCACGTCGGACAGCGTCGCGTCCTGAAATGCCAACTGACCGCCGACCCACTGCGCATAGTCCGACGGCGCGCCCGCGAGCCGTTGCACTCCCGTAGAATCCACGCGGCCCACCTGGCCCGCCGAGAGCGACAGTTGGCCGGTGCCGGCGCGGAGCGCGATCTCGCCCTCCGTTACCGCGAGCACCACCGCATCCTCGTCGGCGAAGGCGCGCACCGTGAAGGTCGTGCCGACGTCCGTCGCTTCGGCGCGCCCCGCGCGGACGACGAATGGACGCGACGCGTCGTGCACGACCTGGAACTGCGCCAGCCCAGTGAGCTCGACCCGACGCGCACGCGACGTCACGTCGTAGCGCAGCGTGCTCGCCGGCCCGAGGATCACCCGCGTCCCGTCGCCGAGCGTGAGCGAGGCCCGCTGCCCACGCGTCGTCGTCGCGGTCTGATACTGCGGTGCGCTCGACGCGCGCGAATACCAGACGCCGCCCACGGCCACGACGAGCGCCGCAGCGGTCGCCAGCCATCGTAGCGTCTGACGTCCCGCCCAGCTCACACGGCGCTCACGGGCGACCGGCTCCCCGCTCTGCTCGGCCGCGATCCGATCCCGCAGCTCGCGCCACGCTCCCTCGGTATTCCACGCGCGGCGCGATCCGGCCGGCACATCGGGCGCCAGCGCCTGGCGGAGCAGATCCTCGTCCAGCGGCCCTTCGTCGTCTCTCATGCCGGAGAGACGCCTCGGTGCCGCCGGAACCCTACCTGTCTCTTTTGTGGGAACGCATCAGGTGGCGCAGGCGGGTCATCGCCGAGGCGAGCAGCTTCTCCACCCCCTTCACCGTGATCCCCATCGCGTCGGCGACGTCGGCGTTGGTGAGGTGATCCCGCCAACGGAGCACGACGGCCAGCCGCGCACGGGGAGGAAGGGCGTCGATCGCGCCGCGCAGGGCGACGAGCGCCTCCTGACGCTCGAGGACTTCGTCCGCGCCCGGCTCCCGATCGAGATCCGATTCTGTCGCGGCCACCTGCGCATGCCGGCGCGCGACGGCGCCGTGGCGCAGGTGCTGGAGCGCCCGATTGCGCGCCGCGACGCACAGGTACGACCGCAGCGAGCCTCGAACGGCCAGGCGGGCACGATCACGCCATAAGGTATGGAAGAGATCCTGAACGATCTCCTCGGCGATCGCCTGGGATCCGACGTACGCGTCGACGATCTCGCACAGCGTGGCGTGATATCGAAAGAACAGCGCTTCGAATGCGCCTGAGTCGCCCGCGCGGAGGCGGTCGAGGTCGTTGGCGTCGGAACTGGTCACTGCGGCATCGGCGGGATGTATCGGATGCCCAGTCGGACACCGGCCACAACGTAACCCGTTGCCTCGGACGAGTGAATGGCAGGCCACCTTTTCGCACTGCGGGCGTGTCAGACCATCGTGTACGCGGTGCGACGGGCCTACTCGGACCGCCGCTTCATTCTCACTCGTCGGAGACGACATGCGAGCGACACTCACCATGGCGGCCACGGTCGTCCTGCTCTCCAGTGGAGTCCCGCACGCGGCGATCGCGCAAGCTCCGGCGCCCGAAGCCGCTCTCGCCCCCGACGACCGCATCCGCATCGCCGAGGCGTTCAGACTCGCCGCCGCCGTCGGCGACGAGATCTGGCCCGCGTGGACGTCGGCCCCTTTCGCCATCCTGCTCGTCACCCCCGAGCGCGAGTTCCTCCTCCGCCATCCGCAGCCCTCGCCCGACTTCACTCGGCTCGGCTACGACTCATTGCTGCAGACCGACGTCCTCGTACGCCCGCGCAAGTTCCCGCCGAACCTGCTCGCGACCTTCCCCGCCGTCGCCAACGTGCCGACGATCGTCGTCGGGCTCCCCAGTGCGACCGGCAAGAGCAGCACGGAGTGGGTGGTGACTCTGCTGCACGAGCACTTCCATCAGCTCCAGACCTCGCGGCCGAATTACTTCGCGCGTGTGGACTCGCTCGGCCTCGCACGCGGCGACAAGACCGGGATGTGGATGCTCAACTACGCCTTCCCGTACGACTCGGCTCGCGTGCGGGCGCGCTTCGCAACGCTCACGCAGCGGCTCGACACGGCGCTCGCGTCCACCGCCGGCAGTGACCGTGCAACGCGCTGGGCTGCCGTGCGCGGCGCGCGTGGCGAGTTGCGCGATGCGCTCACCTCCGACGACGATCGCTACCTCGCCTTTCAGATGTGGCAGGAGGGCGTCGCGTACTACACCGAGCTCGCCGCCGCGCGCTTCGCCGCCGCGCACTACACGCCGAGCGCCGCGTTCGCCGCCCTTCCCGACTACGTTCCTTTCGCCACGGTCGCCGACCGCATCGAGACGAGCGTGCGTGCGGGCCTGCGCGGGAGCTCCCTCGAGCGCGGCAAGCGTGTCGCATTTTATCCCGCCGGCGCCGCGTACGCGCTCATGCTCGACCACATGGTGCCGGAGTGGCGGACGCACTACTTCGAGCGTGCGATGTCGCTCGACGCGCAACCTTAGACCTGCCTCTGGCGCCACGGCACTTCCCCACACGAACGAAAGGCGGTAGCGTCTCGGGAAACCGGACCCATCCATCGGATCCCGAGACACTTCAATGACGCACTACCGTACGATCGTTCGCCGTCGCGAGCCCTTGTCCACTTCCGCCTGGCGCCGTGCGACGATCGCGGCGAGCCTCCTCGTCATCATCGCGTGCGGCGGCTCGGGATCCGACCTCACCGGAGCTGGAAGCAACGCTTCGGCGCTCGTCGTCACGGGCGCGCCAACCAGCACGCTGCTCGTCGGGCAGACGGCACAGCTGATCGCTACCCCGCTCAACGCGTCGGGCGCGGTCATCTCTGACGGACGAGTGACCTGGACATCCAGCGACGCCAGGATCGCGACGGTGAGTGCTTCAGGACTCGTCATGGGCGTGGGCGGCGGGCAGGTGGTCATCTCGGCGAAGAGCGGCACCGTGACGACCGATGTGCCGGTCGCCGTCGCGGACGGTGCGGCGGTGACGAGCGCCGGTGCCACGATCACCGTGCTCAACTCGCTCGTCACGCTCGTCGTCCCACCGTCGAGCGTCGCGCAATCCGCGACGCTCATCTTCGCGCCGGCGGCATCCGTCCCTGCCGACCCACGGATGATGAGCGGTACGGCGATCACGATCACGCCCGACAAGATCGCTCCGGAGAATTTCTTCTTCTCTCCGATGGCGACGCTGAAGATCAAGGTCGATCGCGCGAAGCTGCCTCCTGGCGTCTCGCTGGCGAGCCTCCAGCTCTACGTGCTCGTCGGCGGCACCTGGTCGCGAGTGGTGGGCAGCGCGGTGGACTCCACATCGCTCGTGGTGTCAGGAGGCATTGGGCGGCCGGCAACCTACGCCGTCATCGGTACACCGGTCGCCAAGGTCACCCTCGGGGGCTCGGTGCTCGATGGCGCGCTGTTCGTCGGCGAGACCGCGCAGCTCAGCGCGGCGGAGTACGACGGCGGCGGCGCTACGCTCGCCGGTCGCGCCGCGACCTGGTCGAGCTCCGACGCGAGCATCGTGTCGGTGGATGCAACCGGCAAGGTGACGGGGGTGGCCCCGGGCAACGCCACCATCACGGCGACGAGCGAGGGCACGACCGCGACCACGCAGATCCGGGTTCTCGCGCGCACCGGCGCCGACTGGAGTGGTGCCGTCGAATGGACGACCTATCAGGGCAACGCGCGCCATAGCGGCTACGTCCCCATCACGATGGATGCGGGCGTCTTCCGCGAGCTCTGGGTCGCGACGCCGGCCCCGAATGTCCCGCTCAATCCCGTCACCGCGGGTGACGGCTACGTCTTCGCCACTACCAACGCGTACTTCGGCACACAGAAGCTGTTCACGTTGGACGTACGAAACGGCACGGTCGTCTGGAGCCACGACTTCGGTCCCATCCACGGCGTGCATCCGCCGGCGTATTCGAGCGGCACGATCTACCTGACCACGAGCGGTCACGAGGATTCCTACCTCTACGCGTTCGACGCGACGAACGGCACGCCCCGCTTCCGGTCGGCTTACGGCAACCAGTGGTCGCGCTACTACGCACCGGTCGTCATCGGTAATGGCGTGTACATGGCCGGAGGCTATTACGACGGCATGTACCGCTTCGGCACCGACGGTACCCAGAGCTGGTCCTTCAGCACCAATCAGTACGAGCAGTGGAGCCCTGCGGTGGACAACGGCGTCGTCTACGCGTACACGGGCTCGTACACCCCTAAAGTGGACGCGGTCGACGCCACGACGGGCGTGCCGCTGTACTCGATTCCCGATACGGCGTTCAGCTGGTCGGGGTGGAGCATGAACCTCGCCCCCGTCCTCGGAGGAATGAACGACCTCCTCGCCACCAATGGAGGGCGCCTCATCTCCTTCGATCTGCAGGCGCGATCGATCAAATGGCAGCAGAAGTCGGCGTACTCCGGCTCCGTCGCCGTCGCGAACGGGCAGCTCTACGTCCTGAACAACTCCTCGCAGATCGAGGTGCGCCGCGAGAGCGACGGCTCGTCGGTCGGGCTCTGGATTCCGCCGATTGGAAGCGCGCGCGGTCCGGTGATCGTCACCAAGAACCTGCTCTTCGTCAGCACGGCCACGGCGACCTATGCGGTGGACATCGCGACGCTCAAGCAGGTGTGGAGCTATCCGGCCGGCGGAACGCTCGCGCTGAGCAGCCAGGGAGTCCTCTTCATCGCGCAGGACACGGGAAGTCTCGTTGCGATCGGAGTGAAGTGAGACGCGACCGCATCCTCGCGAGCTGCGAGGGACGCTCGCAGAGCCCCGTCAGCTACGTCCTTCCATTGTTCTGCGCCCAGCAGTTGAACAGAATGAACAGCATGCTCGATCGAATCGAGTTCGATTCGGTGACCATCGTGCGGCCGTTCGCATTTGGGGTCAGAGCCCTTTCGCGCCAAGGGGTCAGACACCTTCGGTATCTGACCCCAGTGCCTGACCCACATTCCGGGAGCCAGTATGCCAGTCTCGGTACTCAGTACCCAGTACTCACTACTGGGAGTGGTAGTTAACCCGCCCGACTCGCGATCAACTCTCCCGTCTCCATCACATCGAGCGACTCCCCTTCTGTCGTCTCCCAGTACGCCCGCGGCACCCGGATCGTGAAGCAGCTGCCTTCACCAAGAACGCTGCGCGCCACGACGTCCCCGCCGAGCAGGCGCACGAGTCGCCGCGTCACGTGCAGCCCGAGCCCCGTACCGCCCACGCGTCGCGTCGGCGCCTGATCCACCTGCCAGAACGCGTCGAAGATCATCGGCAGATGCTCGGCCGAGATCCCGAGCCCCGAGTCCTCGACCTCGAACACGATCACCGAGCCCATGTCCTCGCCCCACGCGCGCACCTGCACCTCGCCGCGATCGGTGAACTTCACCGCGTTGCCGATCAGGTTGACGAGCGCCTGACGCAGCTTCCCCGCGTCCGTCGTCATCGTGTACACGGAGTCCGGCAGGTGCAGCGTGAGCGCGAGTCCCTTCCGGCTCGCCTCGGGCTCCATCATCGCCGCCGCTTCCTCGCAGAGCGACGCGATGCCCACGCGCGCCGGCGTGATGCGCTCGCGGCCGAGCTCGAGCCGCGAGAGCGTCAGCACCTCGTCGATCAGCGCGAGCAGATGCTTCGCGCTCGCGCCGATGCGCTCGAGCTGCTGCCGCTGGCCCGGCGTCGCCGGATCGGGGATCCCGTCGCGCAGCAGGCTGCCGTAGCCGATGATCGCGTTCAGCGGAGTGCGCAGCTCGTGGCTCATCACGGCGAGGAAGTCGTTCTTCGCCCGGTTCGCCCGCTCCGCCTCGTCACGCGCCGCCGCGGCGTGCTCCAGCGCGCGCGCCTGTGCGCGCTCGCCGCGCTGCACGATCGCCGCCGCGCGCAGCAGCACCGTGAGCTGGATGCCCATCATCACGACGACGAGGATCGCGATGCCGATCTCACGCCCGACGAGCTGCGCCTGGCGCCCGTGGATGTACAGCCAGCCGAGCGCCAGCGGCACGACCGTCAGCGCGAGAAGGAGCCGGCGTGCCAGCATTCCCGTCCCCGTGCGCGACACGAACCGTCCCGCCCACGATGACCCCGGACGCGCGCTGAGAATGCCGACGTTCAGCGCGAAGAACGCGCACGCCGTCGACACGGCCATCGCCGCCGCCGCGTCCATCTGATAGAGCGCCGTCGCGCCATACAGATAGCCGATCAGCGCCATCGTCGCGATCGTGATGCCGAGCGTCGAGAACCAGTGTGCGACCTGCCGGATGCGGCGCGTCTGTCCATCGAGCAGGAAGAGCGCGGCACCGGCGAGCGCGAAGCTCACGGCGGAGTTGGTCGCCATGCGACCCACCGGATGATACGGCAGCCGTACCAGCATGTCGCGGAACAGCAGGCTGTCGATCGCGGCGTCCCATTCCCACGCTCGCTCCGCGAGCGTGACGAGGCCGACGCCCAGCACGATCACCGCGAGCACGCGCGCCACCAGCGACAGCGTGCCCGCCTCGCGCCCGGAGACGCGCTGCATCCACAGCGATACGCCGGCGACCACGAACGTCGCCGCCGTGATCGGCAGCATGTGCACCGTGCCGACGAAGAGTCGCGTCAGCGGGTCGTTGCGGAGTGTCCAGCCCGCGAGCACCGTCACGCCGATCGCGATCGCCGTGATCGCACACACCAGTGTCAGGCGCGATGCTTCGGCCTCCCGCGCCACCACTTTGTTGCCCATGCTCGTCTCCGGAATTCCGCTGCGAGTCCTACGCTCGCTCATGCTCGCGCGGTGTCAAGAGAGCCAGATCACACATAGCAGGGCTCGGCATCGAGCCGACTACTGAAACGCGCTACGGTGAGATTGTAATGATGATTCGGCGGTACGACGTCAATGTCGGCGAGCCGCCATCCTCCACCGCGAGAATCACGTGCGCCACACCGGCGACACGCGGCGTCACCGTCGCGCGCGCGCTGTTCGCGCCCTCGATCGTCACCCGCGGACGCGGCTGCGGTGGCCCTCCTGTCGGCGCGGAAGGGATGTTCCCCGCGCCCGCCTCCTGCGCCGCGAAGCCGCCGCGCACGGCGACAGGATGCCCCGGGATGCCCGTGCCCGCCTCGGGATAGAAGAACCACGTGTACTTCAGCGCGTTCCCATCCGGGTCGCGCGTTCCCGCCGCGTCGAGCACGACCGGCACGCCGACGCGCGCCTGCATCATGATCGGCGCGAATCCCGCCGAGCCGTTGACCGTCACGACCGGGT
>DASVNI010000579.1:0-6908 GCA_036383935.1 Gemmatimonadaceae bacterium | reverse complement strand
ATGACGAGATACTGCGCCGGTCCCGGGCCCTTGCTGGCGAGCGAATGCGGGATCATCGAGCCGAGGAAGACCACGTCGCTCGCCGTCGCGGGAGGCTCGGTCGTACCGATGAGCAATGCCACGTTGCCGCGCGTCATCATCATGAACTCGTCCGCGCGATGCGTGTGCGTCTGGTGGTTGCGCAGCCCTTCGTTCACCGACGACCAGTGCGACTCGAAGCGCTTGAACATCGCCGTCGGGCGATTGAGCATGGGGCGCTGCACTCCCGAGCCCGTGGTCTTCTCTCCCTGCTCGTCGAAGTTGACCATGAACGAGCCACCCGCCTGCTTGCCCCGACTCAGGTCCATCGGCGCCTTCGAGCGATAGGTGAACAGGTAGTACGTCGCCGGCGTGCCGCCGATGTTCGACTTGATGATCTGGTCGCCCGGCAGCGCGAGTGCGACGCTCCCTGCTCCGAGCGCGCGGCTCACGCCATTCAGCGTGACCCAGAGCTTCCCCTCCTTCACCATCATGAACGTCTCGAGATTGTCGTGCGCGGTCCCACTGTCCGGACCCGCCGCCGCCGGCAGCGTCACGGCGCGGACCTCGAGCGAATCGAGATCGAGCGTCGAGCCGACGAGGACCGTGCGCTCCACTCGGCCACGCCCGATCTCCACGCCCTTGAGCGACGCCCACGGATACACCCCCGCCTTCACCGGCGCGACTTGCGCCCGTGCTGGTGCGAGAGTGCTCAACACCAACCCAAGCGCCACGACGACTCGGTTCATCGACTCGCTCCAGTGAGTGGGGAAGACCCGGACGGCACCGCGGCAGGCGCGCCACCCGCCATCGCGCGTGCGCCCGCGTCGAGCAGCGCCTCGATGCGATCGACGTCGTACACACAGCCGGCCCACGTACCGCCGCTCGCGCGCTGCAGTGCAGCCCACAGCCGCGTGTCGTCGGGAAGCGATTCGTGCGCCCGCAGCGCCGGATGCGGATCGCGCGTCGCGAGCGCGCGCGCGCAAACTTCGGGGGTGCACGGCTCCCCTGCGATTCCAACCAGGTTGATCGTGCCGCTCAGCGCTTCGCCGCGGTCGATCACGATCTCGATCAGGTCGTCGTCCTGCACTCGGCCGATCGGCCCGTGCTGCAGCGCCTCGGGTCCGATGTGCCCGATGCACGCGCCACTCGAGAATCCGGAGAATCGCCCGTCCGTCAGCAGCGCGACGTGCTTCCCCCACGGCAGATACTTGAGCGCCGTCGTGATCTGCGCGGTCTCCTGCATTCCCGTTCCCGACGGTCCGTTGCCGATCAGCACGATGACGTCGCCCGCCTTGATCGGCCGCTCCGTGCCACCCTTCACCGCCTTGATCGCCTCGCGCTCGTCGGCGAAGACGCGCGCCGGCCCGGTGTGCCGGTACACCTGATCGGCATCGACGACCGATGCGTCGATCGCCGTCGACTTCACCACGGACCCCTCTGGCGCGAGGTTCCCCGACGGGAACACGACCGTGCTCGTGAAGCCGGCGCGCCGCGCCGAATCGGGATCCTTGATCACGTCGTCCGGCTGGATCGCCGCGCCAGACGCGAGCCGCGCGCGCGCCGCCTGCCGGCGCTCGCTCTGCTCCCACCAGTCGAGCGTCGTGTCGAGCGTGTCACCCGTCGCGGTGAGCACGTCGCCGTGCAGCAGTCCCATGCGACGCAGATGCAGCATCACCTCGGGAACGCCGCCGGCCATGTACACCTGCACGGTGGGATGTCCCTTCGGACCGTTGGGCAATGCGTCCACCAGCCGCGGCGTCGAGCGATTGATGCGGCTCCAATCCTCCACCGTCGGCGCACGCAGCCCCGCCGCGCGCGCGATCGCCGGAATGTGCAGCAGCAGGTTCGTCGAGCCGCCGAACGCCGCGTGCACGAGCATCGCGTTCTCCAGCGCCTTCTGCGTGAGGATCTTCCCGATGTTGATCCCCAGCGAATGCAGCCGCACCAGCGCGATCGCCGAGCGCTGGCCGAGCTCCGTCCACGCGGGCTCCCCCGACGGCGCGAGCGCGCTGTGCGGGAGCGCGAGCCCGAACCCCTCGGCCACGACCTGCGACGTCGCCGCCGTGCCGAGGAACTGACAGCCGCCCCCCGACGAGCCGCAGGCCCGACAGCCCATCTCCTGCGCATAGTCGAGCGTCACGAGGTCGCGCGAGAAGCGCGCGTTGAGGCTCTGCACCTGGCCGGCGTCCTCACCGCCGATCGGCGGCAGCGTCACCCCACCCGGCACGATGACTCCCGGCAGTCGCGAGGAGCCCGCGAGGGCGAGCATCGTCGCCGGCAACCCCTTGTCGCACGTCGCGATCCCCATCACGCCGGACGCGGTCGGGAGCGACCGGATCAGCCGGCGCATCACGATCGCCGCGTCGTTGCGGTAGGCGAGGCTGTCGAACATCCCCGTCGTCCCCTGCGAGCGGCCGTCGCATGGGTCGCTCACGTAGGCCGCGAACGGGATCGCCCCTTCGCCGCGCAGCGTCTCCGCCGCCTCGCGCACGAGCAACCCGATCTCCCAGTGGCCGGTGTGGTAGCCCAGCGCCACCGCCGTCCCGTCCTCGGCGCGCAGGCCCCCCATCGTGCTGACGATGACGTACTCCGGGCCCTGCAGCCCTCCGGGGCTCCAGCCCATCCCCACGTTCTGCGTCAGGCCGAACAGGTCACCGCTCGGCGCTTCGCGAAGCATCTCGGGGGTGAAGGGGAGCTTCCCTGCCGGCCCGACGCCGGCGAGGCGTCCGGCGGCGACGACGGCCGACGCCCCGAGCACGGCGTCGAGGGGTGGTGTCTTTGGCGTCTTCTTCATATCCCCAAACTCGGCGATCGGCGGGCCGCGCGCCACCACCCGCGTCCGGCAGCGGAAGCGCGCGCAAGGACGTACAATGGGGCGAACGTTCACCCACTGGAGCCTCTCGAATGGACAAGCTCTCTCGGAGAGACGCGGTCAAGGCGTCGGCTGGCGCGGTGGCCGGTCTGGCGGCGATGGCCGCCATGCCCGGCCGGCTCGCGGCCGCGGTGCACACGGCCCGTCGTGGCAAGCAGGCCGCGCGCATCCGCTTCGCCGTCATCGGCGCGAACCACAACCACATCTACGGTCAGGTCGGCGCGGCGACGCGCGGCGGCGGAGAGTTCGCCGCGTACTACGTCCGCGAGCCCGAGATCCGCGCGGATTTCGCCAAGCGGTATCCGAACGTGAAGGCCGTCTCGGACGAGCGCGCGATCCTCGAGGATCCGTCGATCCAGCTCGTGCTGTCGTCCATCGTCCCCATCGAGCGCGCTCCGCTCGGCGTGCGCGTGATGCAGCACGGCAAGGACTACATGTCCGACAAGCCGGGCATCATCACGATGGCGCAGCTCGCCGAGGTGCGCCGGGTCCAGAAGGAGACGAAGCGGATCTACTCGATCCTCTACAGCGAGCGACTCGAGGTGCCCGCCGCGGTGAAAGCGGGCGAGCTGGTGAAGGCGGGCGCGATCGGCACCGTCGTGCAGACCGTCGGCCTCGGCCCGCACCGTGTAACGCCTGCGTCACGACCCGAGTGGTTCTGGGACGTCGCCAACTACGGCGGCATCCTGTGTGACATCGGCTCGCACCAGGCGGACCAGTTTCTCTTCTACACCGGCTCGACGAGCGGCGAGGTCGTCGCCTCGCAGGTCCGCAACGTGAACCATCCCGATCATCCGAAGTTCCAGGACTTCGGCGACATGCTGGTTCGCGGCAACGCCGGCACCGGCTACATCCGCATGGACTGGTTCACTCCCGACGGTCTCCCCACCTGGGGCGACGGCCGGATGACCATCCTCGGCACCGACGGCTACATCGAGCTGCGGAAGTACGTGGACATCGCCGGCCGCCCGGGCGGGAACCACCTCTTCCTCGTCGACCAGAAGGGCACCAACTACATCGACTGCAAGGGCATGGAGACGCCCTACGGACGTCAGCTCGTCGACGACGTGCTCAATCGCACCGAGACGGCGATGCCGCAGGAACACTGCTTCCTCGCCTCCGAGCTCGCGATCCGCGCACAGGACAAGGCGACGACGCTGAAGCCCGGCCAGCATCCCGTGTAACGCTGGGATCAGACACCGGGGTCAGATTCCGGGGTCAGATTCCGGGGTCAGATTCCGGGGTCAGATTCCGAAGGTGTCTGACCCCTTTGTCGTAGGGCTCCGCTTTCGTCCGACTCTGGCCCCGTTTCATTCCGTACTACATACACGAATGGGTTGACGGCAAGCCGCCAACCCATTCGCGGTCGCTTGGGTTCGTGAAGTGCGCCCCACCAGCGCCCAGGCCACTCCCCCTCGCTATTACTCGCCGAGCATCATCGCTCAGCTCTTGCTTGCGCCAACCCCGTCCGCCTTGCGGGCGCGGTGGCCCCTTCCCCCTTTCTTCCGTCCGGCGCGCCGCTCCTCGAGCTGCTTCGTGTTCGCGTCGAACTGCGTCTGGTGCTCCGGCGTGAGTGCCGACCGGATCTCGGCACGCTCGCGCTGCATCAGCGCATCGAGCTTCTGCCGATCTGCCGTCGTACGATCCCACGCCGCCTTCATCGCCACGCTGTCGTGCTTCTCTCGCGCGGCGCGAAGGTCCTGCATCGCCGGCCGGAGCGATGCCCGCAACGACCGCGATTCCGTCTGATACTTCCCGCGTATCTCCTTCACGCGCGCCTTCTCGGCGTCGCTGAGCTTGATGCCACGAAGTAGCCGACCACGTCCTCTATCGGATCGTCCGTCCCTCTGCTGACGAGCCTGCGGTGCAGCCGCCGCGGCACTCTGAGCCGGCGCGACCGAGCAGACGGCCAGGAGCGAGATGATGACGAATCCGACTACATGAGCCTTACGCATGATGCCTCCAGAGCGTTGACGGGCGGAATGCGCGCCCTATTCCGGGAGACGTTCTGCATCGCTCAGTGTTAAGACTTCTACCCCGGTAACGCGAAACGGATCGGTTGCCGGAACCTCGAGCACCCTGGATCGTTTGCCCGGTCGAAGTGCCGGAGAGATCGTTACAGATGTTGACGAACTCGTCCGCCTTCTCCGACCCGCCGGGCGAGACCGCCGAGCGTGACGACCGCCGCCGCGAACCAGTCGGTGTACGAGACAGATAGTCCCTCTCCCTCCTTCGCCTTCGTACGCTACTTTCCGCCAATGGTCGATAATTCCGACGAGGAGGAGTGGACACAGGACCGCATCGACGACGAGTTCCCCCTCGGCGACGGCGATGCGGAGACCGAGGCGTTCGTCGAGTGCCCCTATTGCGGTGAGACGAACGAGATCACCCTCGACCCGGGCAGCGGACCCGATCAGGAATACGTCGAGGACTGCCAGGTCTGCTGCCGGGCCTGGCTGATGCACGTCCGCTATGCCCGCGACGGCAGCGCCGAGATCGAGGTGATCCGGTCGGATTCGTGAACGCGGTTATGCGGCGATGCGGGTAGGCGCCTATGCGACACGGCCTCGGGAAGCTTCGGCGTCCCGAGGCCGTTTTCCGCATCCCCGCATCCCCGCATCCCGCACTCCCCCATCCCCTCCCACGAAACCCTCCCCGCGCTCCGCCCCGTAGTCCCCTCATGACGCGCGTCAACGCCGCCAGCCTGCTCGAGTCAGCGCGCGTAGGTGCAGACTCGCTCCGCTCGAACCCACTGCGAACGGTGCTCGCCACCACCGGAGTCATCATCGGGGTGGGCTCGCTCGTCGCGGCGTTCGCGATCACCGACGGCGTCGAGGTCTGGGCGCGCGCCCTGATCGCGCGGGAGAGCAGCGTTCAGGACGTCGTGGTCACGGCGCGTACGCGTGAGCAGGTGCGAGGCCGCTCGGTCGCCGTGCACGGATACCCGGTCTTCACCGTGGACGACGCCGAACGCGCCGGTACGGAGGTGCCCGGCGTGGTGCGTCATGCCCTCACACTCAACGGGCACGCGGAGACGGAGTTTCTCGGTTCCCGCGCCACCGTGCAGCTCACCCTCGCGACGGCGAGCCTGGCCGACTTTTCCGAGCTCCAGCTCTCGGGTGGTCGCTTCTTCACTCGTGCTGAGGAGATGCGTGGTGCACCCGTGGTTGTGCTGGGGCATCGCACCGCCATGGAGCTCGCAGGGGTGCACGACGCGCTCTGGCTCGTCGGCCGGACCATCCGCATCGGCGACGACCGGCGGGAGGTGCTCGGCGTCCTCGCGCCTCCCGGCGGAGACGACGAGCCGGACATGATCGCCTTCGCGCCACTTCGTGGAGGAGAGTCACTCCTCGAGCCGTCGGGAAGCCCGTGGACGCCCGCGCTCCGTCTCAAAGCGAGAAGCATCGACGCCGTCGATACCCTTCGCTCCGACGTCGTGAACTGGCTGGCCGAACGCTACGGACGGCGAATGGAGAAGCTCGACGTCTCCGTCGGCACGCAGCGCCTGGAGAACACGCGCCAGGCTATGCTGCTCTCCAAGCTGCTCCTCGGCCTGCTCGCGTCGCTCATTCTCGCCGTCGGCGGCATCGGCATCATGAACGTGCTGCTCGCGGCGGTCGTCGAGCGCACGCGCGAGATCGGCATCCGCAAGGCAGTCGGCGCCAGTCGGCGCGACATCCAGACGCAGTTCCTCGTGGAGTCCGTGACTGTGACGACCGCGGGAAGCGCGATCGGCTTCGCTGGTGGACTCGTGCTCGCCTACGCCGGCACCGCGGTGTTCCGACGCCTCACCGGCGCGGGAATCTTCCCCGTCGTTCATCTCTCCACACCACTCATCGCGATCGGCGCCGCCGCCCTGGTCGGCGTGGTGTTCGGCACCTACCCGGCGCGACGAGCCGCCAACCTTTCGCCAATCGACGCGATCGCACGAGAGTGAGTGCGTGAGTGCGTGAGTGCGTGAGTGCGTAAGTGCGTGAGTGCGTGAGTGCGTAAGTGCGTGAGTGCGAAGGAAACG
>DASVNI010000578.1:0-7338 GCA_036383935.1 Gemmatimonadaceae bacterium | reverse complement strand
CCGGCGTGAAGTGCATCGCGGTGGTGAACGTCGCCTTCATGTGCTGCTGTCGGCGTCCGACGAACGACGGCTGCCCCTTGTTCGCGATGTCATCGGGCCGCGCGCGCAGCGTGAGCGCGCCGCCGCCGAGGGTCCACCACTGCTCGCGTGGCGTGCGGAGCATCATCCAGTAGGGCGCGAGCGTGGATCCGTTGAACTCCTCGCGCACGGTGAAGTTGCCGTGCGTCGGGATCGCTGGCGCCGGCTGAGCGGGAAGGTTCGGCTTCTTCACCGCATACGGAATCGGCTCGCGTCCGCCGACGAACGTCGGCCAGCCGTCCTTCCACTCGAGCGGGAGGAGGAAGGTCTCGCGCCCGGTGTTGTAGTAGTCGTCCGCGTAGGGCCGCGTGGCGAGGAAGATTCCCCACCACTCGCCGTTCTGCGTCTGCAGGAAGTCGGCGTGACCGGACGACGTGACGGGGAAGGGGCGGTTCGGATCGAGCAGACGCTGCGTGAGGATCGGATTGATCGGCGCGGGCGCAGGCGTGTACGGGCCGAGGACGTTGTCGCTGCGGAAGACGACCTGGCGATGATCGACCGCCGTGCCGCCTTCGGCGCAGCTCAGGTAGTACTTGCCGTTGATCTTGTAGATGTGCGGCCCCTCGATCCAGATCGGCTTCTGCGTGATGTCCACGCCGGCGTTGATGATCTGCGTGGGTTGGCCCTTGACCTTCTTGGTGGCGACGTCGAACTCGCGGATCCAGATCGCGCGATGGCCCTGATACGTCGAGCCGCCGATGGGCTCGTCGTTGTTGATGACGTACGTCTTCCCGTCGTCATCGAAGAAGATAGAGGGGTCAATTCCGCCGACTTCAGGCAGCCATGTCGGATCTGACCAGGGGCCGGCGGGGTTCGTCGCGGTGACGATGTAGTTGCCGCCGCAATCGACGCAGGTGTTGAGGACGTAGAACGTCCCGGCGTGGAAGTTGATCGTCGGCGCGAAGACGCCGCGCGACATGCCGAGCGAGTCGAACTTCAGCTGCTCCGGCCGATGGATCACGTTCCCGATCTGCGTCCAGTTGACGAGATCCTTGCTGTGGAAGATCGGGATGCCGGGGAAGTAGGCGAAGGTCGACGAGATGTAGTAGTAGTCGTTGCCGACGCGCGTGATGGCCGGGTCGGGGTAGAAGCCGGCGAAGATCGGATTCTGGTACTCGCCCTTGCCGGCCGGGTGCACGTCGTAGACGGAGTCGTGCCCGGAGTAGTTGAACCAGTCGAAGCGCGCGACCGGTGCCGCGCTGGGAGGGAGATCTCGGCGTGCCGGCTGCGCGCTGGCGACGGTGGGTAGTGCGAGGAGCAGAGCGAAGAGCGGCGCGATCGTGCGCATGCGGCCTCCAGTGGCGTGGTCGATGATATCCCGAACAACGTCGACGCTGCGCGAGGACGGCGCAAGAAGGTAGGTATCGCGTCGTGCAGTGACGGCAGTCACCGCCAGCAGCGCCCTGGCGAGGCGACCGTTCATGGCACGCGTCCGGGCCTCCAGCGCCCCCGCGCCCTCCCGCCTCGCGGCCTCCGCCGACGGACGCCGCCGCGCAGCACCACCACCGTCGTGCCGCTGCCCAGAGCGCCCTCATGCCGTCTCCCATCAATCCGGCCACGACGCCGTGGTATCGTCAGGCGAGCAAGCTCGTGACCGCCGTGGCCTCCACGGGCGCGGCCTGCGTCTCGATCTTCACCTTCCTCTACTCCTACGGCATCCTCGGCAAGTCGGAGGCGCACCAGACCGTCGGCAACCTCGGGGTTGCATGGGTCGGCGTGCGGCCGGCGGTCGACACGGCGACCGCGGTCGGCGACACGCTGCACCTCGCCGCGACGATCACCGACAAGGCTGGCGCGATTCTCGTCGGCACCACGCCGGCGTGGTCGAGCGAGAACCCCCGTGTCGCTCTCGTGCGCAACGACGGCTCGGTAGTGGCGCAGGGCCCGGGCGCGACGACGATCACCGTCGCCGTCGGCGGACGGGTGGCGCGCTCGCGGATCGTCGTGCGCCAGCGTGTCGCCGCGGTGGAGGTGATCGGCGCTGACGGAGCAGACGGGATGACGCTGCGTGAGCTCGATCGCCAGCCGCTGCGCGCACGCGCACGCGACGCACGCGGCCACGCCATCGCCGACGTGGCCGCGCGGTGGCGCGCTGACGACAGCGCCGTCGTCGCGCTCGACTCGGCCGGTATCGCGACGGCGCGCGCGCCTGGGCGCACGATCGTCACCGTGGCGATGGACGGCGTGGTCGGACATGCCGCGCTGAGCGTGGTCGCCGCGCCCGCGACGATCGACCTGCTCGCCGGCGCGGGGCAGCATGCACCGGCAGGGCGCGCGCTCGCGCAGAATGTGGTCGTACGCGTCATCAGCCGGCGCGGACTGCCGGTGAGCGGCGCGCTCGTCACCTTCCGCCTCGCCGAGGGGGACGGTGCGCTGGAGCCAGCCTCCGCGCTCAGCGACGCCGACGGACGCGCGCGCACGTCATGGACGCTCGGCGCGCTTCCGGGGAACCAGTCGCTGATCGCGACGGTGCAGCATCTCGACAGCGCGCTCGTCGTCACCGCCGAGTCGGATCCGCTGCCCGCCAACACGCGCACGATAGCCGTCGTCGAGCATCCGAGCGGCGCGGCTGCCCTACCACTCGCCGACCCGGTGCAGCTGCGCGTCACGGACAGCAGTGGGCGCGTGCTCCCCGACGTGCCGGTGAGCTGGCAGGCGCTGGATGGCAGCGTCGAACCGCTGGCGCCGCGCACCGACTCCGCGGGGATCGCGCGGGCACGGTGGACACTCGGCCGCGCGGCGGGGGTGCAGCGACTGCGCGCGCAGGTGGGCGCGGCGCGCGGTGGTGGCGCGATCCCGCCCGTGACGATTTCGGCTACGGCGCTCGCCGGCGCCGCGGCGCGCATGGTCGTCGTCGCGGGCGACCGACAGCATGGTACGGTTGGCGCGCCGCTCCGCAAACCAATCGTCGTCCGCGTGCTCGACGCGGCGGGCAATGGCGTCGCGGACGCGGCGCTCGTCGTCGCCGTCGGCTCCGGTACGCTGCCCGACTCGCTGGTGCGCACCGATGCCAGCGGCGGTGTCGCGCTCAACTGGACTCTCGGCCGCGCGGCGGGCAGTCAAACGCTGGGTGTGCACCTCGACGAGTTGAAGGAGTCGCTCCACGTCGTGGCGTTGGCCCAGCCTGGCGCCGCGGCAAATCTCGTCTTTGACGAGGTGCGCGGCGCACCGGCGAGCGCGAGCAAGCGCAAGCTCGTCGCCACGGTCACCGACCTCTATGGCAATCCCGTACCGAACGCCAAGCTCGGACTGACGGCGAAGGGCGGGCATGTATCGCCGGCGCGCGCCGTCAGCGATGGGCGCGGTACGGTGTCGCTGACGTGGACGCCTGGCAGTGGCGCGGCGCTGAGTGGCGCGATTGCGGGCACCGACGTGCGTGAGACGTACGCGCTGCACGCAGGCGCGACGATCCAGCAGGCCGGCGCACCGTTCGCATCATCCCTCTCTTCGAAGATGAAGGCGAAAGGGAAGACCGCAGCGACTGGCCGCTCGAGGCCGCCCACGAAGTAGCCGATCGCGATCGTGCTCTCGCGCGGAGTATGCAGTGCAGCACGAAGAGGGGAGGAGGACGAGATGCCGAAGAATGCGAACAGACCGGCACGGAGTGCCGAGCTCGACGAGGACCGCACGCACGCGCGGAAGGACGCCCGCCCGCCCGCCGACGTGGACGAAACCTCGAAGGAGAGCTTCCCGGCGAGTGATCCGCCCGCGTGGACGACCCTGCGCGCTGGAGCACCGAGAGAGCCAGTCGTACGCGCAGACGAGAGTCGCTCGCGCTGACCTGGATGCGCGCCGCGCACCGATGTGTTGGTTGACTCGCGCTGCACCCGGACTAGATTGAATGCAGGGAGTCGCGTCCCGATGCTCACGGTTGCCGCCGCGCATTTCGCGTGGTGGCGGCTTGGCGAATCGTTCGATTCGCGAAGAGTGTCGGCGGCGCGATTTGTCGTTTCGAGCCCCACACACGCCCGGGTACGACGTCATGGTTGAGCCGGTCATTCGTCCACATGCTCCACGTCTCGTGGCGCGCCTCCGCATCGTGCGGGCGGCGCCGCTCGACGTGCACGCATGGACGGGCCGCTCGGCGATCTCCGCCGCGACCAACACCGTACGTCCGCCCATCGCGACCGCCGGCACCGGCCGGACGAGGGTGTCCGTCGCACGACTGCACCGATCCCGGACGTGGCGGCAGCGCGCTCCGCGTGCGCTCGCCCGTTCGGTGATCTCCCCTCCGAAGTCCAGGAGCCTCGCTCACCCGCGGATCGTCAGCGGGTAGGCCGAGGTCCGGTCGACAGCCACACGGGAGCCATCGCGGCTTCCGTCGCTACCGCCCTTCCTGCGCTTCGAGCGGGAGGGGCGGCTCGCTTTTCGGTGACGTCGCTCGACGACGGTGCGGCTGCGAAACAAAAACGCGACTTCCGCAGCCGCCCGCGCCGATCGCCGCTCACGAGCCAGCGAACCCATCACGCGGAGGACATCCACAGACGCCACGACAATCGCTCGCGCCGTCCGCCGGGGGGATCGCTCACACCGGACGCTCGGCGGGCGCCGCGACATCGGCTACCGCATACGAATCACACAGGAGGCTGGACAATGATGCGCGTATTCGGCGAAGGAGACGACCTGTACCGACTGGAGGACGGCGCGGGAGCGCACATCGGCACCATTCGAGGCCGCACGATCTCGTTTCGCGGCTTCTCGACCGAGGCCAGGGCGCGAGACGCAGCGGTGGCGGCGTGGTGTGCCATGAACGACGCGTTGCGGCGCGAGTATCCGAGCTGGCCGCATCACGAGCTCGTGCTCGAGCGGCTCGGTACCACGCATGACGGCGCGTACGAGTGGTTCTACGACGGCACGAAGGCCATCGCGCGCCTGATCCGCCCACGACCGGGCGCGCGCGACCTCACGTACGGCATCGAGCTGTTGCTTCCTTCGTACTCCAGCGAGGGCGTCGCGATCATGGCATCGCACGCGATGGCCCGCGCCGTTGCGGCGCATCGCGACGCCACGCCTCTGCCGAGCTTCTACTCGGAGTGGTCCGACGCGTCGTAGGCCGCTTGCACCGACTGCCTCGTGTCCGCGAGCTCTTCGCGCAGCGCATCGCGCAGCTGTCGCACGACGCGACCACGCACGTCGAAGAGCGCGCGGCTCGGCAACTTGTCGAACCGGACGCGGCGCACGAGCGCGACGTAGGTACTGGGCTCGGGAGCAGCTCCGGCGACGAGTGATTCGACGTCGAGCCGCGAGTCGAAATAGTGACTCGCGTACAGCTGCTTGGTCGCAATGAACATCGGAGCGCCCGGGCCGGCGCCGCGGAAGGTCGACAGCTGTGATACGCTGAGGATGGGCTTCAGGCCTGAGCGGCGGTCGATGGCCCAGTAGATCGTACTGGTCGCGCCGGCAATCGCGTGCGCCGGCGACTCCGCGAGGTAGCTCGCGAACGCCGGCGCATCACGAAACATGGACGCGTTTTCGCCGAGCAACTGACGAAATCCGGGCGCGGACTGCTCGGCGGGGCGGGTGTCGTCGTAGACGGGAAGCGCGGCGTCTCCTCGGGCGTGATAGTCGGTGACGACCCCGAGGAGCCACTCGCGCATCAGCGAGTCGGCGGTGGACTGATCGTCGTGGGGTCGGGACGCGAGCGCGCTCGCCATGACTCCCATCTGGCGCTCGGGCAATTTGATCGAGCAGTGCGAGACTCGGCATTTCCGGAGGCCGGCCGCGTCCGACGCGTCGAGGCGCATCGTCGCGACGTCGGCGAGCACGGGCGGTGTTTCTATCACACCGAAGGACTCACGGCCGGGCCGCGTAAGGAATGCGGTCACGTTCGAGGTGCGCGCGAAATAGAAGCCGCGCGGGACGGCGACGCGCATGAGTCCCACGAGCGCGACCTCGTCCCGGTCCGCACCGGCGACCGGCCACACCACGACCTCGCCACGCTCGACCGCGGCGAGATCTCCGGAGCGGGGCGCACCCAGCGTCTCGAGGAATGACAGACCCGGCAGTCGCGGTGCCTCGTTCGCTTGCTGTGCACCGGCGGAGGAGACACCCAGGACGAGGAGCGCGCCGCACAACGAGTGACACATCCGACGGGCGCGCAGGCAACTATTGGTTCGCACTACCGAATGCTTTGTCTGATGAACGTGACCATTCGCTAAGGTACACCCGCGAGCCCACGTGGGTTGCAAGCGGCTTCGATGAGCAGAACGACGAGCCCTGGCTCATCTCATGTGAGCCATCCTGGCGTCGAGGAAGGCCGCCATCGCCATCATGACCACGACGATCGGCGCTCCAAGGAGGAACAGTCGGGGGAGCGCCTGGATCGCGGTGGCCAGGAGCTGCTCCAGAAGTAGCATGGTCATGAGAACCTCCGGCTTCGTGATGTGCTACGGCCAATCTCGGACGCGCGGGGCGACGCCGCTGTCGGGCGGATGACTTGGGTGGAGCACATCAGTCCGGACCAGTACGTCCGGAGGACCCCTACGCGCCTCCGCACGATCTCCTCCCACTGAACTCGGGTGCATCGGCCCGCCGCGACATCACTCGATAGAGTCCGGTAGTCAGAGCGTCCGACTGTTAATCGGAGGGTCGTAGGTTCAAGTCCTACGAGGAACGCGGCTGGCCTCCAGCGGACGTGGTCGATGATATCTCGAACAACGTCGACGTTGCGCGCCGTCGCCCTACGATCGGACGTCGCCGACGAGGTGAGCCACGTCTCGCATTCGAGCCGTCGCTGAGGCGTTGACACGTTCGTCCGGCGGTCGCAGCGTTGGCGGATGCCACGACGACTGCTCTGCCCGCGCTCCGTGCTACTTCTCGCGACGATCCTTCTCGCGACGATCCTTCTCGCCGGGCCACTCTCTGCCCAGACGATCACCGCCACCATCGACGGCACGGCGAAGGGCACGCCGATCTCTCCGCTGATCTACGGAATGTTCATCGAGCATGGCGGGAGCCTGCTCGAGCAAGGGTTCCGCGCCGAGTTGCTGGACGACCGCAAGTTCTACTTCGCCATAGGCCAGAAAGCGCCGACGCGTCCGGGTCCCTTCCGACTCGCGGCGCGCGGCTGGAAAGCGATGGGGCCGGCCGACGCGGTGCGCATGGACAGCGTGCACGCGTATGCGTCGGACCACGCGCCGCTCGTCACGCTCGCCGGCGCCGAGCCGCGCGGCATCGCGCAGGAGGGGATCGCGCTGAAGGGCGGCGTCGGCACGATCGGGCGCATCGTCGTCGCGGGGGATCCCGGCGCGCACGTTGTGG
>DASVNI010000577.1:0-12909 GCA_036383935.1 Gemmatimonadaceae bacterium | reverse complement strand
CATCAGCGAGCCGGCGAACGGCCCGGTCATTCCATATAGAAGGATGTTGACCGAGAGCGCGGCCGACGTCGTCGTGCGCAGCCAACCGAACTCCTGCTCGAGCGGGAGCATCAGCACCACCGGCACGGCGCGCACCCCCGCCGAGACGAGCAGGATCACGAACGTCATCGCCACGACGACCCACGCGTAGTGGAATCGCGGCGGCTGCTCTTGCGACGGAACGAGGGCGGCGGCGGGAGCGATCAACTGGTGAACAAATCGAGACCGCAGATACGAAGTGCCAGGGAGAGGAGCAATCGTATCGAGCTGTGTCCGAGTCTAATCCGCTCCAGGCTAGAGAGTTCGCCCGGCGTCCACCGCTGGCGCGCGCGCCCTCCTCCGGCGGTCCACCCCAACCTCCCACGGCGCGAGCCCACGTTGCCGCAGCGCGATCTCGGCGCCGGTGATGCACACCGTCAGCCAGACGAGCGCCGCCGCATAGCCGGCGATCACGTCACTCAGGAAGTGCACGCCAAGGTACAGGCGCGAGAGTCCGATGAGCAGCACGAGCACCGTCGCCGTGACGCCGAGCGCCACGCGGTGCCGCCGCGCCGGTGGCCAGTAGACGACGAGCAGGTACACGGACATCCCGTAGCCGACGAGCGACCCCATGGCGTGGCCGCTCGGGAAGCTGAAGGAGGCGCCGCCGTAGAGGAACGCCTCCGCGCCGGCAGGGCGCGGGCGGTAGATGACGCGTTTCAGCGTCCAGTCGAGCACTCCCGCACCCACGAAGGCTGCGGCCCACGCCGACAGCACGATCCAGTGGCGGCGTCGCGCGAGTATCAGCGCCACCACCACTGCGAGCAACGCCATCGCCACGGGGGAGCCAATGGCCGACACGACGCGAGCAACCTGATCGCCCGCGTGGGTCGAATGCGTCCGCAGAAAGCTCGCGAGCTGGAGGTCCAGGGCCGTGAGCGGGTCGTGGTGGACGACGTCCTCCGTCACTGCGCCGAACAGCCAGAGCGCGGCGACGCTGAGCAGAAACCCACCGGTGAGATGAAGCCCGAGGTATTCGCCACGCGCGAACCGCGCGGCGATCCACGACCAGACATCGGGGTGCCGCTCACGCACGCGCGCGAAGCGCGACGCCAACGCGAACTGCTGCCAGTGCTCCGTGACCCACGCGGCAAGCCGTACCCGGTTGTCGCTGAACCAGCGCATCGCGAGCAGCGTGAGGGCGACGAGCAACGCGAGCAGCACCAACGCGAGGCTTATCTGCCCGACGTAACGCTCGAGCCGCGGGAGGTTACGCCCGAACGCGTAGCCCAGCCCCCCAAAGATCGTCGCCCAGGCGATACCGCCGAGCGCGTTGTAGAGCATGAAGGTGCGGAACGGCATGCTCGCGACGCCCGCCAGCACCGCCGCCCAACTGCGAAGGAGCGCGATGAAGCGGCCGATGAACACCGTTCGCGCACCGTACCGCTCGAAGAAGGCGTGTGCGCGTGCGAGCTTCGCATCGTCGAGCCCGACGCGCTTCCCGAAGCGGTGCACGAGCGCGATGCCGCCCTTGCGCCCCAACCAGTAGCCGGCGTTGTCGCCGACGATCGCCCCGGCCGCCGCGGCAGCGATCACGCCGACGATGTTCAGCCGGCCGAGCGCCGCGTAGGCCGCGGCGGTGACGAGCGCCGTCTCCCCGGGCAGCGGCACGCCGAAGCTCTCGATCCCGATGATCAGGAAGAGGAAGACGTAACCGTAGCTCGTGATGAGGTGCTGCAGGGACTCGTGCATTCGGTCGGCGTGTGCGAGGCGACGGAGCGCATGAGCTCCTTTGCACGAATCGCGCACACGGGGTATCCCCCTGAAACGGCAAACGGGCCGGCGCTCTCGCGCCGACCCGCTCTCCGAACTACACAGGCAACCCAGAGCAGCGTAGTTACGGAGCCAGCGGCACCCGCTCCCAGGAGAACGGATAGCCATCCTTCGACTTCGGATCCACGGTGAGCCGCACGTACTCGGTCCGTCCCGCGCTCCCCTCCACCACCATGCGCGTCACATTCTCGGCGACGGGCGTGTTCGGGTGCACGAGCCGCATCGGTGAGCTCGCCGCGTACGGGTACTGCACCTCGAACGCGTGGGAGTCGCCCTCGAGCAGGAGCACCGGCTTGCCGAACGCCGCCGCCCGCTCGCCGATCTGCTTCACCAGCGCGTCGAACCCGCTCAGCGTCGGCTCGGCGGGATCCCACATGTCGGCCTGGAACATCAGCACCACGCCAACGGCATCGGTGGAGGCAGCGAGGTCGAACGCCTTGTCCACCCACGCCGCGTTGGCCTGCGCGCGCGCCGCGTACTCGGCCGCCTGCGAGGGATAGTTCCCCGCGTCCGCCGGCAGCGGCGAGCCCCACGGGACGAGATCGTTGTTGCTCCCCGTGATGTTCGCCGTGGCGAACACGACGCGCGACTGAACGAACATCGCGTTCTCGACGTACGCCGAATTCGCCGGATCGTCCGCCTGCGTCAGCACCTGCATCCTGCGCTCGCCGATCGTCTGGCCCGGCACTGGGTAGAACAGCGCGCGCACCGCCTGGAGACGCTCCGTCGGCGTGTACAGGCCGTTGTTCTTCGACGCGACGTGGCAGTCGGTCCATTCGTTGTCGCCCGGCGTGTAGACGAGCGGATCCTTGAACGTGTCGAACAGCGCGCGCACGTCGGCGAAGTACTCGTCCGTGCACGGGGTCTTCGAACCCGCCTTGATGTCGCCCAGGTGCACGACGACGTCCACCTTCGGGTCCGAGTTGATCAGGTCGATCAGCATCGGGATGGAATCACGCTTCGCGGCGCCGTACGGCATGTCGCCGATGACCGCGAGCGTGAACGGGTTCGCGGCGCCGGTGTTGAGTGGATTGCCGACGCTGAGCGCGGGCGTCGCCGGTGCAATGGTCGTATCAGGAGTGGAGCAGGCCGAGACGAGCAGCGTGGCGCACAGCGCGAAGTAGGCGGCGTGCACCGGCTGCAATGCCGGCGCGGTCGGTCGAGGCACGATGAAGATCTCCGAGAGAGGGGTGAGCGGTCGGAGATCAATTGGCGGATCGGGCGAAACGAAGACGCGATGCTTCCGCCCGCAATCTGTCACGAGTTCGTGTCGTTCCTCATTCCCGCAGGAGGGTGCGGATCCGTGTCGGGATCTCCCGGAAGCCCGCCGTCGCAACGACCACCTATCGGCGCAACGACGCTCGTGTAACGGTCGGGAACCGGACGTGCGGCCGTGTCATCCCGAGCGAGCGTAGCGAGTCGAGGGATCTGCACCTCTCGCGAAATGCAACCGCTCGGCTGCGCGCGGGCGGACGCCGGGGCGTCCCGAGGCCGGCGGATCACCGATGACCGGTGACCGAGAACCGCCCCACAACCGGATACCCCCCGCCCCCATCGCTCGCCCCATCCTCCTGCCATACCGGACTCTTCCGTAGGCCAGGGGGTGACTAGCGTCACAGCCATTAACCTGCCAGTATCAATGCAGGGGGACGGCAGCCGATCCGGTGCCGTCCTTTCTCGTCCGCCGGAATTCGCGAGACGGAGCGACGATCTCGCGATGATGGGACGAATGGGTTGACGTGTCTCAGGTCATGCAGGATCGAGTGGAGCCCCACCTCTCATCCATCATGCGAGCGATGCCAGACGCGATCGTAGAACAGGCCATGAGCAATTCGCCCGACCGTGCCGAGACGCTGGTGCAGATTCGCGCCGAGCTGCGCGACAACCATCCTCGGCTGACGGACGTCCAGATCGACCTGATCGCCGACGTGGCAGTCGATCTCCGCTTGGCGCAGATCCGACTCGGCCTCGTCTCCACGCCCACTCTGCCCCCCGCGCCCCCCGTCCGGGCGCGTGTCGCCGCCCTCGTCTGATCTGACCGGTCGCCGGTAGCCGTTCCCCCGGGCGCGCCACGCGTCCGGCGCCATACCGAGGGGCCCGGTGTCATCCCGAGCGAGCGACGCGAGTCGAGGGATCTGCACCTGCCGTTTCGAGGTGCAGATCCCTCGCTACGCTCGGGATGAGGCGGCGCGGGCGCCGCCTCACTTCCCGACGATGATCGCCCCGCTCATGGCGACGCCGTGGACCGTGCAATGGTAGGTGTATGCGCCGAGTGACATCGGCATCGTCACCGTCTTGATCCCCGACGTGAACTTCGGGGTCGAGACGATCGCCGGGCTGTCGAAGGTGGCGTTGTGCCACTCGTTGTCGATGTTGAGGAAGGACACCACGGCGCCGGCCGGTACCGTGACGAGTGCCGGGCTGAAGGCGTTCCCCTGCATCGTGATCGTCGGCCCGATCGGCGCGCGAACGAGGTCGGGAGCGAACGGATCCGAGAAGCGGGGCGAGGTGAGAAAGGTCGAATCGGTGAGTGCGCCTAGGAACGCCACGAGCGCATCCCGTTCGACCGCGGTGAGCCCCAGGCGCTTCGGCGTGCCGTCGGCAGCGCGAAGCCGCGGATCGAGCCGCGGGTTGTCCCTGATCCCCGAATCGTAGAAGGCGACGACTTCATCGAGTGAGGCGAAGCGGCCGTCGTGCATGAACCGCTTCCGTACCGCGACGTTGCGGAGCGAGGGCGTTTTGAAGACACCGCCGCCGACACCGGTGTCGGTCGGTACGGCGTCGAGGCCGTTGTTGTGTGGCGCATCGCCGACCTGGACGAGGGTCGTGTGACAGGAGGCGCACCCCGATTGGCGAAAGACGCGCTCGCCGTCGATCTCCTGCGGCGTGAGCGTGGAGGCGAGATTCACCGCTCCGTTCGCATCGAACGCGCGATCATAGCGCGAGTCACCGGACACCATCGCGCGGGTGAACTGCGCCAGCGCCCGGGCAATCCGGTCCCTGGTGATGTCCGGTGACCCGAACGCTGCGTTGAACAGCTGCGGGTAGTAACGAGTGGCGCTCAGCTTGATCGCGAGGGCGTCGAGCGACATCCCCATCTCGCGGTCGTTCTGGATCGGTTCGAGCACCTGGTCCTCGAGCGTCGCGGCGCGCTCGTCCCAGAAGAAGCGCCCACGTCTATAGAAGCGCGCGTTGGCCAGCCCGGTCGCGTGCCTCGGCGTCAACGCCCCCGTGAGGCCGACGCTGAACGCGAGCGCATCCGAGAAGCCGAGCGACTGATGGTGACAGGAGCCGCACCGCACCGCGTCGTTGGCCGAGAGGCGAGGATCGTAGAACAGCACGCGTCCGAGCGTCCCGCCGGCGTCCGTGATCGGGTTAGTGGCGGGGGTGTTGTCCAGACTCAGGACCGATGCTCCCCCGATGGTGGCGCGAAAGTGGGCCGGCAGCCCGGGATCGACGTCGCCGTACTGGAGCGACGGCACGGGAAGCGCCGGCTCGAGCAGACCGCCCGTGAACGCAACGATGGCGAGCCGGTCGCGCGCCGAACGGCCGAGGGGATCGGTCGCCGTGATCGTGGCGAAGGTGATGCCGGGCGCGGTCGGCGTGCCCGTGATCGTCCCGCCCGAGGCCGTGAGCCCGTTGGCCGGTCCCTCGAAGGCGACGGAGTAGGTGAGCGCACCGTTCGCGCTCGTGAAGGCGTTGCCGCCCCTCGTCGCGTCGTACGAGAGCGCGGCACCGACCGTCGCGGCGACGGCGCCGCTTCCGCCAAGGACCGTGGGTTCGGAGTTGGCGGTGATGCCGCCGGCCGCGTCACCGCCGCACGCGGCGACGAAGAGGAGCAGCGACACGCACCAGCGGTCCGAGATGGTCATGGCATTCGTGTGGACCTCGGGGCAGGTGGAAGCGCCACCTTGCGGCCCAAATAGGAACAAGTACACTATATGGCATGAACCTATCGCGACTTCTGCTGCTCGGCGCCCTCGACCGCCACGGTCCGCGCCACGGACACAGGATCCGGCGGGCCGCCGAGCAGGCGAACGTGGCGGCGTGGGGCGGCGTGACGGTCGGCGCGCTGTATCGCGAGATGAAGGCGCTCGACGCGGAAGGGCTCATCGCCGCGCTGCGAACCGAGACGGAAGGACGACGGCCGGCGCGCACGATCTACGAGATCACTCCCGAAGGACGCCGCGAGCTGGCCATCCTGCGCGAGCAGGCGCTCGCCGAGCCGAAGCAGGCGCCCGACGCGGTTTCCGTGGCGCTGGCCTTCGGCGGCGTCGGAGAACGCGGCGTCGCGCTCCCGCTGCTTCGCGTGCGACGCGACGTGCTGCAACGCGAGGTGGAAGGGATCGCCGCGGAGCGAGCGCGTCTCGTCGCCGAGGGCATCCTCGGCGCGGTGGACGCGGCGGTGTTCCGGCGCGGTGAGCTGCTGCGCGCCGCGGAGGTCGCCTGGATCGACGAGACCCTCCTCGCGCTCGAGGCGGAGGCGAAACCGCGCGGCGGATCGGCGGAGAAGCGCGCCGCGAAAAAGACAGATGCTGCCGGCGCGCCGAGAAGGAAACGGACTCGATGAGCAGTGCAGCCGTGGGCTCCATGAGCGGTGCAGCACGGCAGTCGCTCGATGCCGACGTTGCCATCGCGGGCGCGGGACCGACGGGGCTGCTGCTCGCCGCCGAGCTGGCGATGCGCGGCGTGCGTGTCGTCGTGGTCGAGCGCAACGTCGAGCGACCCACCTTCGTGCGCGCGTTCAACCTCAACTCGCGCAGCCTCGAGATCCTCGACCGGCGTGGCATCGTCGACCGGTTCCTCGCCGAAGGACCGAAGGTGCCGTTCACCCACTTCGCCGCGCTCGACGGCCCGCTCGACCTCGCCGGCCTCGACACCGATCATCCCTACGTGCTCGGCATTCCTCAGACGCGTACGGAGGCGCTGCTCGAGGCGCACGCGCTAGAGCGGGGCGCGGACGTCCGTTGGGGACACACCATTACCGACGCCAGTCAGGATGACGACGGCGTCGCGATCGAGCTGGACGTCGCGACGGAGAGGTCGACCGCAACCGCGAGCCGCACGCTGCGCGCTCGCTGGCTCGTCGGGTGTGACGGCGGACGGAGCACGGTGCGCAAGCGCGCCGGCATCGCCTTTCCTGGTTCGGCGGCCACGCGCTGGGCGCTGCTCGGCGACGTCGAGCTCGCGGATCCGGCGTCACTCTCCTTCGGGAATCACCAGACGTCGCGCGGCGGCGTGTTCGTCATCCCGCGGCCGGGCTACGTGCGCATGATCGTGAGCGAGACCGCGCCGCCGGCAAACTCCGACTCGCGGGTGACGCTCGATGCGCTGCGCGACGCAGTGGCGCACGTGCTTGGCCGCGACGTCGCGCTCGTGCGGCCGCGCTGGCTCACGAGGTTCGGCGACGCGGCGCGGCTGGCCGAGCGATATCGTGTGGGACGCGTTCTGCTCGCGGGCGATGCGGCGCACGTGCACCCGCCCGCCGGAGCGCAGGGACTGAACGTCGGGTTGCAGGACGCGTTCAACCTGGGTTGGAAGCTCGCCGCCGTCGCTCGCGCCGAAGCGCCGGTGGAGCTGCTGGACAGCTATCACGACGAGCGGCACGCGGCGGGGGAGCGACTGCTGACGCAGACGCGCGCACAGGCGGAGCTCGGCCAGACGGACGATCGGTTGACTCCGGTGCGCGGACTGCTGCGCGACCTCGCACGTGACGCCGGCGTTCGTCGCCTGCTGGCCGAGATGGTGAGCGGGCTGGATACGCGCTACGCCGTCGCGTCGCCGGAGCGGATGGCGCGTCAGCCGATGCTGGGGCGGCTCGCGCCGAACGTCGCGCTCGATGTGGCGGCGCGGCGCTCGACGCTCGTCGAGTGCCTGCGTGAGGGGCGCGCCGTGTTGGTGACTCGCGGCACGCGCTCCGAGCTCATGGATGCAGTCGTGCCGTTGCGCGATCGGCTGGAGGTAGCGACGATTCCGCATGCGGCGGTGCAGCCGCGATGGCTCGACGGCATCGATGCCGCGCTCGTGCGACCGGACGGCCACATCGCGTGGCTGGCGGACGGCGAGGGCGACGTCGAGTCACTGCGCAGGACGGTCGAACGCTGGCTCGGTGTGACTGCACGCACCGCGAAACTGTCTGCTCGGACGAGTCGTATCGCATGACGCCGGTAGCTTTCCTTCTTCTACCAACCCACATCATGACACGCGCGCTCGCCGCCATTGCACTGTTCTCGTTCGTCGCCGCCGTTCCCGCCGTGGCGCAAAGCTCCTACGCCCCGCCGGGCGACACGCTGCGCTATCGCGAGACGCAGAAGACGGCAGTGGTCATCACGATGCCCCAGGGAGAGATACAGGCATCTGCGGAACAGGATGCGACCCTGGCGATCAAGCGCTTCCCCGGCGACTCGGCGCACGCATGGTTCGAGGCGCTCTCCCTCGTCGCGACGTCGCCGCAGGGCGAGCAGAAGCCGCCGACCGATGAAGCACTGCACAAGCCCTTTCGCCTGAGCTTCGACTCGCGCGGACGGGTGAAGCTCACCGCGGCGCCCGCCTTGCCGGAATCGTTCGCCGCGTTCGGCGATCTGGCGAACGAGTTCACCGACCTGTTTCTCCGTCTGCCTGCCCAGCCGCTGAAGATTGGACAGGCGTGGACGGATACACTCACGCGCGCCGACTCGGCAGCCGACCGGAAGCTGAATGCCACCTCGATCGGCAACTACAAGGTGGAGAAGGACACCGTAGTGAATGGCACGCCCGCCCTGCTCGTGCGGATGACGCAGAACACGAAGGTCCACGCGGAAGGGCCCGTCCCGAACCAGCCGGGCATGCGCACCGACGTGACGATGGAGGGGAACGACGCGGGCTTCTACGTCTTTGCGCCGAAGCCTGGACGCATGCTGGCACGCCGGCGCACCGGTAAGCTGGCGGGCGATGTGAACATCCCCGCGGCGGGAATGACGATGAAGCAGGCGATCGATTACACGAATACGGTGGATGCGGTGAAATGAGTGAGTGCGTGAGTGGGGGAGTGGGTGAGTGAGTGACGGCCCCGGGAAGCTTCTAGCTCCCGAGGCCGTTCTCGCACTATCTCAGTAGCCGACTCACTATCTCACTCACCCACTCACCAACTCACCTGCCCTCTTGACACATCGCCCCGGTCCTCACTACACTGCTCGCCCTGGGAGTCGCGTCCCGATGTTCACGAGTCGATGCATCACGCCACGCGCGTGCGCGTCGACCCAACCCTGACCGAGCTGGACGTCAGGCGATCATCGGCGGCGCGATTTTCGTTTGTGGGGAACTCTGCGGTTGCACGACGCGACCGTGACACCATCAGCCCGATCCGAGCGTAACACCGATCACATGATGCAGCGCACCTTCACCCGAATCGACAGCACACGGTTTACCGGTACGTACCGGTTGGCCGCGAGCTGGTGCGCGCCCGTCGGCGCAATCGGGGCCGGTACGCATGCCATCGCGATTGGGCTCGACCGATCGAAGCGCCGTGCGCGTGGGAAGTGGAGCATGTGGCAGGTTGGGCAGATGGGATGGGAAAACCAGTCGGGTAGGACGAGCATGTCGGGCAACCGACCGCTCGATCGAGATAGAAGTGGTGCAGGATCCAGGTGGTCGGCGGGAGCGCCCTAGCGTCTCTCGCGAACCCCCGGAACGGAGCGGTAGGACCACGCCCCACCTGCGCCATGTGCCAGGTGGGGCGTTTCACGTCTCACCATCGGAATGCGATGCAACTCGTACGCAGAGCTCGACGCCGAGCGCGTCGACGCGAATGAAGCCGCTGATTGAAAACCGATGGTCCGGGAAGAACAAGCAGTACAGCAACACCGTGGAGCGCCGTCGGCCGGCGTGGCATGGTGCAATGAGCAGAGGACTCACGCGACTCCCACTGCTCGGCGCACCCGCTGCCCGTCGCGCCGCCGGCGCACCACAACTCCCTGGTCGCCCTCCTGCGCGCGCGCGGTGCCGCACTCACCTCGTGCAGGAGGGACGAATACCCGGGAATCGCAGCATCTGCCGTCGTAGCTCAGCGGACCGAGAGCACCTCGCTTCGAACGAGGGGGTCGGGAGTTCGAATCTCTCCGACGGCGTGACCGTAAGGGCAATCAGGGGGTTGTGTAAGCGGATCGGCACAAGGGGCTGTGGTCCCCTGAGAGCGGGTTCGAGACCCGCCCCCCTGACCAGAGATGTACCGTCGGCGCCGATACGTCGTCGGATTGGTAGAGCTATTCGAATCAAGTGCAGGAATAGATCGGCAAGACAGGAAGTGTCGTAGACTCATCACCGACTCTTCCAAAACAGTTTGAGGCGCGCATGGGCGAGGCCGCGCGCCACCGGGTCCCGTAGCTCAGCAGCGTTCGACAGAGCGCGGCGTCGCTGCACAATCCCAATGCCCGACGAGGGCCGGAGCGTGTGGGGGGACGACGTCGAGACGCGGGTGCGAATCCCGCCGGCCCGGGCATCATCTGGCAGTCGTCGACATTGGCGAGGTCCCTCGCCACACCTTGCCTGCATTGCATTCAAGCGATGCGGGCCGACGGTCGAGGGTTATCCGGTGTAATTCGGGTTCGACTCCCGACTCGTCCGTGTCGTCGATTGCTTCACCGTCTCGAGCGGGTCGAAGCACCTCGGTTATCCTACGATCCAGCCTGGATGCAACACAGGGTCCAGGGCCGAGTGCACCACTCATCCGCTCGAGCACCAGCGACCACGCGACGCGCGGGTCGCCCGCCACTGGGTTACCGACTTTGGATCGGTGTCCGTAAGGGCACACCCACCGGCACACATTCATCATCCGCGCGTCACGCGGTCCACGCGGCATCAACGCCGCACGTCGCGGCGTCATCGCCGCATTCACACTCGACCTCAGGAGGGCGAGCCATGTTCGATTTCACGAAGCACGTCTCGACTCGCCTCCGGCTTCACGCGACGCCGCAGAGCGAGCCGATTCATGATGCTGCACAGATCCCGAATTCCGCTGGGGGCTTCACCTGGGCGGTCGATCACTGGACGCGACTCGATCGCTTCCTCGTGCTCGGCGCCGAGGGCGGAACGTTCTACGTCGGTGAGCGCGAGCTGACGCGCGAGAGCGCGTCGGCGGTGATCTCCGCGCTGGCCGAAGACGGCGCGCGTGTCGTGCGCCGCACGATCGAGATCAGCGAGAGCGGTCGCGCGCCGAAGAACGATCCCGCGCTGTTCGTGCTCGCGATGGCGGCGGCGCTCGGCGACGACGCCACGCGTGCTGCCGCACTCACCGCGTTGGGTCGGGTGGCGCGGACTGGTACGCACCTCTTCCACTTCCTGCGATACGCGAAGGCGTTCCGCGGTTGGGGTCGCGGTGTCCGCTCCGCGGTGAGTCGGTGGTACACGGAGAAGTCCGCGGACGATCTCGTGTATCAGCTGCTCAAGTACCAGGCGCGTGACGGGTGGGCGCACCGCGATGCACTGCGGCTCGCGCACCCCAAGGCACCGTCGACCGAGCACGATGCCCTCTTCCGCTTCGCGACGCGCGGCTGGGAGGCGGTGGCGGGCTCGGAGGCGCTGAGCACCGACGTCGGTGCGCGGCTCGAGGCGGTGCAGGCACTGCGTCACATGTCGCCCGTCGAGGCGTCGCGCGTGATCCGCGTGTACCGCCTCACGCGCGAGATGGTGCCCACCGAGCTGCTCGTGCATCCCGTCGTCTGGGATGCGCTGCTCGAGCGGATGCCGCTTGGCGCCCTGATCCGGAATCTCGGCGTGATGTCGAAGGTCGGGCTGTTGACGCCCGATTCGGAGGCGACTCGCACGGTCGTGGCACGGCTGCACGACCGCGGTGCGATCCGGCGTGCACGGATTCACCCGCTGGCGGTGCTGGCGGCGCTGAAGACGTACGCGCAGGGGCGCGGGATGAAGGGTGACGGGGCGTGGACGCCCGTCGCGCAGGTGATCGACGCGCTGGATGACGTGTTCTATCTGGCGTTCGGCAACGTGGAGGCGAGCGGCAAGCGCACGATGCTCGCGCTCGACGTGTCGGGGTCGATGAGCTCACCGGTGCACGGGATGCCGTATCTCTCGTGCCGCGAGGCGTCGGCGGCGATGGCGCTCGTGACGGCGGCTGTGGAGCCGTCGCATCGCATCGTCGCGTTCACGAAGGGGAGCTACCCGTCGCAGTGGAGCCGCACTCATGGCTCGACGTACGACACGGGACTCTCGACACTCGCCATCTCGCCGCGTCAGCGGCTGGATGACGTGGTGCGCAGCATCACCGGCATTCCGTTCGGCGGAACGGACTGCGCGCTCCCGATGGTGGAGGCGCTGAAGCACCGCTGGGCAGTGGACACGTTCGTCGTCTACACGGACAGCGAGACGTGGGCCGGCAACATTCACCCGGCGCAGGCGCTGCGGCAGTATCGCGAGCGCATGGGGATCGCGGCGAAGCTGGTCGTCGTCGCGATGGCCTCGAACGGGTTCACGATCGCGGACCCGGACGACGCCGGCATGCTGGACGTGGTCGGCTTCGACGCGGCCACGCCGCAGGTCATCACGGACTTCGCCGTGTAGTGGTGGGATGATTCCCCGCCACTCGCGGCGGGGTTCATCACCGGACGCGCGCGGGGGAGGTCTTCGCGCGCTCCATTCACCACTTCAGTTATTCGATATGAACCGCATGACGGGCTTCCTCGCGGAAGACCCGGAGAACGAGTACGGAGATTTCTTCGTGGTGGCCGGCTTTGGTTTCTGCGCCGGCGTCACACCCGAGACGGCCGCGCGGATCGAGCGCGCGCTCAACCGGTGGATCGTGCCGCGCTGGATCGTGTTCTACGACCGCGTCGGCTCGCGCTTCCGGGTGCGCACGTCACTCATCCGCTCGATCGTGGAATCGACCGCCGAGCAGCGTGCGGCGGACCGGCGTCACGACCGGGCTCGCGAGCGCGAGGAGAAGGAAGATCAACGTCCGTGGGACGATTGATCAGGCAGGATCCCGGGCCATCGGTGCTTTTTGCGGGGATGCGGAGATGCGGGGATGCGAGTCGACGCGCTGTCATCCCGAGCGAGCGCAGCGAG
>DASVNI010000576.1:0-8777 GCA_036383935.1 Gemmatimonadaceae bacterium | reverse complement strand
TCAGAGCCCGGGGTCAGAGCCCGGGGTCAGAGTCCGGGGGCAGAGGCCAACGCGCCAAGGGGTCAGACACCTTCGGTATCTGACCCCAGAATCTGACCCGCATTCCGGGAGGCGGTATGCCAGTCGCGGTACCTGGTACCTAGTACTCACTACCGGGAGTGGCCCTTAACAGCTCTGACACTTCCCGCCACTCCCATCCGTAAACCCGGTACCCCAACCGAGCAGACGGATCATGCCCTTCCACGAGGCCGTGCGGCTCGCGCTCCAGCAGATCCGCGTGCAGAAGCTCAAGAGCTTCTTCACGCTGCTGGGCGTGATGATCGGCGTGATGTTCCTCATCGCGGTCGTCTCCATCGTCACCGGGATGAGCAAGTACGTCGAAGAGGATTTCGCCGGCCGGATGCTCGGCGCGAACACCTTCACCCTCCGCCGATTCCCCTGGTTCGGGAACAACGTCACCGAGGAGATGTGGCGTGAGTGGCAGCGGCGCCCCCGGGTGTACCACAGCGACGTCGCGATCATTCGTGACGCGCTCCCCGCCGGAACGCGGTACGCCGTCGAGAGCCAGGAGCAGCTGAGCGCCTCCAGCAAGTACGCCCGCCCCCGGAACCTCGAGGCCCACGCCGTCGAGGGGGACTACTTCACGATCAAGAAGCTCGACCTGTCCGAGGGACGGGTCTTCTCCCCTCAGGAAGCGGAGATGGGCGTGCCGGTCATCCTCGTTGGGGACGAGGTGGCGAAGTACTTCTTCAACGGGCTCAGCCCGATCGGCCGCGAGCTCCGTATCGGCGGCATTCCGTACACGGTCATCGGCGTCATCGAGCATCAGGGCAGCCTGTTCGGCCAGTCGCTCGACGAGACGGCGTTCGCGCCGTTCAACTCTCCCCTGCACCGCCTGACCAACCCGCGCGGCGACATCGACGGACTGATGGTGCAGGCGCCGAGCGCCGTCATGATGGACGAGGCGATGGAGACGGTGCGCGAGGTGATGCGCGGGCATCGCCGGCTGCGACCGGGCCAGCAGGACAACTTCGTCATGGAGACCTCCGCCTCGGCGCTGGTGTCGTTCCAGCGCACGAAGAACATCATGACCATCGCCGGGACGGCACTGCCCGCGATCAGCCTGGTGGTGGGCGGGCTGGTGATCATGAACATCATGCTCGTGGCGGTGGCGGAGCGGACGCGTGAGATCGGTGTCCGGAAGTCGCTCGGCGCGCGGCGCAAGGACATCCTCCGCCAGTTCCTCGTCGAGAGCGCGACGCTCAGCACGCTCGGCGCACTGCTCGGGATCGGGCTCGGGCTGCTCGGCGCGAAGATCATCTCGTGGACGACTCCGTTGCCGGCCGCCGTGGCACCGTGGTCGCTCGTCGCCGCGACGCTGCTCGGTACCGTCGTCGGCATCACGTCCGGTGTGTATCCGGCGCGCCGCGCCTCGAAACTCAACCCCATCGACGCGCTGCGCGCGGAGTGAGCATGGCTCTCCTCACCTCGATGACCCAGGCGTTCGAGGGCGTCGGCATCGCGTTCGACTCGCTGCGTGCGAACAAGGTGCGTGCTGCCCTGACGATCATGGGCGTCGCGCTCGGCGTGTTCGTCGTCGTCGCGATGTCGTCGGTGGTCAAGGGAATCAACGAGTCGTTCCGACGCGATCTCGAAGCGTCCGGCCCGACCTCGTTCTTCATCTACCGGCGGCCGATCGGCGGTTTCTCGCGGCCGCCGGAGTGGACGCGCAACAATCCCGGCATCACGATGGACGAGGTGAAGATGCTGGAGCGTCTGCCGAACATTCGCGCCGTCACGGCGCATGTCGGAAACGGCGCGTCGTACAAGTACAAGGATCGCGTCATCCCGCGCGCGGGGATGGAGGTCTACACGCCCAACTGGACCGAGGTGGATGGCGGAGACATCTATCCGGGCCGGAGCTTCACGTACGCGGAGAACTACAAGGCGGAGCGTGTCGTGCTCGTGAACGACAAGCTCGCCGAGCAGCTGTTCCAGACGTCGGAGCCGATCGACAAGGTGATCAAGATCGACGACGTCGAGTTCAGGGTCATCGGGCTCTATCACTACACGGCGAGCCCGATGGGGACGCCGACGTCGGGCGGTCAGGGGGACTCGCCCAAGTCGATCATTCCGTACGAGACGGGCCGGAGGCACCTCAATCTCTGGATCCGCGGCACGGACCTCATCGTGAAGCCGCGCGCCGGCGTGACGACGCAGGAGGCGGTCGACGACGTGACTGCCGCACTGCGCGCGCATCGCGGGCTGCGTCCGACGCAGGAGAACAACTTCGAGATCGTCACGCAGGATCGCCTGTGGTCGATCTACACGAAGCTGTTCGGCACCTTCTTCCTCGTCGGCCTGGCGCTCTCGTCGGTCGGGATGCTCGTCGGCGGCGTCGGTGTGGTGGCGATCATGATGATCTCGGTCAGCGAGCGCACGCGCGAGATCGGCGTGCGCAAGGCGCTCGGCGCCACGCGCTGGACGATCCTCTGGCAGTTCCTCGTCGAGGCGGTGACACTGACCGGTATCGGCGCCTCGGTCGGCCTCGCGCTCGGCATCGCGCTCGCGATCGGCGTGCGGACCGCCTGGCCCGCGGTGCCGGCGACGACGTCGTGGGGCACCGTCGCCGCCGCGCTCGGCATCAGCGCGGTGACGGGGATCCTGTTCGGGATGCTCCCGGCGATCAAGGCGGCGCGGCTGGATCCGGTGGTGGCGTTACGGTACGAGTGAGCCGCGCCAGAGGCGAGGTGCTCGCACTCTGACAGGCGCCTATATTGGGCCGGATGTCCGACCATTCATCGGAGCACCAGGCGCCCGTCGCCGTCCTCGCCATCGCCGCCCATCGCGACGACGTCGAGCTCACCTGCGGCGGAACGCTGATCAAGACGGCGAAAGCCGGGCACCGCACGGCGATCATCGACCTCACCCAGGGTGAGATGGGAACGCGCGGATCTGCCGCGCTGCGGCAGCAGGAAGCGGAGCGAGCGGCGGAGATCATCGGCTGCAGCGCACGTGAAACACTCGGGTTGCCCGACGCCGGCATCGAGAACACGCCGGCGACGCGCGAGCTGCTCGTGCGAGCCATCCGTCGCTTCCGCCCGCGTGTCGTCATCGCGCCGCCGCTGCAGGGACGCCATCCCGATCACTGGGTCGCCGCGCAGCTCATCCGCGACGCCTGCTTCCTCGCCGGCCTCACCAAGCTCGCCCCCGACGTCCCGAAGCACCGGCCGCACAAGATCCTCCACGCGATCGCGTATCGGCAGGACTTCGACCGGCCTACCTTCGTCGTGGACATCAGCGAGGAGTTCGAGCAGAAGATGGCGGCCGTACGCTGCTACAGCTCGCAGTTCGACGGGGAGATCCAGGCGGGCGAGGTCTATCCGAACGGTGAGCCGCTCTACGACATCGTGACGCACCACGCGGCCACCTACGGCGCGCTGATCCGCACGCGCTACGGTGAGCCGTACTTCACGACCGAGATGATGCGCGTCGACGACATCGTGTCGCTCGGGGTAGCGACGTTTTGAGCGACGCCGAGCGGCCGGCGGACAGCGAGGTGACCTACGGGTCGTATCTCGCGCTGGACCAGCTGCTCTCGCTGCAGCGCCCACGATCGCACCCCGAGCACGCCGACGAGCTGCTCTTCATCGTCGTGCATCAGGCGAGCGAGCTGTGGTTCAAGGAGATCCTGCACGAGCTCGACGGCCTGATCGACGCGCTCGAGCGAGCGGAAGCGGAGTTCGCACTCTTCCGCATGGATCGCATCAACGCGCTCATGCGCATCGTCTCGGCGCAGCTCTCCGCCCTCGAGACGCTGCCCCCGCAACACTTCGCGGAGTTCCGTCGCTACCTCGGAACCTCCAGCGGCTCGCAGAGCATCCAGTTCCGCGCGATCGAGGCCGCATCGGGGCTCCGTGCGCCGCACTTCATGCAGGCGATCTCCGAGCACGGCGAGATCCCGCCCCTCGTGCAGCGCGCCCTGGCGCGGCCGACGCTGCAGGAGCTCTTCCTCTCGCTGCTCGCGTCGCAGAAGGTCGAGCTCGAGACGCTCTACGTCGGCCCGCGCCCGACAATCCTGTTCTTCCTCGCCGAAGCGCTGCTGGAATACGAGCAGCAGTTCGGTCTCTGGCGCTTCCATCACGTGCAGCTCGTGGAGCGCGTGCTGGGACCGCTCACCGGCGGGACCGGCGGCACCCTCGGCGCGAAGTATCTCGCCAGCACGATCGACCAGAAGTTCTTCCCCGCGCTCTGGGCCGTTCGCGCGAAGTTCTATCGCACGCCGGGGTAGCGTGCTCCACGACGTCTCCGTCGAGGTACGGGTCGGAACGCCGGAGTGGCCCGGGGACGCTCCGTTCGAGTGCGGGTGGACGGCGCGCATCGCCGACGGATCGAGCGTGAACCTGAGTCACGTGGGGGGCAGCCCGCATGTCGGTACACACGCCGACGCGCCGCTCCATGTGCGCGACGGCTGGCCCGCCTCCGACGCGCTTCCCCTCGAGGCGTTCCTCGGCGACGCCCTCGTCCTGGACGTCAGCGGCGCGCCCGCCGGCCCACTCTCGATCGACCTCGACGACCTGCGGCTGGCCGGAGTGAAGCGGCTGCTGCTGCGCACCGGTCGTTGCATCGCCGAGGGGCGCTTCCCGGATGATTGGCCCGTGCTGGAGAGCGCGACCGCGGCGAGGCTTGCCGAGCGGGGGCTTCTGCTGTTCGGCGTCGATGCCCCCTCCGTGGACGCGCGCCACAGCACGCAGCTCGAGGTGCACCATGCGCTCTTCGGCGGGGGTGCGTACGTGCTCGAGAACCTCGACCTTCGGGGTGTGCACACGGGGCACTACGAGCTGATCGCGCTGCCGCAGCGCCTCGCCGGCCTGGACGCCGCGCCGGTGCGCGCCGTGCTACGCTCTCGCTGATTCCGCTCTCGCGCGCAGGGCCCCTAAGTCGTTAGACTTCAAGCGTATGCCTGAGCCAGTCTATCTCGATCACGCCGCGACCACGCCGGTCCGCGAGGAGGTCCTCGCCGCGATGCTGCCCTTCTTCGGGCCGCGCTTCGGCAACCCTTCCAGCGTCCATCGGTGGGGCCGCGAAGCGCGCACCGCGCTCGACGAGGCGCGTGAGCGCGTGGGACGATGTCTTGGCGCCTCGCCAGACGAGATCGTGTTCACCTCGTGCGGCACCGAGGCCGACAACATGGCTCTCATCGGCGTCTGGCGCGCGCGGCACGGCGAGGGTCGCCGAGCTGCCGTGTCGACGCCGATCGAGCATAAGGCCGTCCTTGGCGCGCTGCATCAGATCGGCAAGGAGGGGGGCGAGGAGCGCCTCCTCACCGTCGACGCTTCCGGGCGGGTGACTGGCGCGTCGGCCGAGTCGCTCCTGCGCGCCGACGTCGCCGTCTGCTCGGTGATGTGGGTGAACAACGAGATCGGCACCATCCAGGACGTTCCCACGCTCGCGGCGCAGGCCAAGGAGCGGGGCGTCGTCTTCCACAGCGACGCCGTCCAGGCGTTCGGCAAGGTGGAGATCGACGCGCGCAGCACGCCGTTCGACATGCTCTCGATCTCGGGGCACAAGATCGGTGCGCCGAAGGGGATCGGGGCGCTGTACATCCGCCGCGGCACGCCGATGGAGGCGCTGATGTTCGGCGGCTCTCAGGATCGTGGCCGGCGCCCCGGGACGGAGAACGTCGCAATGGCGGTCGGTCTCGCCTGTGCCGCGGAGCTGACCGTGGCGGAGCGCGAGGAGGAGGTCCGCCGCCTTGGCGCGTTGCGCGACCGGTTGGAGGCGTCGCTCCTCGCGCGCATCCCCGACGCGATCATCCACGGCCGCGGGGCGTCGCGCGCGCCGCACGTCACGAACATCTCGATCCCCGGCACGGAGAGCGAGTCGATGCTGATCGCGCTCGACCTGCGCGGCATCGCCTGTTCGGCCGGCTCCGCTTGTCAGAGCGGAAGCATCAACCCCTCGCACGTGCTGGAGGCGATCGGCGTCTCGGCCGACGTCGCCAAGTCGGCGCTTCGCCTCAGTCTGGGCGCGCTGACCACGGATGCGGGGGTGGACCGCGTGGTCGAGGTGCTCCCCATGCTCGTGGAGAAGGCACGCCGGCTCGCGCCGGCGTGATCGCGTGATGCGGGAGCGCGTGCTGGTCGCGATGAGCGGCGGCGTCGACTCGTCGGTGGCCGCGGCGCTCCTCGTGCGACAGGGCTACGACGTCGTCGGCGCGACGATGAAGTTGTTCTGCCACGGCGACGACGTCCCCGATCGGCCGTGCTGCTCGCTCGACAGCGTGAACGATGCGCGGCGCATCTGCGAGCAGCTGGGCATCCCGCACTACGTGCTCAATCTCGAGAGCGCCTTCGGGCACGACGTGGTGCGCGACTTCGTCGACGAGTACGCGCGCGGCCGCACACCAATCCCGTGCGTGCGCTGCAACACGTTCACGAAGTTTCGCGACCTCGTTCGCACGGCGGACAAGATCGATGCGCACTGGATCGCCACGGGACACTACGCGCGGATGATCGACGGCGCGCTGCACCGCGGGCTCGACCCGGCGAAGGATCAGTCGTACTTCCTCTGGGGCATCGATCAGCGCGTGCTGTCGCGCATGCTGCTCCCCGTCGGCGCGCAGACGAAGGCGGAGACGCGCGCCGTCGCACACGAGCTCGGCCTCGAGCTGATCGCGGAGAAGCGTGAGAGCCAGGACATCTGCTTCGTCCCCGACGGCGACCACACGCGCATCATCGCACGCATGCTCGGCGCGGATTCGGCGGCACTAACGCGCGGGCCGGTCGTGCTGCGCGACGGCCGCGTCGTCGGCGAGCACGATGGGTATGCCCGGTTCACCGTCGGCCAGCGCCGCGGACTGCCCGGCGGCTTCGGCGAGCCGATGTTCGTCGTGGCGATCGAGCCGGCGACGCGCGCCGTGGTGATCGGCACGCGTGACGAGCTGCTGGGCCGCGGCATCGTGGCGCGCGAGGTGAACTGGCTCGGCGCGGCGCCCGAGGTCGGCGCGGAGGTGAGCGTGCAGATCCGGCACCGCTCGCGCCCGGCAGCCGGCGTGCTGGTTCGCCGCGATGGCGACGAGGTGGAGCTCGCGCTCGACGAGCCGGTCGCGGCGATCAGCCCGGGCCAGTCGATGGTGCTGTACGACGGCGACCGCGTACTCGGCGGTGGCGTGATCGAGCGGGGGCGGCGCGCGCTGCCCGTGCGCGCCGCCTGACGCTGTCGGCGATCAGAGCGACTCGAACAGCGCTCGGTCGACCTTCTTCGGATCGCCCACGACGACGAAGCGCGCGTTCCTGAAATACCGCGTCGCGACGCGTTGGATGTCTGCCGGTGTCACCGCACGCACTCGGTCGACCAGCGCCAGCGCGTTTCTCCAACCGCCGCCCGTCAGCTCGAACGTGCCCAGCTGCGCCGCCTGCCCGAGATTCGTCTCCTGCCCCATCCAGTACGCGGTGACGTAGTCGTTCCGCGTCTCCTGCAACCGCTCGGCGGAGACGGGCTCGCGCTGCAGGCGTCGCACTTCCGCGAGCATGACCTTGAGCGTCGAGTCGGGTTCCGTGGCCGTCACGTACATCGCCCCTCGCCCCACCGTACCGCCGCGGAAGAAGGAATAGACCGCGTAGCTGAGATTTCGCTTCGTTCGCACTTCCTCGAACAACCGATCGCTGAGCAGTCGTACCGCGAGTCGGACCGCGGCTGCATCGCGGCTCCTGCTCGGCGGTGCGGCGAAGGTGCCCTGGATGTAGTTCGTGGGCAGGCTTCGGTTCATGATCGTGACACTCGGCTTCATCAGCGGCAGCGCTGGCACGGATGCCACCGCTCCGCCGCTGGCCGGCAGCCCGCCGAATGACTGGCTGATCTTCGACACGAGGTCGTCGTGGGGGACGTTTCCAACGACGACGATCAGCAGATTCGACTTCGTGAACCGGCGCGCGTGCCACTTCGCGAGGTCAGCCGACGTCAGTGCCGCGACCGACTGCGCGGTGCCGCGCGGCTCCGGGGCGAAGGGATGTCTGGCGAAGACCACGCTGTCGCTGACGTGCTCCAGATACGAGTCCGGATCGTCAGCACGCTGCTTGACCTGGTTGACGAGCTGACCGCGAGCGACCGCCACCTCCGCCGCCGGGAACGTCGGGTGCGCCACGGCTTCGGCGAAGAGATCCCACGACGCGTCCCAGTTCTGGCGGACGGCGCGCAGCGTCATCGACGTGAACTCCAGGTCGGCCGAGCCGCCGATCTGCGCGCCATTCTTCGTCGCCGCCGCGGTGAACTGATCCTTCGTGTACCTGGCGGTGCCGAGAGGGGCCGCGTCCACGATCAACTGCTCGATCCCGGCATTCGCGGGGGTGATCGCCGCGGCGCCACCCTGCACGAATAGCTGCACGGCGATCACGTCATTCGCCGCGATCGGCTTGTGGATGACGTGAATGCCGGCGACGGTGAAGTCGTCGATCTTCGGCGCCGATTGGGCGATGCCCGGTGACGCGACCGCCAGCAGGGCGAGACAGATGGGAGTCCGGGTCATGGCACGAGCTCCTTTGGCAGCAGCGCGTCGGCGCCGATGCGCGTCTTCTTGAACGCGTCGGGGTTCATCATCAGCCCCACCACGTACGGCTTCCCCACCAGGTACGTGCGAGCATACTGCGCGAGATCGCTGCGGCTGACACGCTGCATGTTCGGCACGTAGTTCCTGTAGTAGTCGAGTCCCGCCACGGACCACCAGAATCCGATCGTGTGCGCCCACTCGCTCGTCTGCTCGCGCTCGTACAGCGCCT
>DASVNI010000575.1:0-10850 GCA_036383935.1 Gemmatimonadaceae bacterium | reverse complement strand
TGACAACATGCCTCATTTCGAACGGCGTCAGCCCTTGCGAGGAGCAATCTGCCAGTTGTTCGAGAACTTCGTGGGCGGGCCTGTGCAGCGTCTGCTCGAGGCGACGCCATGAACCCCGCACCACTCCCGCGCGACGCGTTGCAGCGTGCCCGTTGCTCGGTTATGCAGGGAAAACGACTGAGAGAAACGGAGCTTGTCAGCGCGCAGGTGGGATCTCGTAGATCGCCAGTCCGTACTGCTCGAGTGCAGGCCGGATTCCCAACGCCGTCGCAACCGCCTTCCGCCTTCCATCGACAATGACGTAGCGGATGTGGTCCGCACGAAGCCGCTCGAGCGCTGACGACACGGGGATGCCGAGATCGGCCACGAAAGTCGACCCGCACCAGAAGAAGTACTCGCCCGCGCGATCGATGCGCACAGCGCCGGTCCACGCGGATCAGCTGCCTGGCGTGAGCCTTCCAGCTGGCGGCGATCGTTTCACGATGACGACGTATCGCCTGACGTTGGGACTCGAGTGCAACCCCGTGCATTCGCTCAAGTAGTCGGCGACACGAACGGCTCGGAGCCTCCAGCACGAAGCACGGAGAAACGGCACCCAAACGGCCCCCGCGTCACCAGAACAAAACGGCCCGCGCATCGAAGTGATGGGCGGGCCGTGAGATCGACGGGAGCAGGATCACGAGTAGCAACGGTACGATACGGCACTCTGTGCGCTACTGGAGAGGTGCAACGCGCCTCGGCGTCGTGATTCCGACAGCCTGTATCTGATTTCCCGTCGCGCCGAAGATCGTCGAGCCCCAGCAATACACGCCGTCCGCCGCCATGCCACACGCCGTCCGCGTGCCAGCCGTGATCGAGGTGAACGCATGCCCACCCGCTACCGGCGCAGGGCTCGAGGAGGCGACGCTCGTCAGTCCACCGCGCCCGAGCTGGCCGTAGACGTTGGAGCCCCAGCACACCGCCGCGGATCCCTGGAGCGCACAGACATGGCCTATCGCGCCAAAGGTCTCCGTCGCGTCGCGACCGCCGACGGCGACGGCGGTATAGCCCGCGCCCGCGACCTGCGTCGGCACCGTCACGCGCAGGCTCGGCGCCTGCCCCGTCTGTCCCGACTCGTTCGCGCCCCAGCAGTAGAGCGCGCCGGCCGCGGTGATGCCGCACGTGTTGTCGCCGCGCGCCGAGATCTGTGTGAAGCCGGGATCCCCGACGATCGCGACTGGTGCATCGGTGGTATCACCGAAGGTGCCGCGTCCGAGCTGGCCGCTGAAGTTGTCGCCCCAGCAGAGCGTCACGCCGTCGCTGCGGATGCCGCAGGTATGTCCACGACCCGCGGCGAGCGCGCGGAAGGTGAATTCGTAGTTCGGATAGACGGGGATTGGTGTCGAGGCGTTGGTCCGACTACTGTCGCCACCACCGAGTTGCAGCGAGATGTCCTTTCCCCAGCAGTACGCCTGCCCACCAGTGGTGAGAGCGCAGACGTGCGAGCTCCCCGCGATGACCTGGGTGAACGTCGCCGCTTGCGTCAGCGGACCCGTGACCGGCACGGGGAGCGCAGAAGTGCCCGGCTTCGAGACACCATTGCCGACCGCGCCGTACGTTTGATCGCCCCAGCAGTAGAGCGAGCCGCCCGCGACGACACCGCACGCGACCGCATCGCCGACGGCAAGCGCGGTGAACTGAACCGAGGCGGCGATCTGAAGCCCGATGAGGGTGCACGGCGCGCTCGAGCTGGCACCCGAGGCCGACTGATCGAAGCACACAGTATCGCGCGCGACGCCAATGAGCGGTGCCTTCCCGAAGCAGAAGGTGCGGCCGAGCGGAGCGAGTCCGCACGTCGCATCCTGGCCGGTGGCGAGCGCGAACGATGAGCCGCCGATGAAGTCGCGTGGAAGCGCGGTGAGCGTCACGTTCGCCGATGCGGGGCCACTGGTGGCGGTGATGATCGCGGTCCCTGGCGCGGTGAACACAACGCGGCCGCTGGAGCTCACGACGGCCGACGGCGAGGAGGAGCCATAGGTGATGGGCTGTCCCGTCACCGTATCGCTCGACCACCCGAGCAACGCGGTGGTGAGGACGATCGTGTCCCCGACGAGCGCTTGCGTCGGCGCCGCCGAGAGCGTGAGCGATCTCACCATCGGTAGAACGACGATGGTCGAAGACGTGCGCTCGTCATTGACGCGAACACTCACCGTCGTCGTACCGATGCCGCGCCCCGTGACGAGACCGTTCTGATCGATCGTGACGATGGCCGCGTTCGCGGACTCGAAGAGACGCCCCGACGGCAGATCGATTGGATTGCCCATCGACGTCGCGGTCGCTGTGACTTTGAGCGTCGGGGGCACTGCCGCCGGCACTGCACTGAGGAAGAGCGTATCGAAGGCCGGATCGAGCGCGAGCTTGAGGCTCATCACCCTCGCGTCCGTGAGCGAGCCAGAACTGCAGCCCATGCCGAGCGCCGCGAGGGCGAGGGCCGTCGTTAGAACGCGCGGAAGGGTGAGCGTGAACCGCATGGGGAATGGCGAAGGGTCGGCTGACCGGCGTAGGGCTCGGCGAAGCACTCTCGCAGCGCGCGAGGCGGGACGATGAGAGCTTACGAGCGGTGCGCCTCCGCGACGTCACATGACGGGCAAAGCGCCTTCGATGCAGGACGCGGGAGAGTGACGCTGCCCAGCGCGGTGCAGTCATCGGTGACGGCGATTGCGGCGCAGACGTCGCTAGAGTGTCACGTGTCTATCGGGCCTCAGCACTCCAGCGCGAAACCATCGCCGCGCTGCCGTGTGCGATGTCCGAACTGCGCACACTCGCGGTCGATCATTTGTCGAAGCCAACGCGCATCGTCGGGCGCTGCACGTCTCAGACGAAAGTTGCGAATCTGCAACGGCCGCATTGCCAGCTCGACCAGACGCCGGCTCGCGGCGTCGACGGCAACGAAGTACATGAGGGTGAGATCGCCGCGGAACTCCCGGTATCCCGGGATCCCCTCATAGTCGTTGAGGAAATCGCCGCACCCGTAGACGATCGGCCGGCCGGCGTGAATCTCGATCGCCTTCGGGTGATGCGAGGAATGACCCCACACGACGTCCACCCGTGCGCTGTCGATCAGATCATGGGCGAAGCGCCGATGCGCGCCCGCAATCTCGTAGCCCCAGTTCGACCCCCAGTGGATGGATGCGACGACGATATCGTCTTCCCTCGCCACTGCGTTGACGGCGTCTGACACCTGCGCGACCGTCGTCCGGGAGAAATCGGCGAGCACGTTCACGCCGGGCTTGTCCGAGCGCGCACGCCACGCGTCGGGAACGCCGCTGTCGTGCGCGCCGAACGCGAAGACGAGGACACGTCTCCCATTACCCATGCCCACGATCGCCGGCATCTCCGCGGTCGCCAGATTCCAGCCGGCGCCGGCGGTTCGAATGCCGGCGCGCTCGAGCACATCGAGCGTCTCGAGCAGGCCCTCGTCTCCCCAGTCGAGCGAATGATTGTTCGCGAGGGTGCAGCAATCGATGCCCGCTGCGGAGAGCACGGGGACGTTGCCGGGATGCATGCGGTAATTGATTTCCTTGGGTTCCGCGTCCTCGCTCGTCGTCACGCACGTCTCGAGGTTGATGAGTCGCGCGTCCGGACGCTCCTCCTCGAGTATCTCGAGCGCCTCGCCCCAGACGTACGTGTATTCGGCGGGTCGCGGAATCGGACCGTGCGCACGTTCCGCGAGTGCGACGTACTCGAGGGCGGAACGCGCGAACCGCTCACGCAGGTGCGGCGGACCGGGATGTGGAAGGATCTGATCCACGCCGCGCCCGGTCATCACGTCACCGCACAGGAAGAGCTTGGTTGTCGCGGTCATTCCGGGACGGTCCGCGTCCGAGTGCACCCAGATCGATGAGCATGCTGGCGCAGGGCCAGATGCCTGGAATGGAAGCAAAAAGCCCTCCGACTTGTTGGTCGGAGGGCTTCACTCGGATACGATAGGCCGCATCGCCACCGCGGTGTAGAGAATTCCCGAGTACGACGATGGTCTGGTCGCCGTGATCGTCGGCTCCGTGAGGCCCGCCGACTCCGCGAGTCGCAGCCAGCGCGACGCCGGTATCGGGTAGGGCACCCAGCGGCTTGCTGCTCGCCCGTCGTACTCGACGACGATCATGCGTCCCCCCGGACGCAGCTGCTTCACCAATCGGGACAACACGTTCTCAGCGTCGCGGACGAAGTGCAGCGCGTTGGCCAGCAGGATCCCGTCGAGTTGCGCTTCTGCGCGCACCAATCCTGGCAACTCGAGAGGTCGCGTGAAGTCGGCGTTCACCGCGGTCACCTGCACGTTGCCCGAGCTCGACGACGAGAGCTCGCGAAGCGCGCGTTCGGCCCTCGCATCGTCGTCGACCGCATAGATGATGCTTCCCGCTCCAAGCAGCTTGGTCAACGCGCGCGTGAAGGTGCCGGTTCCCGCGCCGAGGTCGGCCCACACGCCGGCGCTGACGCCGACGGCATCACGAATCATCTCGATCGCGTCAGAGGTGTTCATCCCGGAATATCGCAGGTGGTCAGATGCTGGGGTCAGATCTTGGGGGCAGATACCGCAGGTGTCTGACCCCTTTGTCGTAGGAGGCTGCCTGACTCTGACTTCAGGGCCCTTGGCACGGCTGTGGCATCGCATGAGGGAAGGAGGTGCCCCATGGCTATGCTTCCCGTACCGACGTCCTACTCTGTCGTGCCGAGCGGCACGCGGGTGAACTTTCTCTCCGTGCTGGTGATGCTCGGCGTCACCGCGCTCGGTGCGCTCGGCCTGGTCCTCGCCGGGAGCATCGGCGCGATCCTCGGCGCGGCCGTGCTCGGACTGCTGCTGGGAATGGCGCCGCAGGTGGCGCAGCAGTGGGAGCGCGCCGTCGTGCTCCGCCTGGGACGGTTCATCGGGCTGCGTGGCCCCGGACTGTTCTGGCGAATCCCCTTCGTCGACAGCGTGACCGCGTGGGTCGACCAGCGCGTGATCACCACCGCCTTCGCCGCGGAGGAGACCCTCACCTCCGACACCGTGCCCGTGAACGTCGATGCCGTGCTCTTCTGGCTGGTGCACGACGCCGAGCGCGCCGCGCTCGAGGTGCAGAATTACCCGCAAGCGGTGAGCTGGGCCGCGCAGACTGCGCTGCGCGACATCATCGGCCGCACCTCGCTCGCCGAGCTGCTGCACGGGCGCGAGCGGATCGAAGCCGAGCTCCAGGAGCTCATCGACGCGCGCTGCATGCCGTGGGGCGTCGCCGTGCAGTCGGTGGAGATGCGCGACATCATCATCCCCGCCAACCTGCAGGACGCCATGTCGCGCGAGGCCCAGGCCACCCGCGAGAAGCGCGCGCGCATCATCCTCGGCGAGGCCGAGGTGGAGATCGCGGCGCTATTCGAGGCGGCGTCGCACGTCTATCAGAAGAATCCCACCGCGCTGCAGCTGCGCGCGATGAACATCCTCTTCGAGGGGATCAAGCAGAAGGGCGCGCTCATGATCGTGCCGAGCAGCGCGGTCCAGGAGATGGGGCTCGGAGGGATGATGGGGATGGCGGCGATGCAGCAGCAGGCGACAGAAGGCGCGCAGCACCTTCCGTCTACGTAGTCGCCTCAACGACCGAGCGCGCGCGTACCAGATCCCCGATCAGCACGGCCGCTGGATAGAACAACTCCTCCTCGGCCTGCGCATGTCGCGCCAGCATCTCTGCGAGCTGCACGACCTCGTCGTTGCCCTCGGCCCTCGCCACCTCGCCGAGCCGTCGTGTGGCGGCACGGATCGCCGTGTGCTCGTCGAGCATCCGGGGGAGCTCGTTCCGCAGCGCGTCGGTGAGCGGGAGGACCTCGCGCATCTCAGGCGTCAGCTCGCCTCGGGCGAGCGGCGCGAGCAGGCCGAGCGGCGGCAGCGCGATCTCCTCCTCGCGCACGAAGTGCGGGTGCAGAATCGCCGCGAGCTCACGGGCGGCGGCCCCCACGCCGCCCGGCGCCTTTGTCGCACGCACCAGCGCGTCGTGAATCTCCGCGTGCTCGACGCGCATCGACTCGGGAATGTGGATCTGGGTCGTCTGCATATGCCTCCTGTTGTTCGCTGCGCGGTCGGCCGCCGTGCACCCGCGGCGAAGCAGGGCACGAAGCACGGGGCGCCGCCGCGCTCCTCGGCGAAGGATGCGTCGGGATGCGACCCGCGGCTGTCAGGCAATGACGGTCAACACCGGCATCCAATTGCACACTTTCTACCACTCGATCCTGCTCGGCGGGGTTTGTACACGCGCCCTTCGCGCCTCGCGGCATACGGAAGGCATCGTCCTTGCGGCCCCGCAGTCCGCCTGGCCGATTGCCCGGCATCGAGACTCGGCGGACGGTGCAGCTCCGCGTGGATCGACGTTCGTAGCCGACACGCCCAGAACCAGAGGTCGCATGCCCACGCGCGGCACCATCACGCGTGTAAACGACATCATGTCGAGCGCGCCGAAGAGCGTCTACACGTCGACGACGATCGAACAGCTGCTCGAGCTGTTCGATCGTCACGACTTCAATGCTTTCCCCGTGACGAACGCGGCCAACGAGCTCGTCGGCATCGTGACGAAGGTCGATCTATTGCGAGCTCTACGGCCGACTGAAGAGCACAAAGTTCGCGAGGGGACGAGGACGCCGGAGATGTCCGTCGGTGAGATCATGCGCGCCAATGTCATCAGCGTGGACGCCGAAGCTCCCATCAACGTGGCGGCCGACGCCATGGTGGAGACTGGATTACGCAGCATCCCGGTCGTTCTCAACAGGGGCGGTCGTCCCGAGCTCGTCGGCATGGTCAGCCGAGGCGACGTCATTCGCGGATTTCGACTCGCCCTGCGCGATGACAAGTGAAGACGCGACGAGCTCTCGGTGAGCACTCACCGCGCACCCTCGCGGCCACACGACATCAACCACTCTCCCAAAGGAGCTGACCGTGTACCGCACGATCCTCGTCCCACTCGACGGTTCGCAGTTTGCCGAGCAGGCGCTCCCCATTGCCATGCATCTCGCGGCGGGCGCCAAGGCGCGGCTGCTGCTGGTACGCGTCCATCAGGTCCCCCCGAAGCATCTCGGGTCGACATGGGACGAGTTCTTCCGCAACGAGGAGACGGCGTACCTCGAGCGCATCGCCGCGAGGGTCGCGCAGGTGCAGCCCGCCGACGTCGAGACTGCCCTCCTGGAGGGCGATGTCATCGAGGCAATCCGTGAGAGCGCTGACGGGCGCGCCGAATGTCTCATCGTGATGTCGACCAACGGGCGAACGGGTCTGAGCCGTGCCTGGCTCGGCAGTGTCGCCGACGGGGTCTTGCGACACAGCACGCGACCAGTCCTGGCCCTCAGGCCGAGTGGGCCGGATCACGTGCCGCTCGCATCGACTGTTGGCAACGTGCTGGTTGCGCTGGACGGGTCCACGTTCGCCGAGCAGGTCGTGCCGCACGCAGTGCAGCTCGCGCTGTTGTTGCCTGCGCCAATGACACTGCTCCGCGTGATCGAGCCAGTGATGCCAGCGATGCCAGCGATGCCGGGAGTTGGCGGCCCCTACGATGCTGTCATGGCCCAGAGCCTGGTGGAGGACTCGGAGCAGAGCGTGAAACGCTACCTCGAGGAGGTCGCCGGACGCATTCGGCGCGAGCATCCCGCCATCGAGGTTCGCACCGACCTGCATATCTCGGACTCGGCAGCGCCAGTGATCATCCAGCAGTCACGCGCCGGCGATGGCGCACTCGTGGCGCTCGCCACGCGCGGCCGCGGCGCCTCGCGTCTCATCATCGGCAGCGTGGCGGACAAAGTGATCCGGGCGGCGGGCGAAGGCGTGCTGGTGATCCGGTCGGTTGACAACGCGGCGTGATCGTGTCGGGGATCACCGGAGCCCGTACACGATGATGCGACTCGACTGCGTCGCGCCGGGCCAGAGCGGCGACTTCATTCCCGCGGCGATCGCGAGACGCTGATGGCCGCCGGCCGAGTACGTCATGACACCACCGCCAGTCGACTGGCCGGTGGACGTCTGCCAGAGGACGCGCCCTGTTTCGGCGTCGAACGCGAAGACATTTCCTCCCACGTCTCCCGAGAACACGATCCCGCCAGCGGTCGGAGTGACGCCGCCCAGCACCGGCCTCGGCGTCTGATGCTTCCAGCGCACGGCACCGTTCTCCGCGTCGAACGCCGTGACCCACCCTCGCGCCGCTTCCTTCGGGTCCATCAGCTCACTCGACGGCTTCGTCGCGCCAAACCAGAACTGTCCCGGCGTTCCGCGCTCGGGAGTCTTCTTCAGCTGCGCGGTCGCACACCAGTCCACGGCGCCGGCGAAGATCGTATTCGCCGCGGGCGAGAACGCCGCACCGTTCCACTCCGATCCGCCGAGTATACCGGGGCAGAATTTCGTCGGATGATCGCGCGAGAGCGGGACGTCGACGTTCAGGCGGGTGGTCGTGGGTTTCTGATAGAGTAGCGGCAGCTCCGCGCCGATCGCGCCGCCGGCCCGTGCTCCGGAGGCGGCAATGGCGGCCCTCGTGAGTCCCTTGCGATCGAGGACCGAGAGCATCCCATCCTTGTTGGACGATGCGACGAGCATGCGTCCCCCGCGCGACGTGATCAGCGCCGGCGGAGTATCCACGTCCCAGTCGTGGATATCGCGGGGCACGAGCTGGTTGTAGGCGAGCACACGCCCGGTCGTGGCGTCGAGCGCGATCAGGGAGCTCGTGTACAAATTCTGCCCCGGACGCACCGAGATCTCGAAGTCCGGCGCGGGATTCCCCGCCGGCACGTACAGCACACCGTTCGGCTCGTCGAGCGTGAGAGACGTCCAAAGACCACCCCCCGTGATCGGGAAGCCTGGAGCATTGCGCCAGGTGGCGCGTACCGGGCCGGAATCCGGGACGACGTCGAATCGCCAGATCGTGTTTCCATCGCGTGCGTCGAGCGCGTACACGTGCCCCGTGAGCCCCGGAATGTCGCCGCCCGCGTTCCCGACAAAGACGCGGCCCCCCGACGCGATCGGCGCCATCGGGACGCTCATCCCCTTTCCCTGAATCTCGAGCGGCTTGTCCCAGATGGTGTGTCCGTCACGCGCATCGAGCGCGATGACGTGTACGTCCGAGGTGCCGCGAAAGAGCGTGCCGTCCATGTACGCGAAGCCGCGATTCACGCCGAGATAGCTCGGCGTGGCGCTGGGCCGAACCTGCTTCCACTTCTCGGCGCAGCTGCCTGCATCGATCGCGTACGAGATCGTGTCGGTCGTGAAGTACATCATGCCGTCCACGACGATCGGTCCCGTCTGCAGCGACGTCACCTCGGGCAGCCTGTACTCGCAGATCACGCGCAAGCCGCCGACGTTGCTCCGATCGATCTCCGTCAGCGGGGAGAAACGATCCCCGGCGACGGTGCGGTTGTAGCTCGGCCAGTCAGCCGCAGCGACCGGCCCGCGGACGGCCGCCGTCGGCGCCGATTGGGCGAGCACGAGCGTGGTCGCAGAGAGCAACAGGGCGCCGCCCATACGCGCTGCGGCAAGGAATTGGAGCGATAGCGATCGGCCCATGGGTTCCTCCGGAGAGACCACGATCGCCGCAATTCGCAAGCCTCGGCTGTCGAACGATCGGCCTCGCCGTGGCGGCACCTTCCGTGAAGGAGATTCGCATCGCCAACAGCAAGGAGCACACATGAGCACCTCGGCGAAGGGCGGGCGGATTCTCGAGCACAAGGTCGCCATCGTGACCGGAGCGGCGCGTGGGATCGGCCGGGCGTCGGCGGTCGCCTTCGCCCGCGCTGGCGCGACGGTGGTCGGCCTCGATGTCTGCGCACCCGTCTATCCACCATCCGGCGTGCGCGCCTCGACCCAGGATGATCTCGAGGAGACCAGACGCGCGGTCGAGTCGTGCGGAGCGCGGTGGGTGGGCATGGTGCTCGACCAGCGCGATCTGCCTGCATTGCGCAACGCGGCGGACGCGGCCGAGCGCGAGTGCGGAGGGATCGACATCGTGTTCGCCAACGCCGGCATCCAGGCGTTCAGTCCGTTGCTCGAGATGGACGACGACGATTGGCGGATTCAGATCGACGTGAATCTCACGGGTACGGCGAATGTGATTCGCGCGTTCGCGCCGCATCTGGTGAAGCGCGGCGGCGGGCGTATCATCGTGACCGCGTCGACGCAGGGACGGCACGGCATGAAGCACGGAGCGGCGTACTCGGCGTCGAAGTGGGGCATCATCGGCTTGATGAAGTCCGCCGCGATAGAGCTCGGGCCGCACGGCATCACCGTGAATGCTGTCGTCCCCGGCCTCATTGATACCCCGTTGACCCGTCACGAGGAGCGCTATGCTCAGACGCTCGAGGAGGCGGGTGAGCGGCCGGATGGAGCGGCTTCAGCAGACGAGGAACGCGCCGAGCGCATTCTCGTTGCGAAGTCCCCGCTGGGCGTGCCATGGATCGAGCCGCAGGACGTCGCGGAGGTTGTCTTGTTCCTCGCATCCGGCGCCGCCCGGATGGTATCGGGCGCAACCTACGACGTGACTGGCGGCGACAGCGCGCACAACGCGGCGTGAGCCTTTTCCTCGAGGGCCATGGAGCCCCGAGTATCATGCGTCCCGTGTCGCCTCGATCTCGACGCAGCCACGGGTACGTGGGTGGCGGAGAGCGATAAGTGGATCGACACCAACCTAATGCTTCGGGAGAGACGGGGGAGACAAACGCAAACCGCCCCGAAGGGCGGCGATTGCACGTCAATGTCGTCCAAGTCGGGACGGCGGGATTTGAACCCGCGCCCCCCTGAACCCCATTTCAGAAGGCAGCCGTTATGCAAACCATTCTCGGCGCCAATGGCGTCATCGGTCGTGAGCTCGCGCGCCACCTTCCAC
>DASVNI010000574.1:0-2046 GCA_036383935.1 Gemmatimonadaceae bacterium | reverse complement strand
TCTCGCCCATTAGGTCGCTCGAATACTGCCACAACGCCTCGGACGTCGGCCGCCCATCACGGTACGTGAGCAGGCGCCAGAGCTTCCGCCCGTTGTGATCGACGCGACGGCCGTCCGGGCTCTCCACGGCGAATGCCGCGTACACCACGGAGTCGGGCACCCTCAGTGTCGCGCGATACTCGCCGTCTTTCTCCCGTGTCAGCGTCGCCACGGACTGCTGCGTCGTCGAGAAGTTGTACGCGTCGCCATTGATTGTCCGGTACCGTGCGCGCAGCGTGAGCCGCGGCGCGCCGGCAAACAGACCGGCATCGTGATAGCGCACCTCAATGGGCCCGGAGACGATCCGGTCGGGGGAGAACCGCAGATCGCCGGTGGTCGCCCGCGCAGTCAGATCCGATGCGGGCCAGGCGAGCCACGTTACGACCGCGATGAGGAACACCGCCGCCGCAGCGAGCCACGGGGCACGGCGAGGTGACACGACGGCCCCTTCGGCTGGAAGGATCACGACCTCCTTCGACGCCAGGCGCTTTTCGATCCGAGCGCGCAATGCATCGTTCGCCTCCGGCCCTTCAAGCGACGCCACACGAGCTGGGAGGGAGCGCAGAAAGGCGACGTGCGCGCGGCACTCTTCGCACTCGGCGAGATGCTGGCGGAGTCGGGCCGAAGTCGCACGCGGAAGCGCCGCGTCGGCGTAGCGCTCCAGTTCGGCGCTGCGCGGATGGAAAATGCCAACGCTCATCGGTCGTCCTCCAGCAGTGTTCGCAGTCGCTTGACCGCGCGATGCAGGCGCACTTCCGCAGTGCCGCGGCGGATGCCAAGGAGGCCCGCGATTTCGGCGTGTGAGAAATGCTCGACGTGATACAACACGAACACGTCGCGCAGTGTCTGTGGCAGCGCGGCGAGTGCCGCCTCGAGCGTGACACGCTCGATCAGCGGCTCGGGCGTGGTGACCTGCCCGCGGAACATCGAGATACTGAGGAGCGCTCGCTGCCTTCGCTCCCGACTTCGCCGGTGCATGAGTGCCGTTCGCACGGTCACCTGCTTCAGCCACGCAGCGAATGCGCCGCGCTCTTCGTAGTGCCGTAGCGCCAGCGGAAGGCCCACGAACACGTCCTGCACTACGTCCTCCGCCTCGTCTACCGAGTCGAGGAAGTGGAAGGCGAGCCGGAGCAGCGGCGTCGCGAAGCGTGCGTACACGACGCGGAGCGCATCGTCGTCCCGGTGTTTGAGACGTGCGGCCAGCTCGCCGTCGCTGGGCTCCGCCTGATCGACTTCGCTAGGCAGCATCAGTGGGCCAAGTAGAAGTTCGATCATGTAATGTCGACCGCGAGCAGAATCTTACCTTCGTGACGTTCCGCAGGCGTTGGCGCGCGGCTCCGCGCAGTCGCCTCGCAATGCGGCCCGGTCATGAGCACCTCCGTGATCAGGGCTGCGCGACGGGCAGACGGGCGAACTAGCGGCCGACCTTCGGGTTGCGCGGGGCTCCCCGAACAGTTAGATCGGCCGCCGGCTGCTGGTCGGGACGTACCGGCCCGGGCCGCTCAGAGCCCTCTCGGAGGTCGTTCGTGAGGCAATTCGGCGGTCTGGTAGCCACGCTGCTCGTGTTGACGGCCGGTGCCGCTCGTGCACAGGACGTCACTGGCGCCTGGCAGGGTATTCTGACCGAGCAAGCGCGCTCCACTCGGCTACTCCTCCAGCTTGCGCGCGAGAGCGACGGACGCCTGACGGCAGCGCTCTACAATCTGGACCAGGGCGGCTTCGGCGCGCCGGCGGTGGCCTTCACTGCCGCCGTAGATCGCGGGACGCTGCGCGCTTCGTTCGCTCGCGGAACGTTCGAGGGAAGTGTTTCGGGCCGCGCCACCGGAATCCCGCATGTTCCCGCGAAGCTCACCGGTACGTGGACGCCGCTTGGAGGCCGAGAGCCTGCTCCTGCGCAGTCGCTCACCTTCACTCGACCGACAGCAACCACTGCATGGCGCGACAGTTCCACGCACCATGTGCGATTCGTACAGGTTGCTCCCGATGTCCGGCTCGAGGTGCTCGACT
>DASVNI010000573.1:0-1979 GCA_036383935.1 Gemmatimonadaceae bacterium | reverse complement strand
GGTGGAGCACGTTCCCAGCCTGATCCTCCAGACGCACCGCGAGCACAGCGACCGCAGTCTCGCCCGGCATGGTCACCGCCAGCGGTGCCAGCGCCTCCGAGAGATACGGCTGGTAGACGACTGGACGCGAGGACGACGCATAGCTCCGGCGCTCGCCGAGCGCGTTCCAGCCATACAGCTCCCAGCGCAGCGTGAGCGTGTCGCCCGCCGGGCGATCACCCGCGAGCAGCGACGCGTACAGCGGCACCTGCACGCTCTCCCCCGCGCGCACGGTGGTGCCGAGCGCCTGACCGACGGCGATGTAGTACGGCGAGTGGAAGTCGCGCAGCGACATGCCCGGCACCAGCTCACCGACCCCAGTTTCCTTGTTCGAGCGGTCGAAGCGCCAGTAACCGTTCCACTCGTTGATCACGTCGTGATGCTCGGTGTAGAGCCAGCCGGCCATCGCCGGGTGCCGGCGGAACGCGTCGACCGCCAGGTGATAGTCCCAGCTCCAGTCCACGTCCCCGGTGCTGCCGTTGTAGCCCCACACATTGCCGAACTCCGAGTTCATCATCGGCTGATGCGCCTGCGCGTACCCCTTCTCGAAGTTCCACGGCGAGCCGACGAACGTGCTGTCCGAGATGAGCTTCACGCGATCCTCCCACCGCCACCCGGGGAGGTACTCGTGCCACGAGTTGATATCCGTCTGCGTGTGGCCGCGGCCGCAGCAGGGCGAGTTGTCCTCGACGAGCCGCGTCGCGTCGAGTGACTTCGCGAGCTTCACCGACTCGACGACGCGGCGCTGCGTCTCCGGCAGGTAGACGTCCTTGTCGTTCACCTTCGAGAGCAGCCCCCACGACTCGTTGTACGAGATCCAGGCGAAGATGCTCGGATGGTTGTAGTCGCGATCGATCATCGCGCGCATCGCGTTGTCGTGCTCCGTGAACGCGGTGTCCGTCGGTGGACCCCACCAGTTCGGCACGTCGGCCATGATCAGCACACCGAGCTTGTCCGCCCAGTACAGCTTCCGTGGCGTCTCGATCTTGATGTGCTCGCGCAGTCCGTTGAGGCCGATCTGCCGCGCCCGCAGGATCTCCATGCGCGTGAAGGAATCCGACGGGAAGGTGTAGAACCCGGTCGGATGGTACGCCTGATCGAGGGCGAGCTGGAGATAGACCGGCTTGCCGTTGATTGCCACGTACGCGTGCTTCGTCCCCGGCAGGTCGACCGTCGAGATCGTCCGCATGCCGAAGTAGGTGCGCAGCGAGTCGGTGGCGACACCTTCGCCCGAGACGCTCGCCGACACCTCGTGCAGGAACGGATCCTCGAGCGACCAGAGTCGCGCACCAGGCAGCGCGACGTCGAAGTGCGACGTCGATTCCCCTCGGCGGATGCGGCGCGTGACCACCGGAGTGTTCGCCTTGTTCGTGACCGCGAGCCGCAGCGTCAGGTCGCGCGGTGCGGGCTCGGCGAGCCGCACGTCGACGCCGACGCTCGAGCGCTCCAGGTCAGGCGTGAAGTGCACGGCCTCGATCGGGTCGCCACCGCGCGCTTCGAGATAGACGGTCTGCCACATCCCGCGCGCTTTACCGTAGCCCTGCTTGCCCTCGAGCTTGAAGGGGTGCGGGCTGTCGTCCACCCGGAGCACCACACGCTGCGCGGTGCCGAACCTGGCGTTCGGCGTGAGCTCGACCGAGAAGGGCGTGTAGCCGCCCTGATGCTCACCGACATTCGCGCCGTCCAGCCACACGCTCGTGCGCCAGTCGGACGCTCCCACGACGAGGTAGACGCGGCGTCCGCGCCACGATTCGGGAATCGTGATGGACCGCGCGTACCAGCCGATGTCGGCGCTGTCCGGAACGCCGGAGAGCTCGGATCCCCACGAGAAGGGCACGAGGATCTTCTTCGGCGACGGCAGCGTGCCGCGCGTCCAGCCGGCCTGCTCGCCCTCGTTTCTCGCGTCGAAGGCGAAGTCCCACCGGCCGTTCAGATTCTGC
>DASVNI010000572.1:0-6449 GCA_036383935.1 Gemmatimonadaceae bacterium | reverse complement strand
CTGTGCCTCCAGCCCGAGTCCATCGAGTCCCTGCACGGCGAACTGGCGCGCCAGATCATCGCGGCCGAGTGACTCGTCGAACTCCCAGTGTTCCCGCTCCGTGACGAGCGCCCCGTCGAGCGAGGGAGTGCGCGGCACCAGTGCCTCGCTGCGCGGCACGAGCCCTTCGCGCGGCGCCAGTCGCGCGAGTATCGCTTCGAGCTCGTCGGACGGAATCACCGCGAGCCGCAGCTCGCCCGTGGAGATGTCGGCCGCCGCGAACCCGAGCGCCGCGTGCCCCGCGACGCTCGAGTGCCCCGGGCCGATCGCGGCGATGAAGTTGTTCCGTGCGCTGTCGAGCAGCTCGTCGGCGAACGCGACGCCGGGCGATACCGTCTCCACGACCTCGCGCCGCACGATCCCCTTCGCGACACGCGGATCCTCGACCTGCTCGCAGATCGCGACGCGATAGCCGTGCTGCACGAGCCGTCGCAGATAGTCCTGTCCCGCCCGCACCGGCACGCCCGCGAGCGGCACTTCCGCCGCACCGCCGTTGTTGCGCGACGTGAGCGTCAGGCCGAGAACGCGGGCGGCCGTCTCGGCGTCGTCGTAGAACATCTCGTAGAAATCGCCCATCCGGAAGAAAAGGATCGCGCTCTGATGTCGCGCCTTGATCTCCCGGTACTGCTGCATCAGTGGCGTCGCGGCGGCGCCACTCACGGATGCGCCGCTCCCTTCGCACTGGGCTCGTCGGTCACGAAGCCGATGATGCCGCGTTGCTTGAGCGCCGCGACCTCGGCGGCAGCGGCCTGTCGTGTCGCGTAGTAGTCGAGACGAACGCGAAATGGCTTCGCGTCCCCGCTGATGCGCGCCTTCACGTCGCGAGCCGCCAGCTTCTTCACCAGTCGCTCGGCATCGGCTCTGGTGTTGTACGCCGCGAGCTGGATGGTCCAGCGCCCCCGCGGTGCACTCTTCGCCGGCGCGCTCGCGCGCTCTGACGGCTGCACGCGCGTCGGCGGCGTGTTCGCCGGCTTCGCCTTCTCGGTGCGAGACACCGAGACGGCAGACAGCGGTTCTTCGACGCTCGTCGGTGGCGGTGGAGCGCTCTGGGACTTGGTCGTCCCCGACGTTGCGCTTCCCGTCGTGCGTGGCGTCGGGGTTACCGTCGCGGGCGGCGGCGGTGCTCCACGTGATACACCTGCCGGCGTGACGTTCGCCGTCGACGACGGCGTGACAGCGGGTGCCGGTGCCGGCGACGCGGTTGCGGCCGTGGTCGCGCAGTGAGAGCCGTAATACTCGATCTGGTTGCGCAGCTCTATGTCGCTCGTGGACGCGCGCGCCTCCGAGATCATCGCGCATCCGCTTCTGCTGTCGTGCTGCTCGAACGCGAGGCGCGCCGCCGCGAGTCCCGCGCGGGCTCGTGCCGGACTCGCCGGATGCTCGCGCACGAATCGCTGAAGATGCTGATACGCCGCCGCGCGGTCACCGCGCGCCTGTTCCAGCTCGGCGAGCGACAGGAGGGCATCGTCGGAGTACGGCGAGAGCGGATACTCGACGATCACGCGGCGATAATCTCGTTCGGCATCCGCAGCGGTTTCCGCCAACGCACCGCGCCAGAAGAGTGCGTCGCCGTATGCCGGCGTTCCCTCGCGCGCTGCACGCAGCAACGAGTCCACGAGGGCACGACCCATCGTGCCGTCGCCCTCGCTCACGAGTCGGCGCGCGCGCCGGAAGATCGAGTCGGTAGCGGGAAGCGGCGGCGCGGAGCTGTTGGCGCTCCCTTGTGCGTCGGACTGGTGAGCGAGCGCACACAGCGCCACGACTGTGGGAAGAACGATTCTTGGAAGGCGATGCATCGTCGGGGAGGATGGTCGCTGTGCTCAGGCGGCGCGGCGAACCGCGCGCCCACACAGGGCCAGCACGAGGGAGGTGAGCAGTTGCTCGTCGGAGGAAAGTCGCGTTTCCTTGAGCGCGGCATCGGCCGCGAGGAGGGCGGAGAGAGCGGCGTCGACGTCGGCCGCGCTCCAGCGTGGAGCGTGCTTCGTCCAGGCAGTCACCGCTTCGCCCCACGGTCGGCCCGGAAAAGCGCCCGTGTCCTTGAGGAGCGCCATCAGGTCGCCGAACAGCGCACGCTGCGAACCGCCTGACGCGAGTGCAGCCTCCGCATAGCCAAGCGCGAGTGTCTGGGACGTCAGCGCCATCACGATCGAGACGGCGGTCGTCTTCGGAAGTTGGAGCACGATCGGGATCAGCGTGAGCGCGGCGTTCGCGTCCTTCGCCGCGACGGCATCGAGCAGATCCCCCACCGATTCGCCGCGTCGGACGCCGACGATCTCGGCGACGGCGCGCTCGTCGATCGTCTCAGTGACGTAGCTCGCCAGCTTCTCGAGCTCCACGGCGAGTTGTGCCAGATCGCTTCCCACCGCTTCGACGAGCAGCGCCACCGCTTCCGGCGTGATCGCGCGCTCGAGTATGGTCTCCGCGTGATGTACCACCCATCGCGGCAGACGATCTCCGTTGAGTGGTGCGAATTCCACCGCGGTCGCGTGTGCGCTCAACGCCTTGTCGGGCTTTGCTCCGCTTGGCGCGATCAGGATCAGGACCGTGTCGGGCGCAGGGCGTGTGAGATAGCGGTCCAGGACGGCCCGCGCGCCCTTCTTCAGCTTGTCCACGTCGCGCAGCACCACCACTCGGCGGTCGGCCAGCATCGGGGGCGTCCCGAGCAACGCATCCAATCCCTCGGGATCGAGCTCGCTCGCACGCCGCACTTCGAGATTGAAGTCGCGTGTCGAGGGGTCGACGGCGGCGTTGATGAGATCACGGCTGCGGCCGTCCTTCAGGAAGTCGTCGTCTCCGAACAGGTAATACACCGGATCGAAGACGCGATTCTTGGCGGCTGCGTGAAGCGCCCTCTCCCCTGCGGATGCCATGGGGGAAATATAGGAGAGATCGCGCGAGCCGCGAACGCGACGGCGCGACGGGCCGCGATCAGGTCGTCAGCGGCCTGCCACGTCGCTCGCCAGACGGAGCGGTGCGCGCTGCGCCACGAACATCGCGGGCCAGATCGGCATGCCGGCGGGCATCGAGGCCACCATCGCGGGCGTCGCGATCGGCGACGGCTCTGGCTCGGGTAGCGTGGCGACCACGGGGGCCAGTCGAATCACGCGGTCGTCGTCTCCCATGAGGATCACGGTCATCGATACACCTGCGGCGACGGCAATCCCTGCGGCAAGCGCCACGAAGGTCCCAGGAGAGAAGGGACCACGGTGGCGCTTCGTCATCATGCCGAGCATCGCGTCGGTATCGCGCTGCCGAGCGGCCATGAGGGCGCGCTCCTGCGCGAGGCGCATCTGCAACCGTTCACCGAATGCCGCGGAGGGCTGGATCGTCGGCAGGTTCCGCGCGATGAGCAACGAGCGGCGGATCCGCGTGTCGAGCGCTGCACACTGCTCGCAGAGCCGGAGATGCCGGTCCATCCCCTCGATGTCCACTCCACTCAGCGTGTCGTCGACATACGCGTCGTGCTTGCGTCGAAACTCCCGACAATTCATGCGGCGCGAGGAATGGGGTGAGGTACCATGGAGAATGCGCCTCCGATACCCGCGGGACCAGGGGCTGTTCCAGCGGCCTTCGCCCCTCTCCATGGCATGAAAAAAAGGGGCTCCCGCGCCCGGGAGCCCCTTATCCCACCCTCTCTCCTTACCACCCTATCTGCTCACCCCACCTATCTCCTTACCCACCCTGCTTCGTGCTCGGTCAGTCCACCCACGGTTCGATGATCTCGGCGAAGGCGTTGCGCGCCCGGTTCAGGCGTGACTTCACCGTGCCGAGGTTGCAGTCCGTGATCTCGGCGATCTCTTCGTATGACTTGCCCTCGAGCTCGCGAAGGACGAACACCTCCCGGTGGTGCGCCGGCAGCTTCGCCACCGTTTCGGCGACCAGCTCGCGCAGGTGACGCTTCCGGTAGAGGTCGTCCGGCCGTGCCGTCGTATCCTCGAACTGCAGAGGACGGTCCTCGTCCTCCCAGTTGCCCTTCATCGTCTGGAACAGCACGAGCGGATTTCTCGATCGGTTGCGCAGCTCGTTCTTCGCCAGATTCGACGCGATGGTGTATGCCCAGGTCGAGAACTTCTTCGACCGGTCGAACCGATGCAGGTGCCGATACACTCGGATGAACACTTCCTGCACAAGATCTTCGGCCTTCTCACGATCGCCGATCGTGCGGTAGATGAAGTTGAGCAGCCGCGTCTGATAACGCTCGACCAGCTCCTGGAAGGCACGCTCCTCGCCCTCGAGAAAGGCGGTGACGACCTCCGCATCGTCCATCCCCTTGAGCTGTTCACGGATCGTCGGTCCCCGTTGCGCGACCCGCTTCGTTGCGACGTCAGCCATTTTTCTATCCCCCAAGCGCTGCGAAAGGGTTGCGCTCTACGAACCAAGTAATGCTTTCTGCTTCGTTCCGCTGTGCGCCCTTAGAAAGCAGGTGCCATGCCCGATCCCGCCCCACGCTGACATATGTGTAAGTAATTGTTATTACTGCACTTATGGCGTGCTGGTCGGCTGTATTCCCTCACGAAACGCCGTTTCGCTCGTCCTCTTTTCGGTACACTACACGGGAATGCCCCGTTGGAGTGTCCATCTTTTGACACTCGAACGGGGCATTGAGTTGTCTGTCCTGCTCGATCCGGAACTGCCTTTTAGCTCTGGGGTAGCGAGCTCATCCTGTCTTGAACCCTGCTGCGTATAGCAGGCCGAGCGCTGACTTGCCGTCCGGGATCTCGCCTTGCTGCACGAGCTCGAGCGCCTCGGACAACCTGAGCACTACCACGTCGGCGAACTCATCCGCCTCGCGCGCCGCCTCACCGTGGGTGAGCCCCGTCGCCATGAAGAGATGGATCCGCTCGTCCGTGAATCCGGGCGTGGTCAGCATCGTGATCAACGGCACGATCGACTCGGCGCTACAACCCGTCTCTTCCTTGAGCTCCCGAGCTGCACATACGATCGGTGCTTCGCCCGGATCGAGTCGGCCCGCAGGAATCTCATAGACGTATCCGCCGGCCGCGTACCGATACTGGCGGAGCATGAGGATCTGCGGATCGTCTCCTTCGGGATCGGTGAGGAATGGGACGACCGCCGACGCGCCCGAATGCCGAATGATTTCTACATCGGCCTCACTGCCATCCGGGTAGCGGATGTGGTCACGATCGAGCTTGACGATCTTCCCCGCGTAGATGTGCTGCGTGCTGAGCTGTGCTGCCGGTATGGTGCCGGGCGGCGTCGCATCGAGCTCGGCCGACGTGACCACCGGGGCTCGCTTCTTCGCCGTCATGCCGCGACCTCGGCGCCGTCGGGGTTCACCACGTCGACGTGCGCGCCGTGAATCCCCGCCAGCTGATCGGTGATCACGACAGGATCGCCGACGATCACGATATGCAGCCGGTCCGGATGCAGGTGCTGCTCTGCCGCGCGCAGCACGTCGTCCGTCGTCACGTTGCGCACGTGGGCTCGATACTCGTCGTAGTAGCTGTCGGGAAGGTCGTGAACCACCAGGTTGGTGAGCGCCGTGGCGATCGCCGCCGTCGTCTCGTAGCGGATCGGAAAGACTCCGTCGAGGTAGCTCGTCGCGAGCGTCAGCTCGCTCTCGCTGATCGGCGCCGTCCGGATCCCATCGATCTCTTTCAGGATCTCGCGCACCGCAGCGCCAGTGACCTCGCTCTTCACCGCTGTCTGGATCGTGAACGGCCCCGCTCCGCGGCGCCACTCGAACGCCGAGAAGGCGCCGTAGGTGTAACCGTGCGCCTCGCGGAGGTTCAGGTTGATGCGCGACGAGAAGAGCCCGCCCAGGACGGCGTTCATCACGGTGACGGCGAAGTAATGGGGGTTGAGGCGTGGCAGTCCGACATGACCCACGCGCACCTCCGATTGCGGCGCATCCCCCTTGGCGACGATCCGAACCAACTTCTGCTCGGGCGCTGCGTCGATCGAGCGCTCAGTCGTCGGGGCTTCACCACCCTGCCAGTCACCGAACAGCTGGTCCGCCAGCGCTCGCGCGCCATCCGCCGTCACGTCCCCGGCGAGCACCAGCGTCGTCGTGGACGATCGATAGCGCCGCGCGTAGAACTCGCGCACGACAGCGCGCGTCAGCGCCCGTACGCTCGTCGCGCTACCAGCGGCTGGTGTCGCGTATCGCGCCGTTGGCGCGTACACGGCGCGCGCGAACTGTTCATCGGCAAGCGATCCTGGCTCGGCGCGGAGTTGCATCAGCTCCGCGAGTCGCTCGTCCTTGAGCCGCGCCACCTCCCGCTCCGGAAAGTCGGGCGCGCGGAGTAGGTCGCGTACGAGCGCCAACGCCTCGGGTAGTCGCTCCCGAAGAACGGTCAGGGTGATCGTCGCGGAGTCCCAGTCGGCTCGCGCTTCGACCGAGGTACCGATGCGTTCGAAGCGATCGGTGAGCGCGGCACCGTCCATTC
>DASVNI010000571.1:0-13213 GCA_036383935.1 Gemmatimonadaceae bacterium | reverse complement strand
ACTCGCGTATGTGCGCATCGCGCGAGTGCCCCACGAACGCGTTGGTCTGACGCGGCGGCAGCGCGCGGGTTCCGTGTTGCCGGCGGCGCTCTTCACGCTCCTGCTTCTCGCGATCTCCGCGCTGCTGCTCCGAGAATCGCGGCGGCCCGACGCTGAGACGCTGCTGTACCAGGCGACGCTGCCGGGGATGGCCGAGGAGCTCGCGTACCGCGGCGTATTGCTCGAACTCCTGGAACGTGCATTTGGTGCACGTGAGGATGGGTGGCGTGGCGGCGCGGCGTGGGCCGGCGCCGTCTCCGCCCTCGCCTTCGGCCTGTGGCACGGTCTCGCTTGGAGCGGAGGACACGTGACGTTCGACGTGGGTGCGTTCTTCTTCCCCGCACTCGGTGGCGTCGCCTTCTGGTGGTTGCGACGGCGCACGGGGAGCCTGGCGTTCCCCATCGTGGCGCACAACGGGGCCAACCTGGCGACGTACGTCTGGGCGATGCTTTCGCAGTAGCCCGTCGCAGGTGCTTCATGAGGCTCGTGTCGGACGGAGTGAGCGACACGCCGGAAACTTTGCCAGGCGAACAGCCGTCGTGCTCGGCGGGCGTAGCTTTGACACCGCGGTGTGTGCGACGCAGCGAAACCGCGCCGGCTCCATGATGTCATCCCAGGGGATAGACGCCGTGACGAGATCCGCCGCCGTCGTAGATCGCCTTGTCCGTCTCGCGCTGGTCCTACTGTGCATCGCCTCCGCAACGGCAGATGCGCAGCCGACTGTGACTGCTCGCGACACCGTGTACCTCGACAGCATCTTGCACGCGAACAGCTATCCCATAGCGGTCGAACGGGGAGCTCTCGTCGGGACGGGTGCTCGGTTGCTGACCGACGCGGCGCGCCGCACCCAGTTCTTCGTGCTCGCCGAGTCGCACTACGTGGCCGAGACGCCGCAGTTCGCCACCGCGCTGTTCGACGTGCTGCACCGGACCGCGGGCTTCGACTACTACGCGGTCGAGTTCGGGCCCGTGATCATGCACATGCTCTCGGCGCCCGGCGTGCGCGGAAGCGAGCAGCAGACGTTCGAGCTGGCGCGTCGCTATCCGCATGCGTTCCAGTTCTGGGACGACGAGGAGCTGGAAGCCTTCGCGCGGATCGGCAAGACGTCCGTTGCTCGCACCGATCCACTCTGGGGGATCGACAACGAGTGGGGCGGCCTCCATGTGCTCGATCAACTGGCCGCCGTCGCTCCCAACCCTGAGTCGCGCGCGATGGTGGCGCAGCTCATTCAACAGGCACAGCCTCTCGAAAAGCGTCGTCCGTACGCGCTCGTCGACGATGTCGGTCCACGCTTCATCGAGTCGCCGGACACCGCGATGTTCGACCGCCTGCGGAGCGCATATGGGAGCAAGCCGACGAAGAACGCGACGTGGCTCCTCGATGCGCTCGAGACGTCGAATCGGATCTACGTGAATGACATCGCGGCGCAGCACGGCGCCCTCACTGGGTACCTGTCCAACAGTGAGCGAGAGCACCTGATGAAGACGCAGTTCATGGCAAACTACCGGCGTGCCCAAACCGCCGGCGCCGAGCTGCCGCGGGTGCTCCTCAAGGTGGGAGCGCTGCATGGCGGTGTAGGCCTCACACCCTCTGGCTTCACATCGCTCGGCACCTTCGTCCACGAGTTCGCGACGGCGAACGGCATGGAGTCGTTCCACCTCGCCGCCTGGCTTGTGAACAAGCCGGGAACGTTCTGGTCGTTGACCGAGACGCCCGGATATGAGCTCCTCGCGAAGCAGGGCTCGACGGAATCGTGGATTATCGTCGATCTCAGACCGCTGCGGTCCTTGCTGCAGGCCGGGAGGCTAGCAGCAGTAACCCCGAAGCTCCGGACGGCGATTGGGAGCTACGACGCCGTGCTTCTGATCGGGAGCGGTCGGCGGGGAAGCTATGCGCGTTTGCAGAGCGGCAGATAGCGGGAGCGGCTCTCGCGCCTACCAGTCCCCGCGTTCCTCGCCGCGGCGGTACGCCGAGAGCACGGCGACGCTGACCCCGCCGATCCACACGATACAGCCGACCAGCCAGTAGACGCGCCCGAGCTCGAAGCCGAAGGTGTGGAACGCGAGGCCGATGCAGAACATGCCGAGCAGCGTCCACAACGTGATCTCGCCGATCACGCGCGCGAGCGCGAGCCATCCGTCCCAGCGGGACTCTCGCTCGGCGGCTTCGGCGGTCTCCATCAGCTGACGGCGGTACCGCTCAGGCAGAGGCATGTGAGTCGACGAGGTGTTTGACGACGTATCGACCCGGGCACCAAACCCGTCGAGTCGGGTAGCCGGAGAGCGAACGGTGGCTGAACACATACCCTCCAGCCCACACGATGCTTCCTCGACCCGTCGCCGGCCAGGTCACCGCCCTGTGTGCCATCGCGACTGCACTGCTGTTGGGCTGTGGTCGTGGCTCTGGACGCGCCCAATCCGGCGAAGCCGTGCTCCAGTCGCGTGATTCGGTCGGAGCTCGACCGCAGCTGACTTCGTGCCGCGTCGACGGAGTGCATGGCGACGCACGGTGCGGGTGGTTCACGGTCTGGGAGAACCGTGCGTCGCGTCAGGGCCGGCGCATCGCCCTCAAGGTTGTCGTCCTGCCGGCACGAATGGCGGCTGCACGACAGCCTGATCCCATCTTCATCCTGACCGGCGGCCCGGGGATCGGGGTCGCGACGGAGGCGGGGACCGCCAATCTGGTCGGTGCCGCGCGCGACGAACGAGACGTCGTGCTGGTCGATCAGCGCGGCACAGGTGCGTCGGCCCCGCTTGCGTGCGATCTGTACGGCAGAGGATTCGCCCCCTACCTCGGTGACCGCTGGCCGGTCGCCGCGGTACGCCACTGCCGTGACTCGCTCGCGAAGCACGCGGACCTCACGCAGTACACGTCGAGCATCGCGGCCGACGATCTCGACGACGTACGCGCGGCACTCGGTTACGACAAGATCGACGTCGTTGGCTTCTCGTACGGCTCGAAGCTCGCGCTCGTCTATCTGCGCCAGCATCCGACGCACGTACGTCGCACGGTACTCGACGGCGTGATCACGACCGCGTACACGACGCCCTTGCCGGGCGCGGCGGCCGGAGCACGTGCGCTCCGCGCCGCGTTCGCCGACTGCGCCGCGCAACTCCGATGTGCGAGCGCATATCCACGCCTCGAGGCCGAGCTCCGCGCGGTCGTAGCGCGCCTCGACTCCGCGCCCGCCCCGGTGACGTTGAGCGAGGACTTCGGTCTCGGGCGCGAGCGCGCGGTCCTCACCCGTCGCGCCTTCCTGAACGGGCTCTGGTCGCACCTGTACACGGCGACCGATGCGCGGGAGATCCCGCGCATGATTCATCGCGCTGCGCGGGGAGACTTCACCTTTGCCGCGCGCGAGATCGACATGTTCAACGTGAACCGATGGCCGCGGTTCAGTGTTGGCGCCATGCTCGCCATCCTCTGCACCGAGGACGTCCCGTTCATCGCGGAGGCGGACGTAGCGCGCGCTGAATCCACCGAGCCGCTCGGTGCTCCCCTCTCGCGGGAGCTCATGGAAGCGTGCGACGGCTGGCCGCGCGGCACGCTTCCACTCGGGTATCGCGACTCGGCGCGATCCGAGGTGCCCGCGCTCGTGCTGGCGGGAGCGCTCGATCCGATCAGTCCACCAGAGTGGGCGGCATCAGCAGCACGGTCGCTTACGCGCAGGACGCTCGTCGTGCGGCCCGGAGCTGGTCATCTCGACGGCGACGAATGCACGCGCCAGCTCATCGCTGAGTTCATCACGCGGACAAATCCGGAAGGGATGGACGTGTCGTGCGCAGCACGGTCTCGGCGGGAGGAGTTCTGGGTAAAGTGAGCCAAGGCCGATGACTCCATTTGCCCACTCAGCTCACTTTGCGGCGACGGTGAACTCCTCCACCATGCCGTGCATCTCGTGCGGCTTGCCGTCCTTCACGTCCGGGACGAAGCAGACAACGGCGTATCGTCCGGGCGTGAGCGTCACCGTGAACGTGCCCGCCCGACCCTTGCCGAGGGCCGCCATGCCCGGGGCCGGCGCCAGGGGGGCGGGGCCTTGCATCCCGCGCTCGAACCACGCGTCGACGTCCCGCATTGTCTTGCCCGGGGCGAGCTTCTCGAACACGGCCTCGTGCTCCTGCGGCCCGTGGTTCACCACCTGAATCGTGTGCGTCCCGGCGGTGAGCGGCTTCGAGAACGTGAACGTGTAGTCGGTCAGGTCGAGGCGCACGTCGGGCACGGCGTCGGGTGCGTACGCTACTGCCTTCGCGGAGGCAGCTGCCGCAGTGACGGTGAGCGGGTGGATCATCCCCTTCGCCAGGTGCGGCACCGGCGCGCCGGGCGAGGGGACCCAGCACACGAGGAGGTAGTTGCCCGCGTCGAGCGTGACCGTTGCCTCGATGGTCTGCCCGGGGCCGGCGGTGTTCGGGCCGCCAGCGCCGACTGCCCACGGCGTCGGCTTATTGGCCTTCGCCGCCGCGAGGAAATCTGCTGGCGTCTTCCCCGCCGCGAGCTTGAGGATGGAGACCTGGTGCGGCTCCTTGCCGTCGTTCACCAGCCGGAACGTCGTGGTGCCGGCGGCGATGCGTTCCGGCGCGATGAAGGCGTACTCCTTGGCGTGCACGGTCACCACAGGGTGCTTGAATGACGCCGACGCAATCGCGGCATCTCCGGGCGAGGGTGACACGGAGGCGGCAACGACGAACAGGACGGCGGGGACGGCTCGGATCATAGATGACGTCTTCCTGATGACGGTACGAGGTTGAACTGTGGACCGGCCATCCAACGCGTTCGGGTGGGGTACGCCCGCACCACGCCATCGGGATGGTGGACGGACTCACGACAGTGCACGCTCGCTCCACCGCGAGATAGTAAGAATGCGACGCCCGGACAGCATCAAACGTGGCGCGGGCGGTCGGCCGTCGCGAAGAACGGGTGGAACGCCGGCTCCGCGTTGAGCCGGGTGAGGAGGCCAGTCGGGCTCTCGCCCGTCAAGGCGCGACAGTCGTGCACGAGGTGCATCTGATCGTGATAGTGGTGATCGCTGGCGATGCGGCTCCAGGCACGGTCGGGATGACGGAGCTTCTGATCCAGGGCGGCGTTGAATCTCGTGACTCGAGCGTAGAACTTCGCCGGCACGCCGACCTGCGCGACGAAGCGTCGCTCGAACTGGCGCAGCGAGAGCCCGCACTCCGACGCCATCGAAGAGATGCGTTGGCCGCCGTGCCTCACGAACAGACGATTCGCCGCGGCCGCGACGGCGTCTGGCCGTTCGTTGCGCGACAGGAGCGCGATCAGGCGCCGCTCGATGACCTGGATTCGCTCGGAGAAGTCGGCCGCATCGCCGAGTTCCTGTTCCACTGATGGAAGCCTGGATCCGATCACCGCATGCGCGTCGTACGCGGCATCGGCCAGCTCGGTCATGGGGACGCCGAACAGCCGGTGGAAACCGGACGGTTGGAAGAGAATGCTGAAGTTGTCGATACGTCCAAGTACGGACAGACCAGGCCGAGCGCAGGACTGGGGTCCAACGACGACCACGCGAGGGGTGGCAACGGTCTGGCCGGAGCCGGGGCGAATCGCGCCGTACCGGTCCGCGAAGGAAAACGTGATGGTCTGCTTGGGCCGCGGCGGTAGCGGGATGACGAGCGGGACCGCATCCACTCGGCCCGTATTCATGCAGTAGGCCCAGACGTACGGCCCCAAGGCGGCACTGGAAGGCGCCATCATCGTGCGGAACATGCGCGCCCTCTGTTCTGGGGTGGTGGTGGATCATACGGCCTACCCTGTCACGTCGCCATCGCGCAGTGCGCACCCGCTCCTCGTTCCTCTTTTCAGTATCGACCCGGTGCACGCTGCCCGCTGCAGAGCGTGGCAACGGCGGCTTCGTTGTACTCGGCGTGCTCCTCGCATCGGCCGGTGCCGTACTCCACCGGCGTACTTCGATACCGCTCTGAGAGACTCCGGCTCGCGATTGTGGTCGGTGAGCCGTTACTCGTGACAAGCGTTCTCGTCACGAAACGACCTCGTGACAGATTCGAACTACAGGGCGTGCCTCGTAAGTCCGATGTGACACAGGAGTTGCAACTGCGCCCGGCATGAACGACGTCCAAGCCATGTGGTTCGAGGGGAACTTCAAGGAGTACGACGCGGACTTCCGGCGCCGGAAGGGCGCGGAGGCGGACACGCCGCACCGCGTGGCGTACAAGAAGCTGGTGCGGACGTAAGCCAAGCACATCGCGCCGTACCTGTTCCCGACGCCGCGTGACAAAGTGTCACGCGGCGGTCGTCTTCGTGACATTCTCCGGGCGCGGGCGCATATTCGCGGCGTATCACCCGAGCCTCCGCCCCGATGCCGCCTCAGGATCCGATCGCCAGCGATCCGACTCTGCGTGAGACGCCCCTCGCGAGCCCGCTGCCGAGTAGCCTCGCCGCGGCGCTCGTCGGGCGGTATCGGGTCGAGCGCTCGCTCGGCGCGGGTGGCATGGCGACGGTGTACCTCGCCGAGGATGTGCGCCATCACCGGAAGGTGGCGATCAAGGTGCTGCACCCGGAGCTCTCGGCGGTGCTCGGCCCCGAGCGCTTCCTGAACGAGATCGAGCTCACCGCGAGCTTCCAGCACCCCCACATCCTGCCGCTGTTCGACTCGGGCAGCGCCGACGGGCTGTTGTACTACGTGATGCCCTACGTCGAGGGGGAGACGCTCCGCGAGCGTCTCAACCGCGAGACGCAGCTCCCCATTCCCGACGCGCTCCGCATCGTCGGCGAGGTGGCCGACGCGCTCGACTACGCGCACCGTCGCGGGATCATCCATCGCGATGTGAAGCCGGAGAACATTCTCCTGCACGACGGACACGTCGTCGTCGCCGACTTCGGGATCGCGCTTGCCGTGCGCAGCGCGGGCGGCCAGCGCATCACGCAGACCGGCCTCTCGCTCGGCACGCCGCAGTACATGGCACCCGAGCAGGCCGCGGCGGAGAAGATCGTCGACCACCGCGCGGACGTGTACGCGCTCGGCGCCGTGCTGTACGAGATGCTCGGTGGCGGGCCGCCCTTCACGGGGCCCACCGCGCAGGCGGTCATCGCCAGGCTGATGACCGAGGAGCCGCAGGCGCTCACCCTGCATCGCCACACCGTGCCCCCGCACGTCGAGCGCGCGGTGCGTACCGCCCTCGCGAAGCTGCCGGCCGATCGCTTTACAAGCGCCGGCGCCTTCGCCGCCGCTCTCGCTCAGCCGGTCGACGAAGGTGAAGCTGCCGGGCCACACGTCGAGCGGACGGCGCGAGGCCGGGGCTTCTCGATGCCGGTCGTGGCGGCGCTCGGAGCGGTGGTGCTCGCCGCGGGGCTCGCGATCGGCACGACGATCGGACGCCGCGCGCTCGCGACGGGAGCCGCGGCGCACGGGCCGGTGCGCTTCGTCATCGACGTCGACTCGGGAGGCTTCCTCGGCGCAGGCTCATGGTACTACAGCTCGCCCGCCATCTCCCCCGACGGCCGCACCGTCGTGTACGCGGCAACGGGGCCGAGCGGGCCGCGGCTCTTCGCGCGGTCGGCGGACGACATCGTGTCGCATCCGATCGCAGGCACCGAAGGGGGCGACTGGCCGTTCTTTTCCCCCGACGGCGCGTGGGTGGGCTTCGAGAGCCGTGGGCTCATCCGGAAGGTGCGCCTCGACGGCGGGACGCCGGTGACCGTGGCCGAGCTGCCGCAGGGGAAGGGCATGTTCTTCGGCGGTGCGTGGCTGCCGGGGGACACGATCGTCTACACCGTCTTCTTTAGCGGGAAGCTCTATCGCGTGCCTGCAGCGGGGGGAACGCCCACGCCGATCCCGCTCGCGGACACGACACGCCACCTCTTGTACCCGTCGCCGCTGCCCGGTGGCCGGATGATCCTCGTCACGTCGAGCCTCGATTGGCGTGTCGGGCGGATCGCCGTGCTGGACCTCGCCACCGGAACGGTGCGCCGCTTCGACTCGGGCGTCGGAGCACGGTACGTCGCGGGGCACATCGTCTACGCCGGCGCAGGCGGGGCGCTCTACCGGCAGCGGTTCGACCTCGACCGCATGGCACCGAGTGGCCCCGCCGAGGAGGTCGCGAATGGGCTCGACACGTGGTTTGCCGGCTACTCGCCGCTCGATGTGTCTTCCTCCGGCTCGGTCGTCTACCGCATCGCGCGCGGAATGGAGCTGGCGATCGTCGACCGCGCGGGGCGCGAGGTTCAGGTGATCCCCGGACGCTACCCGTGGTCGGCGCGCTTCTCGCCGGACGGCCGCCGCCTCGCGTTCTCCGCGCTCACGCCCGGTCGGGAGGGGAGCGACATGTGGAGCGGCGACGTCTGGCACACGGACATACTCATCGCCGACCTGACCTCGGGGACGACACAGCCGCTGACGGCCGACGGGAACGACAACAACGAGCCCGTCTGGAGCCCGGACGGTCGCGCAATCGCCTTCGACGCCGGACTCCTAGGGACCAAGGATCTGTACGTGCGCGCGCTCGACGGGGACAGCACGCGCCTCCTCGTGCGCGCGCCGGGCAGCCAGGTCCCGGGCGACTGGGCACTCGACGGACGGATACTCTTTGGCAACAGGGGCGGCGTCTGGGCGCAGCCGATGCCGACCGGTGTGCCGAGCCCATTCCTCACGGACCAGAACGTGGGAGAGCTGCGCGTGTCGAAGGACGGCCGCTGGATCGCGTACGAGTCTTACGAGACGGGTCGTTCCGAGATCTTCGTGCGGTCGTATCCGTCGCTCGGTGCGAAGACGCAAGTCTCAGTGGGGGGCGGGGCGGCCCCGGCGTGGCGAAAGGACGGGCGGGAGCTCTACTACTGGCAGGGGACGAAGCTGGTCGCCGTGAGCCTCGATCCCGGAGGCGCCGGCCAGCCGCCGGTGGTGCGCGCGGGGACGACGCTGTTCGAGGCTGTGCATATCGAGGGCGCGGACTACGACGTGTCGCCGGACGGGTCGCGCTTCGTGTTCGTGCGGGGCGGGCCGCGCACCGGCCGTCTCGTGGTGGCGCTCGACGCGCTCGGCATCGATCGCACGGGACGGTAAGCGACGAGATGTGACCCGCGCCCGCCACGGTTGCGTGTGCCAGCTGCGCGTCGCGGCGCCCAATGAGCCTTCTGATCCAGCGGTTTTCATTGCTTCCCAAGTGTGGCGGCCGGACCGGCGCGACTCTCGTGACAATCGTATACTGGCACGAAATGCGTTCGTGCCAAATTCGAACTACAGGTCGTGGCGGCTAAGAGCGGACCTACGCACGAGTTGCAGGTGCGCCGGGCATGAACAACGCGCAAGTCCGCTGGTTCGAGGGGAACTCCAAGGAGTACGACGCGGACTTCCGGCGACGGAAGGGTGCGGAGGCCGACACGCCGCATCGGGTGGCGTACAAGAAGTTGGTTCGGAGCTAGTCAGTTCATCAGAGTCGTCATGAACGAGGGCTCCTCGCTGCAGCGAGGAGCCCTCGTTCGTCAGTCGCTCCGTAGCTCAGGGAGGACCGAACGCCCACTTCTGCGTGGCGATACCGGTGCAGGGGAAGATCGCCATCTCCGTGAAGTCGGCGATGGCGCCCCCGTTCAGGGTGATGCACTTGCCGGAGCCGCCCTTGAGCTCTCCGGCCGCGGTGAGGGTCCACTGCTGGTTCGGGCCTCCGTGGCACTCCCAGAGCAGGATCTTGTCGCCGTCGTTCCCCTGGCCGCTGGCGGCGTCGAGGCACATCGTGCCGAACATGCGGTAGTCGCCGGCGATCCCGGCGGCGGGCGCCGTCCACCGCTGCTTGGCCAGGCCCGAGCACGGGACGATGAAGATGCGGGTGCCGTTCAGCTGGCCGCCGTTCTCCACCTCGATGCACTTGCCGGCCGCACCCTGGCTCACGATCGACCGGGTGGTCTTCAACACGAAGCTGCGGGATGTGCTCCCGGGCGTGCCATTGTTGTCCGTCGCCGTGAGGGTCACGGTGTAGGAGCCGGCAGCGGCGTAGCTGTGCGCCGGGTTGCGCGCCGTCGAGGTGGCACCGTCGCCGAAGGCCCAACTCCACCCTGCGACCGTCCCGTCGATGTCGGTGCTCGCGTCGGTGAAGGTGCAGGCGAGCAGGGTGCACGCCGCGGTGAAGCTGGCGACGGGCGGCTGGTTCACCACCGGGCCCGAGACGGTCACGGTGCGCGAGGTCGAGGCCGTCGCGCCCCGGTCGTCGGTGACGGTGAGGCTGACGGTGTAGCTACCGGCCGCGGCGTAGGCTCGCGTGGGGCTGCGCGTGGTCGACGTGCCGCCGTCGCCGAAGCTCCACGCCCACGCCGCCACGGCCCCGTCGCTGTCGCTGCTCGCGTCGGTGAAGGTGCAGACGAGGTTCGTGCAGGCGGGGGTGAATGCGGCGGTCGGCGGGCTGTTCGGCGGCGCGGTGCCGACGTCGAACTTCTGCCCTGCCACGCCGGTGCACGGCGCGAGCACGAGGCCCGCGCCATTCGTCACTGGCGTCGCGTAGGCGATGCACTTGCCGTTGATCCCCTTGAGCTCCCCCGCGGCGGTGTAGGTCCAGGTCTCGTTGGGCCCGGGCTGCGCCGGCCCGTTGTGGCAGGGCCAGATGATGATTGGGTCGCCGTCGCGCCCCTGGCCGCCGGAGGCGTCGAGGCACGTAGCTGCAGTGTAGACGGTGACCGCGCCGGCGATCCCGGGTGGGGGCATCGTCCAGCGCTGCTCGGGGCGGCTGGCGCAGGCGCCGAGCACCACGGGGGTGGCGTTGGTCTGCACGCCGCCCTGCACGCCGAGGCACTTGCCGCCGGTGCGGGTCACGATCGGCACCGCCGTCGCGGGCGGCAGCGCGACGACGGTCACCGTCCTGGAGACGGTGCCGCTCGCGCTCCCGTCGTCGAGTACCGTGAGCGTCACGGTGTACGAGCCGGCGGCTGGGTAGGTGTGCGTGGGGTTCGCCAGGGTGGAGGTCGCCCCGTCGCCGAAGGCCCAACCCCATGAAACGATCGTCCCGTTGGCGTCGGTGCTCGCGTCCGTGAAGGTGCAGGCAAGCCCGGTGCAACTGCTGTTGAACGCGGCGACGGGCGGCGTGTTCGACTGCGATGCGGCCGAGACGGTGCGCGTCTTCGTGTCGGTCTGGCCGGCGGCGTCCCTGACGGTGAGCGTCACGGAGTAAGTCCCGGGTGCGGCGTACACCTTGAGCGGGGTGACGACGTCGCCGGCGCTGTCGCCGTCGCCGAAGCTCCAGGCGCGGGACGCGATCCCGCGGTCGTCGCTCGAGGCGGTGCTGTTGAAGGTGCAGCTCATCCCGCTGCAGCTCGCCGTGAAGTCGGCGATCGGGGGAAGGTCCGTGCCCGGGTTGGCCGCCCACTTCTGCGCGGCCGCGCCGGTGCAGGCGCCGAGCACGAACTCGGTGCCCGCCCCCACCGGCGAGGTCGCGGGGACGACGCACTTGCCGAAGCCGCCGCGCAGCTCGCCGGTCGTGCTGAGCCCCCACTGCTGGTTCGTGCCGCCGTGGCAGGCGTAGATGTTGATCGGGTCCCCGTCGTTCCCCCGTCCCGTCCAGGCGTCGAGGCACTTGGTGCCGAAGACGAGGACGTCGCCGAGCGCGCCGCCGGCGGGGAGTGTCCACTGCTGGCTCGTGCCGCCGTTGCACGCGGCGAGCAGCACGTGGTCGCCGTCGTCCGCGCGGGCGCCGTTCCTCACGTCGAGGCAGAGCCCCGTCGCGCGGTGCACGATCGGGCCCGGCGGCGGCGCGCTGCCGGTGGCGAGGGTCGTCGCGACGCTCGTGTTGGAGTAACCGGAGAAGCCGGCGTCGTTCTGCGCGCGGACGCGGTAGCTGTACGTCGTGGCCGGGGCGAGCGCCGAGTCGCGGAAGTAGGTGACATTCGCCTCGGTCTGTGCGACCTCGGCGAAGTTCGCGCACCCGTTGCCGATGCAGCGCTCGATCCGGAACGAGGTCTCGCTCGTCGAGCGGTCGGTCCAGAGGAGGCGGATGCGCTGGCTGTCGATCGGGCCGGTGCCGAGGGCGCTGGGCGCCGCCGGAGTGCCGGGCGCGCCGGGGAGCGGCGCGCTCCCCACCACCTGCACCACCCGCGCGACCGAGGGGACGCCGGCGGAGTCGAGGAGGAAGAGCATGTAGTGGCCGGGCGGCGCCTGGTACGCCGTGGCCGGGGCGGTCACGGTGAGGGCGCCCGCCGCCGCCGTGAACGAGAGCTCGTTGAACCACTGGTTCTGGTTGAACGAGTGCGTCGTCGCGGGGAGGCGCACCCAGGTCACGCGCGCGATCCCGAGGGCGCTCGGCGTCTGCACCGTGAAGGCCTGCCCGTAGCTCACCTGCGCCGGCGCGGCGAGGATCTGCGGCCGCACAGCGGCCGTCGAGTCGGCGCGGAACAGGTAGGGCGGCGAGAAGATCTGGGCGTCGTAGTGGTCCACGGTGCACGCGCCGCAGCGGCCACCGCCCGCGAAGAGCACGCGCGCGTCCGGGAGCAGCACGGCACTCGAGTGGTAGAGGCGGGGAACCTGGATGCTCGCCAGCGTCGTCCACGCTCCGGTGGCCGGGTTCCACACCTCGGCCGGAAGTACCGCCTTCGACTCGTCATTGAAGCCGGTCCCGCTCGTCCCGCCGAGGGCGAGCACCTGACCGTTCGGGAGCACGGTGGAGTTCATCTGCCGCCGCGCGAAGGCCATCGATCCCGTGGGCTGCCACCCGCCGCCGGTGTTGAGGTCGATCGTCTCGGCGCTGTTCGTCGGCGGGTCGCCGCCGCCCATGATCAGGATCTTCCCCGGGGCGTACATCACCGAGCCGCCATACTCGCGGTAGCCGCCGTTGCTGCGCGGGCCGAGCGTCCACTCGCCGCCGGCGCTCGGATTGAGGAAGCGGGTGACCTGGTCTGGACCGCTGTTGAACACGCGCCCGTCGGGCGCCGAGTGCATCCACGGGTAGTAGGGCATGGCGAGCGGCGCGCCGGGGAGCTCGCGCCAGCTCGTGCCGTCCCACACCTCGGGGTAGTTGTTCCCGGAGGCGTTCTCGTCGGAGCCGGCGACGATCGTGACGTCGCCGTTGACGAGCACCGTCGCCGTAGGGTACCAGCGGCCGGCGCGCATCGAGGCGGTCGACTGCCAGGCGTTCATTCGCCAGTCGAACGTCGCGGCCTGCTTGAGCCCTTTGTTGTCGGAGATGTGCCCTCCGGCGACGAGCAGGCGGCCGTCGCCGAGGAAGACCTC